>JBCDAA010000142.1:0-19825 GCA_039186435.1 Myxococcota bacterium | reverse complement strand
GTCCGCTCTGGTCTGTAGATTCACGAGTCTGAGCTGGTGCTCCTTCGACGGCGTGGACCGCTACGCCGTCGAAGAAAATTATCAGCCAACCTGTTTTTTTAACATGAGCTGCTCGACCGTTCGGGCGTGATTCCAAACGAGCGGGTCGAAACGAGAGAGCTTGTTGTCGACTTGCGGGTGCGCAGCCAATGAGGTGCACACCAAATCACCGCGTAAGCCGACTCCGTTCCTGCTGCTCAGAGCGTCTCGAAGCTCGAATCTCGCAGTGATCTAAACAGGACCGCTCACGCCCAATGATGGGGCATCGAGATCGCTCAAACAGTTCGCGAGCAAGTGACTAAGACTGGAACGCCCCACCCAGACGGCCGCACTTCCCCCTGACCAAGCTCGCAGAAGACGACCCTACCCAGTGACCAACTGTCGCGCGATCTGAACTCCCCGAACCCACAGCCGCCCCTTCGAGCCCGCAAACTCCTCCAGCGCGTCCGCGCTTCCCAGCGCACTCGCCGTTTGCAATCCGTGAAGCGCCATCACCCCCAAGAACGCGGTCGGATCCAACCCGAACTCACCAAGCGCTGCGGGACGACCTCGTACCGAATCGGACAACACAGCACGCCCAGCCCACTCCAACAGGCTGACGTAGTCATCGCTACTGATCGGCACCGGCGTCCTTCGTGATCGCGCGGGAACCTGATCGGCAAAAGGCGCAAGGCCAGCCGGAACGCTGTCGTGCGCACGAAGTCGTCTTCGTATCGAAGTGTGCTTCGAACCGCGCAACGACTTGGCGAGACCCGCGCGAACGGGGTTGAGATCAACGTACGCCATGCAGGTCAACAAAGCCGCTTCGTCGAGGAGAGGCTGACAAACAAAGCGTCCCTCCCAGAAGCGCCCCTTGCAGCCATCTTCGTCATTCGCGCGCCTTGCGATCCCTTCGTTGAGGCAACGCATCAACCAAGAAAGACTCCACAGGCGCTCTCTCCAAGCAGCGACTCGAGCTTCACGCTCGTGTTGTGGGAGCGTCTCAAGTTCCTTCGGCTTGAATCGGAACAGCTTTCCGTAGCGCCGCACGACCTCAGCGTCGCTCCACCCTTCCGCACGTTCTCTGTCGACTCGAACGACGACGTGAAGATGGTTCGACATCACCGCATACGCATGCAGATCGACGGCGAAGACAGAGCATAGCCAGAAGAGGCGCTCTTCGATCCACTCGCGGCGGTAGTCGAAGTCCTTTCCGGTGTACGGGTCCTTTCCACACAAGAACGCTCGACGAACGCATCGAGACATCAGGTGGTAGTACGACGTCGAGTCGACATCGAGACGCTCCGAACGAAGTTGCGGCACCCGGAGAGTCTGGATCGATGAAGTGCCTTTGTCAATAAATTAGGTGGGTTTAATTTATCGCTGCCCAACCCAGCCAGCGCGGACTCAGCTCTTACACGCAACCGCCGCGCCGAATTGGCATGTCAATAAATTAGGTTGGCTTACAAGCTTTTGCCAGGCTCGGCCGCTGAGACCCGCCGCGGGGTGGTTAGACGGCTTTCCAGCAGAAGGGGCACACGTCGGCGGGGCCGTCGAACTGGGCGTCGCAGTGCCGGCAGCTTCGCTGAAAGCGGATGGTGGCCTCGCGCTCTTCTTTCGGATCCGGCATGTGCCGGAGCACCTTCTTGATCGCCGCAGCCTTCTCCGGGGACGGGGTCGGGACGAGCTTCACCGCCTTGAATTCCGCAGTCGGCGGGTCTTCCACGACTTCGACGTCCCCGTCTTCAACGATCAGTTCCGCCTCGTCATCCTCATCGAGCTCCTCATCGAGCTCCTCATCGAAGCCATCGTCCTCGTCGTCGCGCTCCACGATCAGAAGCTCCGGCTCGTCGTCGTCATCGATGGCCGATGCGACCTGCTGCTGCAACGGCCGCGCTCGCAGGGTCGGCGAGGGCCAGTCGGTCGCGCCCGTCGGATGCACGTCCAAAACGAGCACCGCGATGTTGTCGCGCGCCTGCGGCGCATGCGCGATGTCCAACAAGATCTTCACTAGCGCATCCGGACGCACATCCTGGCCGAGGGCATCCGCGATCTGCTCTTCCTCCAGCTGATCGGTCAGGCCATCACTGCACATCAGGTATCGATCGCCCGGCGCCAGCGCAAACGAATGCATCGCCACGCGTACACTCTTCGACATACCAAGCGCGCGCGTCACCACCCGCGTCGGCAGCGTCTTCGCCTTTTCCTCATCGAGCTCCGGCGCAAGCTCCAAGACGTCGTTCATCAAGGAGTGGTCCTGCGTGAGCAGCTCGACAATCCCCGCGCGCAAACGGTAGCAACGCGAGTCCCCAACGTGCGCCAGGTGAAGAACGGCCTTCTGCGGCTCCACGTACGCCGCGACAACGGTCGTCCCCATCCCCTGGTATTTGTCGGAGGCTGCCGCCAGCTGAACCACCTCCGCGTTCGCGCGATGGATCGCCGCCGAGAGACGTTTCGCGGCCATCGGCAGACCCAAAACGTCGAAGCCTTCGCGCTCATCTTCCTCGGTGGCCTCGAATCGATGGCCCAGCGTCGTCAGGGCGAGAGAGCTCGCCACGTTGCCGGCATTCTCACCGCCCGCGCCGTCCGCAAGAGCAAAGAGGTTCAACTCCCGACGCAGGAGAATTGCGTCCTCGTTGTGTTCGCGCCGTCCAATGTGCGTGTCGCCCGCGGCCACGATTCGAACGAGACTCATCCCCGCAAGGGTACCGCGCTTCGTCGATCGAGTGGTCGCAAAACCGGCGCGCGGTCTTCAGCGCTGCCTGCGCCGCCGCTCCAAATGCCGCTTGATCGTCCAGGGAATCCGAAGAATCCAGTGATGCAGCGTCGGTCGAATCACGCCGGTGACAAGTCCCTGCCCAATATCGACCATCGTGCCGAACGACACGAGCGTGCGACTGTCCGACCAGGACCGAATCCGAATGAAGCCCCACCCCGCTCGAATGGTATGGGGCTCCGACTCATCGAGGCGAAACTGCACGATTCGCCGGCGCGGATCGTAACTAAATCGCATCACGTAGCGCGCTCGCACCGGGCCGACGTGATGCTCGAAGCGAATGCGGCGCGCGCTATCCCCCTCGCGATCAACCTCCGTCGCCGCTTCCACCTTGGGCAACATATTTCGGTAGTCCGAAGAGTCGCCGGTCATCGCCGCCCACACTTCCGAAGGCAGGCGATTGACGATCTGATAGCTCGTGCCGCCCATCAGCGAGAGGTTGCCGCGGCGCTCCGAAATCGCGCGGGCGACCGTCTCCCCACTCTCGAGCATCTCCCGCTCCGCACGGGTGAGCGGTCGCCGCAGTTCTTCCGCGAGCTGTGCCTGGCTTTGACTCGCGGTTGCGAGCGCCAGCACCGCGATCCACCGCCCCAGGGTCTGTCGTTGTCGTCGGAGCATCGTCGTCTACATCTAGTTATACGCGCGAGCGCTCAGAACGCTTCACCGAGAAGCTGGATTTCGAAAGCCGAGAGCCAAGATCGCGGCCACTGCCGGGAGCGCCAAACACCCAAAAAGTGCAGGGTTGTAGGAGCCTAGGGCCGTTTGCGAGAACGCGAGGAGCGAGGGGCCAAGGGAGCTCGCAATCACGAGGCACATCATCTCCACGCCCGCGATCGCGCCAAGATGGGTGCGGCCGAAGAACCGCGGAAACGCCACCGTCGAAATCGGCGCAAAGAGACCTCCACTCACGCCGAGGCCTGCGACCGCGAGCCAAAAGAGCCCATCGAGATCGGTCGCAGCCACAATCCCTAGTGCCTGCGCGCCCATCATCACGAGGAGAAGCAGCCGAACCGGCACCCGATCCGCGAGGATTCCGCCAGTGAGGCCCACAAATGTGCTGACGACGCTCATGGGCAGGAACACCGCAACAGCTTCGTCGCGCAAAAGCCCTGCCGCGGCACCGAGATCGACGACGTGAAAGGTAATTCCTGTCACGATCAGCGCCTGAAACGCGAGAGCGCCCGTCACCGCCCAAAACGCGAGGGTGCGGATCGCTTCGCCGCGGGTGACCTCCGGTTCCGGCTCGCTCGGTCCCTCGTCCTTCGTCCCACCGCCGTCCATTTCGAGACCGCACGCCTCCGGATCATTTCGGTAGAAGAGGTACGCCACCGCGCCCATGCCCACCGCCACGACGACGGCCATCTCCCGCCAGGCGCCACGCCAACCCGCGTCCGCAATCCACGCATCGAAGAGCAGCGGCGCGGCGCCGAAACCAAACGACACGAAGACCCCGCTCACACCCGCCGCCAACCCTCGCCGCGTTCGAAACCAGCGGCCGAGCATCGTGCGACTCACCATCGTCAGCATGCCCTGTCCGCTGAAACGCAGCGCGTAGAAGCCAAGCACTAGGCCGCCGATCCGAAACACGGGCTGCGCCGGCATCAGACGATCGACGGAGCTGAGGTAGACCAAGGTCAACGCAAGACCGATCGACGCGAGGACACCGGTCGCGCGCGCCCCCCAACGGTCGAGGAGCGTGCCTCCCCACGGGAGTGTCAGACCGCTGAGCAGCGTTCCTGCAAGATACGCGTTGCTGACCGACAGGCGGCTCAGTCCCGTCGCCTCGAGAAGCGAGTCCGTGAATACGGAAACGCCCATCGTCTGGCCCGGAATGCTCATCACCACGCCGACGGTGCTGACGACGACGATGACCCATCCGTAGAACACCGGCGTGCGTGCCGGGTCGAACGGAAATCGGGGGGAAAAAGCTCGGAGGCGCGAGGCCACGCGGGGCCATGATCGAAGTTCGATCCAAAGGCAAGGCCCGGTTCGCTGAAGCGCTTCGAATCCGCTACCTTAGAGACGTCGTGACGCTTGTCTTGGGAGAGGGACGCCGGCGCATGCTCGGAGCATTGCGCGAGGCCGCCGATAGGGGCGCGCCTCTCCGCGTCATTCTTGTCGGGGAAGACGCCGAACTGATCCTCCGGGCGTTCGTCGCGTCGCGGATGCAGGTCGTCGAAGTCGTTGCGCGCCGGGAGCCCCATTGCCTGCGGGATGCGCTCCCGCAGCAAGGCCTCACGGCGGTCTACGACGCCGAGCGTTTGGACGCGGAGAGCTGGGCGCGTTTGAACGAGCTTTCGCTTTCAGGTCCCTCGGTGATCCTCGCCATGAAGACGCTGCATCGATCGCTCGATGGGTTTCAGGTTCGGCAGGTCCCCACCCTCGACGAAGACGGAGTACGGGAATGGCTTGCGCAACCTGAGCTCGTCGCGACGACGCTCCAAGCCTGCGCCGGAAGTCAGCGCGCGCTCCATCGAAGTTTTCGAGAGCCCCCGGGCGACCCAGCAATGCGCCGCGCGCTCACCGCGATCGCGATTGCCGGAGGCCTCCGGCGCGCAGATGTGAAGACGCTCTTTCAACTGCAGCAGAGTGATAGCGAATGGCAGGAGCTCGGCGTCCACGTTGCCGGGGAGGAACTGCGCTACGAGGATCCTCGCCTTGCGCCCACTGACACGGAGCTAGCGCTCCATCTCGCATCGTACTTCTGGCGCACAGCCCGATGGTCGCGCGCGATCGAACTCTGGCTTCGCGCCGACTCCTCATCCGCGGATGCCCACGTCGACGAGGCAGCCGACTTGCTCGATCGCGTCGACGCCCCACGCGAGGCGATCGCCGTGCTTCAAGCGGTCGACGATGCGCACCCCACTTCCGCCCGTCGAGGAGCCATCGTCGAGCGATTTGTCGCCCTCGGCGCCTGGCCCGAAGCGCGCGCAGCGGCTCGTCACTGGCATCAGGCATTTCCAACCGAAGCGTCCGCGCAAACGCTCGCTTGCATTCTCCTCGAGACGGGCTGCGCGGACGAGGTTCCGGCGCTCCTCCGCTCCCTCGGTTGTGACGCGGACGCGATTCGCGCCGAAAGCGCTTTCCAGTGCGGCGAAGTCGAAAAGGCCGCGTCGCTTGCAGAGCGCGTCTTGCACCGCGACCCCGGAGACCTCGACGCACTGCAGACCTCCGCAAAGGCTTCGCTTCGGGACCCGGCGCGGTGCCTGACGAAGTATCGGGAGTACGCCGAAGCGGCCCGCCAACAGGAGTCGCCGCGGCACCTCGCGCTTGCGACCGCTGGCGTCGGCATCGCTCACATTCGACTCCACGCGCTAGGCGACGCCGTCGAGTGTCTTCGGCAGGCAACGAGACTCGCGGACGAGGCCGACGACACGAAGGCGCGCGCTCTCGCCTGGCACAACCTCGCCGTCGCCACACATCTGCAGCACAACTACGCCGACGCTCGGGACGCGTACGAAAACGCACTTCGATGGCTTCGCGCGCTCGGTCATCGCACCTCGCAGGCCCGCGCAGCGTTTAACTTGGGCGAGCTCTACACGAGTCTTGGCGCCCACGAACGCGCGCTCACGATGGCCGACCTTGGGGCCCAGATCGGCGGTCGCCGACTCGCTCCTTCCGCTGCCGTCGAGGGTCATCTCCTCCGAGGACGAGTCCTTCTCGCACAGCGAAAACTGACCTTGGCGGAAGTCGCTCTCGAAGAGGCCCGCGCCCTTCGCGGGGTTCTCGACCCGACCCGAAACGCGGCGATCGAGGTCGCTCTCGCGCAGGTCGAAACCGCCAAGGGGGAACCGGAAGCGGCTCTCGCACGCCTCGACGGCATCGACCGCAACCACCTGACGCCTCGCCGGCACGCGGAGCTTCGCATTGCGCGAGCGGAGGCCCTGCGCATCGTCTCCGGGCGTCTTGGACGCGAGCTCGTCGAACTGCGCGCCGCCGAATCGCTTGCGAGTGACGACCCCCTTCTTCGCCTCGCCATTCTTGGCGCATTGATCGTCGCACACCGCGAACGCGGCGAGGACGGCGCGGCGGAAGCCAACCGTACGGAACGAGACGCGCTGGTGCATCGGATCGCGTCTCGGGTTCCGGCGGATCTTCGGGACGCCTGGCATCGACAAACCCGTCCCGCCGAGCCGCTCACGCGTTCCCGCATGATCGCTGCATCCGCGGCGATGACCTCGGTGCTTACCCAAGCGGAACGCGTCGCCCCAACCCGTTGCACGGTCCTCCTTCGCGGCGAGAGCGGCACCGGCAAAGAACTCCTTGCCGAAGCGATCCACCGCAGGTCTCCGAGGCGCAACGGGCCCCTCGTTCGCGTGAGCGGCGCCGCGCTGGTGGACTCCCTTCTGCTCAGCGAGCTCTTTGGCCATGAAAAGGGCGCCTTCACCGGGGCGACCGAACGCCGCATCGGACGCTTCGAACTCGCCCACCAAGGAACGCTCTTCCTCGACGAAGTCGGCGAGCTCTCCCCGCGCGTTCAGGCAGCGCTCTTGCGCGTACTTCAGGAACGCTCCTTTGAACGGGTCGGCGGCCGCGAGACCATCGACGTGGACGTTCGCGTCATCGCCGCGACCCACCGCGATCTCGAAGCCATGGTCGCGAAGGGAACGTTTCGGGAGGACCTCTACTACCGTCTTCACGAGGTCACCCTCGAGCTGCCACCGCTACGTTCACGCCCCGCGGACATCCCGCTCCTCGCCGAGCGCTTTCTCGACGAACTCCATGAAGAGGAAGGTCTTGTGCGCAAGCGCCTCGACGCCGCGGCGGTTCGGGTCCTGAAGGCCTACCGCTGGCCCGGCAACGTGCGCCAGCTCGAAAACGTCATTCGCGCCGCAGCGCTCTTCTCACAAGGACCGCTCGTCACGATCGCAGACCTCACCCTGCCCGACGACCTCGCCGAAACGCCGAACGACGACGCCTACGCGCGGCTTCGTCGCGGAGATCTCTCGCTTCGTGAACTCAAAAAGGAACTCGAACGCTCGCTCATCGCGCGGGCGCTTCAAGACACGGCCGGAAACCTCACCCAGGCCGCGTCGCACCTGGGAATGACGCGCTCGCGTCTTTCTCAGCTCGTGAAAGAATACGGACTTCGGTCCGGGACGGAAAGATCATGAAACGCATCCTCGCTACGCTCTCGCTCCTCGCTGCCCTCGCCGGATGCCAAAACGGCACGACGGAAGCGGAGCTCGTCGCAGGACTTCGCTCCTTCGATCTTCCCGCCCCGGAGTTCACTGTCGCCGAGTCCGTCTGGCGCGACCTTCCGCCGAGCTGCGACGACGTCGCGGTCACCGGCGACGACCTCGGAATCGCGTACGCAGAAAACGAACCTGAGCTCGGCGTTCTGCTCCATCAGGGGACCCCCGTTTGCGTCGACACCTGGGTCGGGCTGGAGCTTGAGCTCGAACTCGCTTTCGGCGACCCCTCGCCCGACCCGATGCGGCCGCTTTCCGAATTCCTGCGGGAGCTTCCGGAGCGGCCCAACGATCCGCGCGAGTAGGTCGTCGACACGAACCCATCTTTCGTTATTCTTCGCGGGCTGTGACGCTCGCGGAAGCCTATGAGATTCTCGGGGTAGAGCCGGGCACGAGCGCGAAGGACGCGCGGCGCGCCTATCTTCGATTGATCAAAGTTCACAAGCCCGAGCAAGATCCGGAGGGCTTTCAGCGCGTTCGCGAGGCGTACGAGTGCGTCAAAAGCGGGACTCCCCGCCAGACCCCAGCTTCGTCCACGCCGCTTGACGCCTTCACCAATCGAGCCCTGACGGCAAGTATCGCGGAGTACATCAGCATCGCGCGAGAAGCGGTTGCTGCGCTGCCGGACACGCCGGAGGCTACTGGATGCTCTACGGGGCGCTCTTTGAAGCGAGCCAGCTTGCCGAAGCCCGCGACGTTTTACGCATGGCGCATCAAAAGGGTTTTCCCGGCTTCTTCGAGGAGCTTCTTCGCGGCTATGCGCCCTCCCTCGAACCCGAAGAACTCGCCCGTGCGGCACACGTCGACCCCTCGCTTGTCGCCCAAGCCCCCCTGGCGCGAGACGACGTCGAGCAAGCGACGGCCACGCTTCTCGATGCCCTCCAAAAGGCAAACGATGGCGCACGTCTGGATCCCGTCGGAAGCATCGACGTGGTTCTTGGCCTCTTCGTCGCAAAGCGTCCCGAACTCGCACGCCGGGTGTTCGCGCCCCTCGTGGCGTGGATTCGGACAGCCGGTCTCGAGACAGAGCTCGAACATCACGCCGCAACGTTCATCCTCACCAGCGAGCTCGCATCGTTGCCCGGCGATGTCGACACCGCACTCTTGGCCGCGCTCGCGAAAGGCATCTTTCAGGGAGATCCGTCCTCAGCGATCGCCGACGTGGTCGTTTGGGGAGAGGCGACCCGCTACGCGGAGCGGAAGACCAACCTGGACGTTCTCAAGCGCGATGCACCCCACCTTCACAGGGCCGTCGCGCCCGCGTTCAAAGCGGTCGCGAGCAAAGGCGGTCGGGTCAGCTCCAACTGGTGGATGTGGATCGTTCTCGCCAGCCTTGGAACGTTTTCAACGCAGCTCGACCGGTTCTGCAGCCACAGTGCCGACGGCGACGCAACGGATCCAGCGTCGGTCGCCGAGAATGCTGCGTTCGTGATCTGCACGCTTAGCGACTCCACCTGTGAGACCGCTGAAATCGTTCGCGACGCACTTCGCGCCAGGGACTGTCCCGTCGCAGCGCAAGCCCAGTCGCAGCTCGACGCGCTGACTTCGTCCCCGGTGGCGGAGAACTACGGGGTCGCGTTTACCCGCCCCATTCAGAACCTCCGCGAACTCGTCGACGCACGGTGTCATCCCACCGCTCCGAGCCGAGACCCCTGATCCGCGCGAAATCGAGCGCGCAGCGCATCGACAGCAAAGACGCTTTCGCTATTCTTCGCTCGCTGTGGAAATCGCAGAGGCCTACGAGATTCTCGGGGTAGAGCCGGGCACGGACGCCAAGAAAGCGCGACGTGCGTACCTGCGGTTGATCAAGGTCCACAAACCGGAAACGGACCCGGAGGGATTTCAGCGAATTCGCGAAGCGTACGAGCGCATCAAGAAGGCGCCGGAGTGGGAACTTCGCGGTGCGACCGACGCTCCCCATGAACCCAACGACGACGCCGTCAAGGCGTGGGGCGCTGCGCCCAAGAAAAGCTGGGCCGACCAAGCGCGCGAAAGTCTGAGCGACGCGCCACCGCCGCCGAAGCACGAACGCCCTGCACCCGCCCCAGCTCCTCCGCTGGCTCCGGGCGAGGTCACAATTCAAGTCTTCTTCGATCGCTGCAACGGCGCGACCGATGCCGAACGCGTCGCGATCGGACGTGAGGCGATCGCAGCGCTCCCGGATGACGGCGAAGCCTACTGGCTTTTGCACGATGCACTTCTTGTGACCTCGCAGATGGCTGAAGCCGCAGAGACGCTTCGCGCCGCGCACCAGCGGGGTCTTCCGGGCTTTTTGGAGCCCCTTCTTCGGCAGCACCCCGAGCGTCTCAGCGATGCGGAACTCGCCGAGGCCAAAACGGCTGCGGGCGTCTCGATCGCAACGTTGACGGTGGCGGATTGTCTTCTTCGACGCGGCGATGCGGAAGGGGCGGCCGACGCGATGACGCACGGCATCGCGGAAGCAGCGCAGGGCCGCGATTCGTGGGCGCCGTCCGTACACATGGCGCTCGACTTTGTGCTGCGTCTTTTTCGGGAGGGACATCCGGCACCGGCGCGTCGGTCGTTTGAGGCGTTTTCCACCTGGCTGCGAGACTCCGGGCGGGAAACTGAGCTGCACGGGTCGCAGGCGGCGGCGACCTACGCGTTGGTGAAGGAGCTCACGGCGCTCCCAAAGGCGTTTCCTCCCCCGTTGCTCGGAAGTCTTGGGCGCGGTCTTTTGGACGGCGATCCTGCGTTCGCGATTCCGGAGCTGCTCTCCTGGATGGATCGACAACCGGAGAGCCGAAAGCAGCTCGAGGAGTACCTCCTTCTCTACGCGCCAACGCTGCATGCCGCGGTGAAGCCTGCGTTCGAGATGGCGTCGGGTGGCTTTCCACAGAACATCGCGTCCAACCTGCCGCCGCAGCAGCCGATCCTGCACTGGAAGGAATCTCCCCCGAAGAAGAAGGTCAACGGATGGGCGATCGCGCTCGCGATCTTCGCTGTGCTGATCGCGGCACGCGTGATCTTGAAGGTCGTCAAACGCCCCGCCGCACCGCCACCCAGTTACGTGGGTTCACCGATCGTGGACCCGTCTCAACTTGGCCTCGGTGCCACCGACGAAGAGCTCGAGCTCGCGGCCGTCGGAGTCTGCACCTGGGACTCGGGCTCGCTCTGCGCCGATGCCCAGGAGGTGCGAAACGCGCTTCAGGCAGGCGACTGCGACACCGCAAAAGCGGCGTTCGCACGCATGCGGCTCGCGGTCCTCTCCCCCGAAGACCTAGGCTCGTCCAAAGACCGCGCGATTACGCGCCACGCCGTCCCCTTCCGCTTTGCGGTGCAAAGGCGCTGCGGCTTCTTTATCCTCGACGGCCCAGGAGGCGTAGGTGAAGGTCGTCCCACTCCATGAGCAGCAAGGTCTAACCGTCGGCATCGATTTGGGGACCACGTTTTCGCTGGTTGCCGTTCTTCAAGATGGAAAGCCGATCGTTCTCGAAAACGCGATCGGGGAGCGGCTCACGCCCAGCGCGGTCAGCTTCGACGACGACGGGCGCGTCCTCGTGGGTGCCGCCGCGAGCGCCCGCGCCGTTTCGCATCCCGAACGAACCGCCCGAACCTTCAAGCGCGACATGGGCGCCGACAAGAAGCTCGACATCGCCGACCGGCAGATGCGCCCGCAGGAGCTGAGCGCCCTGGTCCTCGAGTCCCTCAAACGAGACGCGGAGGCGGCCCTTGGCCAGCGAGTCACCGAAGCGGTGATCACCGTGCCCGCCTACTTCGGCGATTTACAACGACAGGCCACGCGGGATGCCGGCGCGATCGCAGGCCTCAAAGTCGAGCGCATCATCAACGAACCCACAGCCGCGGCGATGGCCTACGGCCTTCACAATCGCGACGAAGAAATGCAGGCCGTTGTTCTCGACCTCGGCGGCGGAACTTTCGACGTCACGGTCCTCGAGATCATCGAAGGCGTCATCGAAATCCAGTCGACCGCCGGCGACGCGCGCCTTGGCGGCGAAGACTTCGCCGAAGCGATCGCGGAGGTGCTCGCAAGCGAACTGCAACGCGACCATGGAATCGACGCGAGTGAGGACGCGCGCCTTTACGCTCGCCTTCTAAGCGCGTCAGAGGACGCCAAGTGCCGCCTGAGTACACAGGGCGAAGCGCGCATCGTGGTCCCGCGCCTGGAACTCGGAGAGCGCACCATCGATGTCGACCGAGTGATCACGCGCGAGGAAGCGGAACGGATTTGGGAGCCACTGCTGACCCGTCTCACGGCGCCGATCCTTCGTGCGCTTCGCGATGCGGAGGTTCGCGCCGAAGACATCGACGAGGTTCTGCTGGTTGGTGGCGCGACGCGCATGCCCTGCGTTGTCGATCTCGCCGCAAAGCTCTTTGGCAAGATGCCGAAGAACGATCTTCCTGCCGACGAGGCGGTCGCTCTCGGCGCCGCCGTGCAGGCTGCCCTCAAAGCCGGCGACGAAGCCGTCGAGGACATGGTCGTCACCGACGTCGCACCGTTTTCGATGGGCATCGCGACCGCAACGATCATGGGACGCCAGCAGATCGAAGGCCTTTACACGCCGATTTTGGAGCGCGGCACGACCATTCCGGCGAGCCGCACGCAGCGCTTTTTCACCATGGGCGAAGGCCAGCGAGAGATTCGCGTCGCGATCTACCAAGGCGAGCATTCCCTCTGCAAAGACAACACTTTTCTCGGCGAATACCTGGTTAAAGACCTTCCGGCGAAGCCCGGAGGACAGGCATCCATCGACGTTCGCTTCACCTACGACCTCAACGGCATCCTCGAAGTGGAGATGTCGATCGAAGGTACCGACCGCGTCGAACATCTCGTGATCGAGCGCGCACCCGGAAAGCTAAGCAAGAAAGAAATCGACGCCGCGCGCGAGGCGATGCAGGCGCTCAAGTTTCATCCGCGCGACACGCTTCCTAATCGCACGACCCTCGCGCGCGCCGATGCGCTCTACACCGATCTCACGGGATCGATTCGCGATGAACTCGGTCACGCGATCGCAACTTTTCGCGCCGCCCTCGAAGGGCAGAACCCTGACGCGATCGATCGCGTGCGCCAACAGCTCAATGCGCTGGTCGACGCGATCCGCCAAGAGCACCGCTAGTAGGGCTTCACGAGTCCGTGACGCAGCGCGTAGCGCACGAGCTCGGCGCGGGTTCGCAGTCCGAGCTTTTCGCCGATGCGCGACCGGTAGGTTTCGACCGACTTCGTCCCCACACCAAGACGCTCGGCGATCTCTCGCTGCGTATGACCCAAGGTGAGGAGCTCCAGCACCTCGAGTTCGCGCTGACTCAACACGTCCGGTTTTGGCAGCTCTTCGTCGGTGGGCGTCGGAGGCGGCGCCTGCACCGGAGTTCCGCCGGGATCCTCGCGCGTCGGCTGGGTAACAAAGCCTTCTTTGACGTCGTCGCAAAGGAGCTCGAGCTCGTGCGTTCCGAGACGCACGCGGTCGCCGGGAACGATGTAGCGCGTCGAGCGAATGCGAACGCCGTTGACCATCACGCCGTTGCGCGACCCCGCATCGCGAATCGCCACCTTGTCGGTTTCGATCCGCAGAATCGCGTGATGGCGTGAGAGGTGTTCGTCGTCGATTCGAAGCGTGCAGTCCGCCGCGCGACCGATGGTGAATTTGCCCAGAGGCAAGACCACTTCTCGAGAGCCGTAGCGCAGCCGGAACACCGCCATCGCGCCCATCCTAACGCACGATCGGTGCTCTCGTTCCAGAAGTTCCGAGCGAAGTTGGAAGATCCTTTGCTCGATACGAGTCATACTCTGCGCGTGGCGATTACCCGCCCAATGATGGAGGACCCTGGTGACCTCTCCGGTCAGGTGCTCGACGATCGCTATCGTCTGGTCGAGCCCCTGAAGCGAGGCGCCATGGGGACCGTCTACATCGCGGAGCAGGTCCGTCTCGGGACCCGGGTCGCGGTGAAGCTCCTCCACGAGACCCAGGAGGAGCGTGCCCGGGAGCGCTTCGCCCGGGAAGCGGCTGCCCTCGCCCAGCTTCAGCACCCCAACGTGGCTCGCGGCATCGACTTCGGCTGGACTGACACCGGCCGCCTTTTTCTCGTGATGGAGTACATCGAGGGGCGCGATCTTCGCGAACGACTTGCGTCCGAAGGGGCACTCCCGTGGCGCGAGGTCTGCCGTTTGGGGGCGCAAATTGCAGGGGCGCTGCACGAGGCGCATCGCGCGGGGCTCGTCCATCGAGACCTGAAACCCGAGAATTTGATGCTCGAAAAATCGAACGATCACGAAGACGTTCGAGTTCTCGACTTCGGCATTGCGCACGTCAAACCCGATGCCCTCGGCGGCGATCAGCGACCGTTGACGCTCGCGGGCGATGTGGTCGGAACGGTCGGCTACATGGCGCCGGAACAGGCGATGGGACAAAACGTCGACCGCCGCGCAGACCTTTACGCACTTGGCGTTTTGTTGTGGGAGATGCTCTCCGGCGAACGCCTCTTCGGCGAAGATCCAGAGACCGTACTGGGGGTCCAGCTGCGGGAGGAGCCTCCGCGGCCCGCCCTCACCGGCGGAGCACCCGACGCGCTCGGCGACCTCGTGACCCAGCTTCTCGCGTCGCTCCCAGACTCACGCCCCGACGACGCGGACGCGATCGCGACACGTCTCGGCGAGTTCCCTCAAGAGAAGGCGGCGGCGGCGCCCAACCGATCGCTCACGATGGGACTCGCCGCCGCGGCGCTCCTGATCCTCGGCGGCGTTGCGTGGCGGGTGACCCAACCGGTCGATCCTCCGCCGATCGCAAACGCGGCACCCGTTGCCGAAACGGAACCGGCGCCTCTCGTCCCGGATGAACTTCCCGTCAAAGACGAGCCGGAAGACGAGGTCGAGTTTCCCCTCGAGAGTCTCCTCGAAGGTCGCCGCGAAGAGCGTGTTGCCGCGGCTCATGCGGTCCTGGCTCGGCGGGATGAGGCGCCGCCCTTCGCGGTCGCGGTCGCCCGAATGGAGCTCGCTCGGCAGTGTGCAACAAAAGAACGCCAGCTCCGGGCACTCATTCGATACGACGACGATCGCGCGCTCCCGGCGGTTCGAAGGGCCAACCGACTCTCCGACGAGGGCTGCGGGCTTCTTGGGCGCCGAGACTGCTATGCGTGCCTTCGTGATACGGTCAGCACCGCTCTTCGACGACTAAATCACTAATGATTTCAGGTGTCGGGGATTTTCACGACCCCAGGGTATCAACCTCGTGACAGACTCCGGGTCGTGGGTAGGGCCACCGAACGCGGCGGAATGGTGAGTCTTGAGCTCGATGCAAGCGAGCTGGATTCCAGTGACCTTGCGAAGCGCTGCGCCCGTCGACCGACCCCGCCAAAGGGCTACACCCCGGCCAAAGCCGGTTGGCTGAAGGTCCGTGCGAACGGTCGGACCATGGGCTGGATGACCGCAGAGCAGTGGAAACGCTTTCGTCGTTGGCTCCGTCTTCGCGGAATTCGCGTCGGTTCCGAATAGGCCTCCGAGTAGCCGCGTCCGAATAGCCGCTTCCGAGTAGCGTTCAGCGGCGCCGCGTACGGGTGGTGGCGAGGGTGGTCTCGCTCGCTTCCGGACACACGTCGCCCACCTTCGCCGTGAGAAGCGCATCCCTCATCGCCTGCGCGGAAGGCCATCGTTGCGCTGGCTCCTTTTCCATCGCGCGCGTGACAAGCGCACAGAAGTCCGCCGAAAGATGCGGCGCCACTTCGTTCAGCGGACGGGGCGGCTCCGACACTGCTTTGAGCATTCGCAAGGTTGGCGTCTTCGCAAGGAAGGGCTCCCGACCGCTGGAGAGCCAATAGAGAATCACGCCCATCGCCCAAAGATCGGTGGCGGCGGAAACCTTGCGGCCTTCAATCTGCTCGGGCGCCATGTAGGGCGGCGTGCCAACAACGAAGCCGGTCTTCGTGAGACGCGACCACGTTTGTTCGTCGACCGATCGCGCGAGGCTCGCGACGAGACCAAAGTCGATCAGCTTTGCGCCCGCGTCGGTGATGATCAGGTTGCGCGGCGTGACGTCGCGATGAACGAGACCGGTCTGATGCGCGTGACCGAGCGCATCGAGAATGGGTTCCATGAGCTCGACCGCGCGGCGCGACGAACACGGACCGTGCTCCGCCAGCGTCGTCCCCTCGATCCACTCGTGCGCCACAAAGGGGCGGCCCGCGGGGGTTTGGCCTTCCGCGACAAAGAAGGCGATCGAGGGATGCGCGAGGGCCCGGGCTGCACGAACCTCGCGGGAAAAGCGGAGCGCGGCGCTGCCCGCGGGCAACAAATCCGGCCGGAGAAGCTTGAGCGCGACGATTCGGCCCTCGAAATTCGCGCGGTAGACGACCCCCATGCCGCCTTCGCCGGCCTTCTCGTGGACCTCGAAGCCAGGGGGCGCGTCCTTCACTGCTTTCGCGGGCGCGCAATCCCGTATTTGTCGAGGCGATCGATCAGCGTGCGACGCGAAACTCCAAGCAGCTTCGCGGCGGCGGTCTGGTTGCCCCCCGTCTCTTGAAGCGCCGCCAGAATTCGTTCGCGCTCGTCGGGGCTGTCGAGACGTGGGCCGTCGTCCTCGAGCATCTGACCGCGGCGGGTCATCTCCTCGTGGGGAAGATCGGCAACCCGCAGAACGTCGCTCTCCGAAACGATCAGCAAACGACGCATGACGTTCTTGAGCTCGCGGACGTTGCCCGGCCACGAGTACGCGCGCAGCGCTTCTTTCAGCGCGTCTTCCATCCGCGGCATCGGACGCTTCTTTTCCGCGCACACCTGTTCGAGGAAGAGTTCGGCCAGGTCGATGATCTCGTCGCGCCTCTGGCGAAGCGGCGGGATCCGGATCGTGAAGCCACTCAGCCGAAAGTAGAGGTCCTGCCGAAAGCGCCCCTCGAGAACTTCCTTTTCGAGATCACGGTTGGTCGCCGCGATAAAGCGAATGTCGACGAGTCTCTCCTCGCGCCCGCCCACACGGCGCACGCGACGATCTTCCAAGACGCGCAGCAGCTTCACCTGCACATGCGGCGGAACTTCGCCCACCTCGTCGATGAACACCGTGCCGCCGCTGGCCGACTCGAGAAGTCCTGCCCGCGCCGCGTTCGCGCCGGTAAACGCGCCTTTTTCATGGCCAAAGAGTTCACTCTCGAAGAGCGACTCCGTAAGCGCGGCGCAGTGAACGCGCTGAAACGGTGCCTCGCTCCGCTCGGAAAGCGCATGGACACGCTCGGCGATCATTTCCTTGCCGACGCCCGTTTCACCGAGGAGCAACACCGTGATGTCGTCGGCCGCGACGCAGCGCACCGCTCGAAGCACCCGCTGCATGGCCACGCTCGCGGTGCCCTCGACGGGGACGTCGCTTCGGGACGCAGGAAGTTCACCGCGCTGAACGATGAGCGTCACCTCCCCCACGCCGACGAGCATTCCTGGCTGAATCGTCGCGGTCTCGACGCTTTCCCCCTCCACGCTCGTGCCGTTCTTGGAGTCGAGGTCACGGAGGGTGAGCGCCGGCAGATCGAGCTCGGCGTGACGGCGAGACACGGAATCATCGTCCAAAACAACGAAGCAGCTCTCGTCGCGACCGATGTCGATCGTGCCGCCGCTCGGAAGCGCCATTGCCCGAGTGCGGCGCCCCTCGAGAACCAGTAGATAGAAACCGGATTGCCCCGTGGGCTTTTCCACCGTTACCGTGGCTTCCGAGTCGGCGCGAGGGTCGGACACGGCGCTACGATGCGGGGACGCGCGCTGCGACGCAAATTCTGTCATGCCCATCCTCACCGAAGAAGAGCGAATCGGAACTGTTTTGGGCGGTCGTTTTGCGCTTGAGCGGATTCTCGGGCGGGGCGGAATGGGCGTCGTTTATGCCGCGAAACACACCTACACCGGCCGCACCGTCGCGGTGAAACTCCTCCGTCCTGAGGTGAGCGAAGATCGCAAACGAGCGGAGCGACTGATTCGGGAGGCGCAGGCGGCAGCCGCTCTCGACCACCCGGGCATCGTCGATGTCCTCGACATGGGCGAAGTCGACGGGTGTTTGTATTTGGCCCTTGAGCTCCTCGAGGGACGCGACCTGGAAAAGGAACTCGCGGCACGGGGGCCCTTGCCCGCGAGCGAAGCCGTCACGCTGATGGTGGGTGTGCTTCACGCGCTCCAAGTCGCGCACGACGCGGGAATCGTTCACCGGGACATCAAACCGAGTAATATTTTTTTGGCGCGCAAGAGCGGCACGGTCGTTCCGGTTCTCCTCGATTTTGGGATCGCCAAGATCCTCGACACCAAGACGAGCACAACCACCGGAACCATCGTCGGCACGCCCTACTACATGTCGCCCGAAGCGGCGGCGGGGGACGTGACCCTTGGGCCTGCGACGGACCTTTGGTCAGCCGCGGTCGTTCTCTACGAATGCCTGAGCGGACGGCTCCCCTTTGACGGGCCCTCGGGAACTGCGGTGTTGATGAACATCCTCCGCAACGATCCCGAACCTCTCGACGACTCACCCCTCGCCGATGTTGTGATGCGCGCGCTCGCACGAGAAAAGCGTCCGTCGTGGCGCGCGAGCGAGTTCGCCGAAACGCTCGAAGCCGCCGCGGCGGTGGAGCTCCGAAGCGACGCGCTTCCCGGGCGCCGTCCGTGGATCCCGGCAGCGTTTCTCGCGGCATTTTTGGTGGGCGGCGGTGTGGTGTGGGCGTTTTCGGGTCCGTCGAGGGCCGATCCCGCGCCTGTTTCGCCGATGGCGGTGGAGACCGTCGAAGCGATCGCGGAAGAGACGACCGATCCGGAAGATGAAGTCGAAGAAACCGTGGACGCGGGCCCTGCGATCGCCGAGGCCACAACGATGGCCGAGATGCCAATCGCCGAAATGCCAATCGCCGAAATGCGTCCTGCGCCGCGACGGATTCGTGTCGAGTCGCCCGTGCCGATGTCGCCCGTGCCGGTGCCGCCCGTGCCGATGTCGCCGGAAGCCGTGCCACCGGAAGCCGTGTCACCGGAGGCCGTGCCGAGCGAGACCACGGCGAGCGAAACCGCGACATCGATGCCGCCGGTGATGGCTCCACGGCCCAGACAAGACGGCCCCACCCTCGTCGATGTGAACTGCAACGGAACAGCGCGCCGTCCGCGACTTCAAAACGACGAATGGATCGCCATCGGTCAGGTGGTGGGAACGCCTCAGCGGGGTTGGTACTACGTCCCCGCCTCGGTGCCGCGCGCCCTCACCCAGTGCTACCGAAACCAGATCATCGGTGGCTGGGACTGGATGCTCGACATCGATCGTGACGCGGTCGTGGTGCGCGCGGAGCCCGTCCGTCACTGCCCGGTCGACCGCGCGGTCCTTCGATGCGTGAACAACGCACTCCGGGGCGTCGACCTCGGTCGAACCGCGTCCGCTGGAAGGACACGACTCCACGTTCGATGGTCCCGCTCCGCGCCCGGAAGCTTCGGGCGCGCGTTGCCGGCGGAAACCGTAGCTCCGTCGGAGAGCGGGGACATGGAGCCCGAGCTGCGAACACAATGGTGAGCCGTAGTTCGCGGAAGGCGACAGTGAAGAGACATACGCCTTCTGGGATTCTCCCAAGCCCCTTGCGACTCGGACCAAGAACGTTCCTTGGAGAGGATGAACAACGTCGCTAGGTTTCGAGGTCCACGAAGCGACTTGCGATGCGATCGAGCGCATCGATGACGTCGAGCGGGTCCATCCAGCGACGGTCGATCGCGTCGACTCCCTGCGCTGCACCGACGAGCTGCCCGGCGAGGCTCCCGGTGGAGTCCGAGTCTCCCGAATGGTTCGCCGCGAGGCGGACGGCTTCTGCGAAGGTCGTGCTTTGCCGCGCGCAAAAGACCGCGATGGCAAAAGCTTCTTCCGCAACCCAGCCTTCC
>JBCDAA010000141.1:0-20027 GCA_039186435.1 Myxococcota bacterium | reverse complement strand
TCCCAACCGCGATGGCGCCTTCGGCAGCGCGCAGGTACTCGTCTCGGGACAGGGGCTCTACAATGTTGGCGTCGGCGACATCGGGCGCGACGGGGATCTCGATTTCGTCGGTCAGGACACATACTCGGGAAGCTCACGCCCGTATCTCTACGAGTCGGAGGAAGGCACGGCGGAGCCTCGGGATGCGGGGGCGGATGACGATGCGGGGGTCTCGCGGGACGCCGGTATGATGACCGACGCTGGCGCCTTTGATTCGGGCGCCGTTGATTCGGGCGCCGTTGATTCGGGCGCCGTGGATTCGGGCGCCGTTGAGGTCGATGCCGCGACTTCGCGCGATGCTTCCGCAGCCCGGGATGCGGGTACAACCGCCGCATCGGGAGGTTCGGGGTGCGCGACGAGCAGCCGAGGAACGGGCGCGTGGGCCTGTTTGCTCGCCGTCCTTCTTCTCCGGCGGCGGCGCTAGATTGCTCGTCGCTTAAACGGATCTCGTGATCGTGCCGGGTCAGTTTAAGCAGAGAGCGATCAGGTTCGTACGACCTGACGCCGGATCATCGCGATGTTGTAGGTTCCGCGTCGCCGCCCGGCGGTGATGTAAATCGTCACCGACTGAACCGAGTGGCGAAATCGAAAGACGAAGTCGAACGTTTCCACGCCGTAGCCGTTGTCGCGCTGTACGAACTCTTCGAAGCGACCCTCGAAGGCCTGGACCCGGGTGCAGGGGGCGATGTCTCGAAAGAAGTTTCGACCGACGACCTTGGTGCGCTCCAGTCCGACGAAGCGCGCTTCGGTGTCGTTGTAGTAGAGAACTCGTCCATGCCCATCGACGACCACGAGGCCGTAGGGGAGGGCGTCGAGCGCGTGTTCATCGAGGTGGCGCGCCTGGCCGGCGTCGAAGTCGGCGCGGTCTTCCACCATCGATGAGCGAAGCTCCTCGGGCGAAATTCGCGGGATGCCGGGGACGCTATCCGGCGCGATGGCGACCACGTCGGACTTTCGGCGGGGCCGAACACTCTGCAGATGAGGAGGCTTCGGTTGGGCAAAGTCGCGGGTGATCTTTCGGGGGCGCTCGCGCCGAGGCGGCCGAATCGTTCCGCCGGTGCTCGCTTCCCGAACTTCCTTCGCCGGCGCCGCGTCAACCCGGTCGCGTAAGCGCTGAAGTTCTTCGAGGAGCTGTCCACGTTCTTCGAGAAGCATCCGCAGCTGATCTTCGAGGTCACTCATCCTACGCCGCCTTTGCAAGGCTGAGGCCCTCGATGCGCGCGACGGAAGCGGCATCGAGTTCGGTGGAAAAGCCAAACGCGAGAGGCATCGGGTCGGGGGTCACGAGGACGACCCCGTCTGCGTGGCGCCACTCGGCGCTCGCGGACCCGAAGTGCAGACGACCGTCGCTCGCGTCGGCGACAAGGCGTGAGAGCGAGTCGAAGCTGGATTCGGCGTCGACGACCCAGGTCGCGCCGGAGGCCTGGCGAACCCCCTCCAAGGTGCCGGAGGTCGCCGGCGCGACAAACGCGGCGCGTGTTTCCGTGACGTGCTCGCGGAACGAAAGGACCGCGCGCTCAAACGCGAACGACGCGGCCTCACCGGACGGCTGAAATGCAACGAGTGTCAGGGGGGCGTCCGACGGAAGGTTTGCGATCTGGATCGTTGCGCCGCGCGTCCCCCGCAAGATGAGCGTCTCACCACCGCGGAACGCGCCGTGGACGTGGGCAGCGAGGGCGGCGAGCTCCTCGCGGAGTTCGGCCGAGCCCACCCCGGCAAACTCGAGGCCCTCGGGCCCCGCAAGAACTGCGGCTTCGATGTTGCTTCCGGCGAGCAGCGCGCCGAGCGTTCCGACTGGCGAAGCGCCTCGGTCGATGCCGAGGGTGCGCTCAAACTGCCGCAGTTCCGCGCGAGCAGCCTCCTCGTGCGCATTCGCGCGCTGCTGTTCTTCGCTTGCGGCGTCGCGATGGCGAAGAGCCTCCGCGACCAAGCGGGCGCTCCGTGCGCGCCCGAACCAATAGCCGGCGACGAGGGTGAGCAGGGCGCCCCCAGCCGCGAGGAGCCAGGGAAGAGCTAACGACATGACTCAGTCCTTTCGATGTGGACTCGGCCGGATTCGCCCGGCGTGAGGGACCATCCGCGGTCGAGAATGCGGCGCGATGGCACGCCTTCCGCGATTAGTGCGCGGCGAACGAGTTCGTGACGGCGCGTTGCAAGAAAGGAGGCGCGATGAGTCCCTTCGGCGCTTCCGATTTCGGTGGTGAGAGCGAGGTGACACTCGAAGCGGCCTTGAATCTCGTCCGCGACGGCACCGAAGTCGACGGCGCCTTCTTCGAGATCGACGTAGCCGCGCGCGAACGGGGCGATCCAGACCTTCGGGTCCTCTTCCTCGGCGTCTGCGACCAAGGGGACATCCTGGCCGTTCACGTTGCTCGAGTCGTCTGCGCTGGAGCGATCCGCGACTGGCTCGCGCGCGCTCGAGTCGAGCGAGTCCGAGGCGTCCGCGGCGCTCGAGGCGACCAGCGGCGAATCGTTCGCGTCCCCGGGATTGACATCGGAGGTAAACGACCAGGCCGCAGACGACCAGAGCGCGAGCCCCGCGACCAGCGCTAGCAGAGCTTGGGTCACGCGACGTTGCGCAGGGTGCTTCGAAGGGTCGAGAACGCCGCCCCAAGAGGCGCGTCGGCGTCGAGAAGGCCAACGAGCGCAGACCCGTCGGCAGCCTGGAGGAGTGCGACCCGGCCGTACTCGCCGTCGATGACCAAACGGGTGAGCCGCCCGCCGCCAAGCTCCGCGAGAGAACGGTCGGCCAGGGCATGGAGCGACGATCCCAGGGATTGAAGCACGTCGATGTGCGCCGCTTCACCCTGGGATTGACGAACCTGACCGTCGGTTCCGAGCACGAGAAGCGCCCGAAAAGAAGTGTGTAGCTGCTCTCTCATCCCACGGAGGGATGGGCACAGGGACCATCCCTGACAAGGGGTGGTCGTACGAAAAGTACACAGTAACGGTAAGGAGGTGGAGAGCCCCCCGTCTGGGGGACTACTTCAGCAGCGACGCGATGGTCGTGCCCATGTCGCTGGGCGTCGGTGCGACCTTCACGCCCGCGTCCTCGAGGGCTTCGATTTTCGCGGCCGCCGTTCCTTTGCCGCCGCTGATGATCGCGCCAGCGTGACCCATGCGCTTTCCGGGAGGCGCCGTGCGTCCCGCGATGAATCCTGCGACCGGCTTCGTAAAGTTGTCCTTGAGCCACGCGGCGGCTTGCTCTTCGGCGTTGCCGCCGATCTCGCCGATGAGGATGACGCCTTCGGTCGCGTCGTCCTCTTGGAACATCTCGAGGACCTCGATGAAGCCCGTGCCGTTGATGGGGTCGCCCCCGATGCCGATGGCGGTCGTTTGGCCCATGCCGAGGGCCGTGACCTGACCGACGGCCTCGTAGGTCAGCGTTCCCGACTTGGAGACGACACCGACCTTCCCGGGCTTGTGAATGTGACCGGGCATGATGCCGAGCTTGCACTCGCCGGGGGTGATGACGCCGGGGCAGTTCGGACCCACGACGCGCGTCGCGGTCTGGCTGTCGAGGACGCGGCGCACCTTCAGCATGTCGAGGACCGGAATCCCCTCGGTGATGACGATCACGAGCTCGACCTCGGCGTCGACGGCCTCGAGGATCGCGTCTGCCGCGAAGGGCGGGGGCACGAAGATCAGGCTGCAGTTGGCGCCGGTCTTTTCGCGGGCCTCCCGCACCGTGTCGTAGACGGGCGCGCCGCCCTTGCCACTCGGGTTTTCCCAGTTCTGGCCGCCGCGACCCGGCGTGACGCCCGCGACGATTTGCGTGCCGTAGTCCTGGCACTGTCCTGCGTGAAAGGTACCCGCCGAGCCGGTGATGCCCTGAACGATGACCTTGGTGTCTTTGTTGACGAGAATCGACATGATCAGGCCTTCCCTGCGAGCTCGACGATGAGCTTGGCGCCGTCGGCCATCGTGTCCGCCGGCGTGATGTTGAGACCGCTTTCCGCGAGAATCTTCTTTCCTTCTTCGACGTTCGTGCCGGCTAAGCGAACCACCAGGGGCACCTTGAGGCCGAGGTCCTTCGTGGCCGCGACGACGCCGTTGGCGATGATGTCGCACTTCATGATGCCGCCGAAGATGTTCACGAAGATCCCCTTCACCGAATCGGAGCGAAGGATGATCTTGAACGCGGTCGTGACCGACTCCTGGGAGGCGCCGCCGCCGACGTCGAGGAAGTTCGCCGGCTGACCGCCGAAGTGCTGAATGGTGTCCATGGTGCTCATCGCCAGGCCCGCGCCGTTGACGAGGCAGCCGATGTTTCCGTCGAGCTGGATGTAGCTCAGGCCCGCGTCCTGGGCTTCGGCTTCGGTCGCCGCGGTCTCGTTGGGATCCTCGAGCTCCGGCCACTCCTTGTGACGAAAGCCGCCGTTGGAGTCGAAGTTGATCTTCGCGTCGAGGGCGATGACTTCGTCGCTCTTCGTCACGATGAGCGGGTTGATCTCCGCGATGGAGCAGTCCTCGGCGACGAAGAGCTTGGCGAGGGACGAGATGAGCTTGCGAAAGCCCTTCTGCTGCGCCTTGTTGAGCCCAAGCCCGTAGGCGAGCTGCCGAATCTGGTAGCCCTGGAGGCCGACCGCCGGGTCGATCCACACCTTGTGAATCTTCTCCGGATGCGTTTCGGCAACCTCTTCGATGTCCACGCCGCCTTCCGTCGACGCCATGATGACGATGCGCCGGCGTTCGCGGTCGACGGTGAGCGCGAGATACATCTCGGTGGCGATGTCGAGACCTTGTTCGACGTAGAGGCGCTTCACCTCTTTGCCTTCGGGACCCGTCTGCTTCGTGACGAGGACCTTTCCAAAGAGCTCTTTGGCGACCTCGGCGGCCGCGTCCGCGCCTTTGACCACCTTCACGCCGCCCGCTTTCCCGCGGCCACCCGCGTGAATCTGCGCTTTGACGACGACGACCTCGGTGCCGGTGTCTGCAATCAGTTTTTTGGCCGCGTCAGCAGCTTCGTCAGCGGAGAACGCCGGGATCCCCTTCGGCGTGGGGATGCCGTAGCGGCGGAAGATCTCCTTCGCCTGATATTCGTGGATGTTCATCGCGATGGAATTCCTTGAGATGTCGGAGCGTTGAAGCCGAGGCAGGGCCACCCGCGGCGCAATTGTGCCGCCTTATACCACAAGCGAGAGAATCGTTTCCCCCCTCGCTGCGTCCTAACGCTGGTTCGAAAACAGGGCGATTTCCGGCTTTCACTGGCGCCGTCGGCCCTGCACCATTCGTCCCGGAGGTTTTTGGAATGTCCAAGCTCGTTGCTCTTTTCGCCGTCGCGTTGTCGATGGCGGTTACCGCCCCCGCGTTCGCGAAACGCTGCGAGGGCATCTCGATGGATGACAACGTTACGGTTGGCGGCAATCAGCTCGTGCTCAACGGCATGGGCATCCGCGAGGCGACCGTCTTCAGCGTGAACGTTTACATCGCGGGTCTCTACTTGCCAGAGGCGACCGACTCGCCTCGCACGATTCTCAACAACGACACGCAGAAGCGTTTGGTGATGCGTTTTGTGCGTGATGTCGGTCGGGACGACATGGACGAGGCCATCCGCGAGGGGTTCGGGGATGTCGCCGAGCGTCACTCCGCCGCGATCACTCGTTTCTCGAACTTCTTTCCGGAAGAGATCACCGACGGCACCACCATCACCTTTGACTACGTTCCGGGGACGGGTCTTTCGGTGAAGGTGGGCAACCGCAACCGCGGCACTATTCGCGGGGCGGGTTTCGCGCGGGCGTTCTTCCGCATCTTCGTGGGTCCGAACCCGCCGAACCGAGGCCTCAAGCGCGGCCTCCTCGGCGGCGAGTGCGGCTGACGCTTCTTCCCTAGGAGGCCTTTCAGGGCCCCGACCGAAAGCGCGCCTCCTCCGGGGGGCGCGTTTTTGTTTTCCAGCTACACCTCGTCATGGCCTACACGCGCGATGAGCTTCGCTGGAACGGATGGGGACTCCGCCAGCAGACCTTTGACCTTCGCGGAAACGACGCGCGCGTGTGGTCGTTTATCGCGGAAACGGTCGGGCTTTCGCACCTTCCAGAAACCCCCGCGCGCCCCCTAGGGGAGTGTTCCCTCCGTCCTTCGAGGCTGAGTTCGTCCGCGCTTGAGAAGCTCAAGGCGCTGACCTCCGTCGCGGTAAGCGATTCGGAACGAGCGGCGCACGCGCTCGGGCGCAGCTACCCGGATCTCATTCGTTTGCGCGAAGGGGATCTCGAGAGTGCGCCCGACGCGGTGGTCTATCCGGCGAACCACGACGAGACCGCGGCCGTGCTCAAGCTCTGTGCCGAGGAAGGCATCGCCGCGATTCCCTTTGGTGGTGGTTCGAGCGTCGTCGGTGGGGTGGAAGCCACGACGGGCGCGCACGCGGCGTCGATCACTATCGACACGACGCGCATGGATCGCCTGCTCTCGGTCGATCCCGTTTCGCAGACGGCCACGTTTCAGGCCGGCATCTGGGGACCGGATCTCGAAGAGGCGCTTCAGCGTCGAGGGTTCACCCTCGGTCACTACCCGCAGTCCTTTGAGTTTTCGACGCTCGGAGGATGGATCGCCGCGCGCGGGGCAGGGCAGCAGTCGAACCGCTACGGCGCCGCCAACAAATGGCTGGTCGCGGCGCGCGTTGCGACGCCTACCGGCGAGTGGCGCACGCTTCCCTTTCCTCAATCGGCGGCCGGTCCGGATCTCACCGAAGTGATCTGCGGAAGCGAGGGCACGCTCGGCGTGATCACGGAAGCCACCGTGAAGCTTCATCCCGTTGTCGAAGCGAGGGACTACCGCGCCTATCTTTTTCGGAGTTTTGAGGCCGGCGCGAACGCCATCCGCGAAATCGTGCAGCGGAAGATCCCGGTGGCGATGATGCGCCTAAGCGACGCCGACGAGACGTACTTCTTCGGCACGTTTAAGAGCTTTCTGAAGTCTCCGAAGCCCGTGCAGCAAGCCGCGGAGCGCGTGCTCTCGCAGGTTGGTTTTGGGCGGGGCCGGTGCGTGCTCATGATCGGTCACGAAGGGGCCGCGGGGAGTGTGCGAAAGGCGTGGCCGAAGAGCCTGCAGGTGGCTCTCTCGGAAGGCGGGCTTCCCGTGGGCGGCGGGCCGGGCAAATCGTGGTTCGAGCAGCGCTTTGCGATGCCCTACTTGCGCGACCCGATGCTCGATCGCGGCGTCGGTGTCGACACCCTCGAAACGTCCACGTCGTGGTCGAACCTCCACCGTCTCTACGACGGCGTGCGGAGTGCCCTTCGCGATGCGCTCGGACCGAACGCGGCGATCCTGACGCACATCAGCCACAGCTACACCGACGGGGCGAGTCTCTACTTCACGTTCTTTTTTGCGCGAGACGTGAACGATCCCCTCGGCCAGTGGCGGATCCTCAAACGTGCCGCGTCCAACGCGATCGCCGAGTGCGGCGGCACGATTAGTCATCACCACGGCGTTGGCCAGGACCACGCCGAGTGGTTTGCGCCGGAAAAGGGGGAGCGGGCGGTCGGGCTCCTCGCTGCCGCGAAGGCGGAGCTCGATCCGGAGGGCGTTCTGAATCCCGGCAAGCTCTTTCGTTCGTAGATGCGGGAAAACCCGCGGCCCACTACCATAGGGGAGATGGGTCGAGCGGTGGTGCGGATGGCGCTGTGCAGCGTGTTGGTTTTCAGCACGCTCGATTCAGCCGCGCAAAACGCCGACAACGTCGCGGAAGCGCGGCGCCTCTTTGAGGCCGGGGTCGCCGCCCTTGATGACAGTCGCTTCGCCGAGGCCGCGGATTTGCTGGAGCAGTCGCTGGCGCTCCGCGATTCTCCCTCCGCGCGTTTCAACCGGGCGCTCGCCCTTCGCGGAGCGGGCCGCTACCGCGAGGCGATCGAGGAGTGCGACCGGACGCTTTCGATCGCGACGGCCGCGCGCCACCGTGGACTTCGGCAGCAGGCGACGCGAATGAAGGACGAGCTCGCGTCGCAGCTCGTTCACGTGGAGCTCGTGGCGGAGGGTGAGCCAGAGCGTATCGAGGTGGACGGCGAGGTGCTCGCCCGAAGCGGCGGAACCCATCAGCTCGTGCGCGATCCGGGGCCGCTGGTCATTACGCTGCGCCGTGATGGGTACGCTCCGGTCGAGCATCGCGCGGAGCTTGAGGCCGGCGCGCGCGAAACGGTGCGCTTGAACGCCGCGACCTCACCTTTGCCGGCGCGCGTGGTCATTCGGGCGACTCCCTCGGAAGCGGTGCTTCGCTGGGACGGGCGCGAGCTCGGGATTGGCACCGCCTCCCTTGAAGTTCCCTTCGAGCCCGACGCGCGCCACCTCGTCGAGGTCGCCGCGGAAGGGTACGAGGAGCAAAACCGAGAGGTTGTCCTCGGTCCCGGCGAAGAGGCGCGCCTCGACTTTTCCCTCGCCGAGATCGGCGGTGTCCCCATTCAACGCAAGTGGTGGTTTTGGGCGCTGATCATCGTGGGAGCAGGCGCCGCTGCGACCACGGTGGGCCTGATCATGCGGCCGGACGACAGCATCAACGAGGGCGACCTCGGCTTTGCGGTGGAAGTGCTTCGGGTCACCCCATGAACTGGCGAAGCGCATGAAGTGGCGAAGCGCAGTGCTTGTCCTACTGCTGGCGAGCTGCCGCGAGCCCACGACGCAGGTGCTGGTGCGCCTTGCCACCGACATTCCCGACATGGATGCGGTGGTGATCGTGATCGAGGATCAGGACGACACCGTGGCGCGTGAGGTGACGCTTCCCCCTGAGCGTCTCCGCGGACTTCCCGCGGACGGGAGTTTTACCGACATCGGCTCGTTCGGCGTGGTTCCGCTGCGGGGCGATGCGACCCGACGCTTTCGAGTGCGTGCGCAGGTCACGGCCCGCGATCGCGACAACAACGTCGTCCGTTTTGAAACGCGGGCCCGTACCGGGTTCGTGAACCGACGCACGATTCGCCTCGACATCTACCTCGCGCGCCTCTGCATCGATCTGGCGGTGATGTGCGAAGAGGAGGGGCTCACCTGCGGCATCGAGGGGTGCGTCCCCGAGGATGTTCCGCCCGAGATTCTGCCGCCGATCGACGACCCGGTGGATCCGGACGACCCGATCGATCCGCGAGGGCGCGACGCCGGAGTGGACGGTGGTCCGGATGGCGTCGACGGTGGAACGGACGCTGGCATCGATGCGCCGATGGATGCGCCGCAAGACGTGGACGGCCCGGCCGACGGGGCGATCGACGATACAGGGGTCGATGCGATCGCGGACGCCGGCACGGATGCGGGCGCGTTCGACGCGTTTACCGGGTTCGACGGCGGACCCGATCTGATGCCCCGGGATCCTCCCGTGCTGGTCTTTCCCTGGGATGGATACCGCGAGCCGACGGCCCGTCCGACCTTCGCGTGGCGCGCGATTCCAGGAACGGTCGAGTACCGCATCTTGATTCGGCGGGCGGAGACCACCGCGATCACGCGCAACGAGAGGGTGCCCCACATGGACGGCACGACTCTGATCACGCGGCGCCTGACCGATGCGTTAACTGTCGACGATCGCTGGACCTGGTATGTCGTCAGCTGCGACGGACCGAACTTCCCCTTCGACTGTGGACCACCCCTCGCGGGTGCCCGCTACCTTTGGACCAACAGCGAATCCTGCGACTTCAACGGCGATGGCAACGCCCAGGCGGTCGTCGGCCAAGACGGAGGAGACGTCCTCGTTTGGCAGGGCGCGACGCCGACTTCGCTAAGCGCCCACGGTCGTGCGACGCCAACCGCGGTCGCCTGTGCAGACCTCGACGGAGACGACGATGCGGAGCTGATCGCCGCGTCCGCGGACGATGGCCCGGTCGCGGTCTTTGATGGAACACCCCTCTCGGCGGGAGCCTCTCCCTTCAACGCGTCCGCGACGCGTATCGTCGCTGCGGACTTCAACTGGGACGCAACGAATCCCACGACGACGCGCGAGGACATCGTTCTCGCGGACCCGGTCGCCGGCGAGGTTTGGGTGAGCTTCGACGGGGGGCCGCTCGAGCCCGTGGTACGCCGCGTCATGAGCGGTCGTGCGCCGGACGAAGGGACCTTTGGTCGTTGGGGCCGCGACCTCGCCGTGGCGGATGTGGACGCGGACGGACATCCGGACCTGATCATCGGCGACGCGAACCATCCGGATGAGGCTGCGGTCTCGAAGGGCGATGGACGCGTGCAGATCGTCTTCGGCGATCCTGCCGCGCCGTTTTCCGAAACGCGCACCGTGGTCGTGCGCGCTCCGGTGGATGGCGAACTCTTCGGGTTTCGCGTCGCCGCCGCGGGCATCGACAACGAAGGGCGCGCGCACTTCGCCGTCTCTGCCCCGGAAGCGGGCGTGAACGGCACGGTCTACATCTTCGAAAGTCCCGCTCCCGACGCCTGGACTTCGGTGAGTCCAGGGGGCCCGCGATTCGCATCGTCGCTCGCCTGGGTGCCTTCCGGATTTGGGAGCGTCGGCGTGCTGACCGGCCACGCCGAGTCGGGGCCGAGCCAACGCGGCGCCGCGTTCCTTTGCGGCCGCGCGAGCTGCGCGAACCTCGGGGCGCCCGCGACGAACAACGCGTTCTTGGGGTTTGAGGTCGGAACCCTGGGCGCGCAGAACGTGGTGCTCTCTCGCGCTGCAGGACAGAACGGGCTCTACGTGGGTCCCGGGTGGAGCCGCCAGGGCGGTAGCTACACGATCACTGCCCGTAGCCGGCTGCCTCGCTGACCGGAAGATGCGCCTAAGGCGTGGTGCACCCACGGCCGCGTCCATCGCCGAGGTCGCGGCAGACGTACTCGGCGGAGCAGTCGTCGTCCTCCGTGCAGCGAGGAACGCACGCGGGGAAGATCGAATCGCCGATGCTCAGCGGCGCGCAGACCGTGCCTGACTGAACGATCGAGTCGCAGGGGTCGGCATCCACGGAGCAGGACCTCCCGACGCAGACGCCCATCGTCGCGCCCTCGACCGCGCCGACGCACTCCTGCTGATCGCCGCAGTCCACCTGGCCGTCCGTGCGCACCTCGCAGAGGTCCCCGATGCGCACGCCCGGTCGAAAGCAGCGACCGCCACCGCGGGTTCGCTGGCACACGCGGCCGTCGTCGCAGTCTCGGTCTTCCGTACAGCCGGGGATGCAGAGGCCGACGTCCTCGCTCGTCAAAAAGCAGCCGAGCCCTCGTGCCTCACACGGATCTTCGTCTTCGAGGGAACAGACAAGGACGCACTCGATGGAGCCCTCGAGGCTCGCGCACAGGAGCTCGTCCGTGCCGCATCCAACCCGCACGTCGCAGGAGGTCGTACACCGCCCGAGAAGGCTGCAGATAGGAGTGCAGTCGGAGTCTCCGGCGCAAAGGGGCTCGCAGTCGGTCGCGGTTTCGCACGGCGTTCCAAAGTCGGGCGCGACTCCCGCATCCGTTCCTGCGTCGCGAGCGCTGTCCGTACCTGCGTCGCGCGTTGCGGTGTCGGGCCGTCCGGCGTCTGTCTCGGAGCGCGCGTCGTCCCCCGCGTCACCCTCCAATAGAACGTTGCTCTGCGTGCACGCGAGGAGAAAAAAGAAGGTCGAAGCGAGAGTAGGGCGCATACGAAGGGGACTCGCGAACGGGGCGCGGCAGCTCAACTTTCATGAAGATGAGCCGTGGGCGCATAGTGGGGTGTCTGCTAGTTGAGGACCCTTGGCGCAAGCGCAGCGAACACGGCAACGGACGACGGTTCAACCGGCGAGCGACCCCTTTCTCGGGGACGTTTCGGACGGTGAACTCGTAACGCGGGCGGTGGAGGGAGATCGCTGGGCCAAAGAGGCGCTCTTTCGACGTCACGTTGCGCCGCTGACCAAATTGATCACGCGGCTCATGGCGCGCCATCGCGATGCGGAAGACGTCGTCCAGGATGCGTTCGCCAAAGCGTGGCGTGATCTCGATCGCCTGCGCGACCCAGAGGCCTTCGGCGTGTGGCTCCGGCGGATTGCCGTCAACCGTTTCAAGAATGTGCATCGCCGGCGAAAGGTCGCCCAGGCCCTAGGGCTCGATTCGGGAGTGGATGACGCGAGTCTTTACGCGTTGGCCAGCCACGACGCGAGTCCGGAAGCGCTCGCCGAGCTCCGCCAGGTCGATGCTGCCCTTCGGCGCATTCCTGCCGAGCAGCGTGTGGTTTGGATCCTTCGCCATGTGCAGGGGGAGAACCTGGCTACGATCGCGCAGATCGCAGACTGTTCGCTCGCCACGGTCAAACGTCGCCTGGAGTCCGCGGATGTCTCCTTGGCCCACCACTTGAGGCATCCGCGATGAGTCGTCGACTGCGACATCTTCCCGATCGCATCGAGGATCTTCTCGACGACGAGGTGGACGAACGCGTGGTGCACGCCCTATGGATCGGGACCCAAGCGCGGGAGCAGGCGCTCGCGCGACGCCGGGTTGCAGGATGGGGTGCGGCTGCGGCGGGGACGCTTGCGCTTCTTTTTGCGGTCGTCTCGTGGGAGTCGGCGGAGGACTCGCTTCTTCAAGCGGACGGTGACCCGGTCGCTGCGGTTGTGGCGCGCGGGGAACACGCGATGCATTTGGTCGACGGGTCCACGATTCGGGTGGGCGAGGACACCGCGTGGAGTCCCGTTCGCAACGAGGACGGTGTCTTCGAGAGCGAACTCTTCCGAGGACGTCTGACGATGGATGTCGTTCCGGGCGGGGTGCGCCGCTGGGTCGTGCATGCGGGGGAGATGAAGGTCGAGGTGCTCGGAACTCGTTTCGTGGTCGAGCGAAGGCGAGAGCAGCTGCGCGTGTCGGTCGAGCGCGGGCGCGTTCGCGTTCAGCACCCGTCGTTGGAAGATGGGTTTCGGCTGCTTGGGGCGGGCGACTCGTTTCGGGCGCCGCGCGAGCCTGCGCAGACGCCGACGGCGCTTCTTGACTCGGTTCGCGGAGACGAGACGCGTGACGTCGAGCCCGAACCGGAGCCGGTTGAAGAGGAGGCGCCTCGCCGGAGCTGGCGTGACCTGGCCGAGTCGGGATCTCACGGCGATGCCTACCGCGCCCTTGGACCGCGGGGACTTCGCCGTACGGCGGAGCGAGCGAGCGCGGCGCAGCTCATGCTCTTGGCGGACGTAGCGCGCCTTTCGGGCCATCCGAGCGAAGCGGTCGCGCCTCTTGAGCAGCTGCTGCGAGAGTTTCCGGAAGATGCACGCGCGCCGGTTGCGGCGGTCGTGCTCGGGCGTCTCGAAATGGACACCCTTGGTCGCGGCGAGCGTGCGCGGGCGGCGTTTCAGCGTGCACTTCGCCTCGGTCTCGAGGGGCCGCTGCGCGACGACGTCGATCGGCGCCTCGCGGAGCTCGAATCCACGCCGTGAGGGCCCGCGCCTCAGTTCTCTTGGGTGTGGCGTTCGCGGTGACCCTTTGGGTTTCGGCCACCTCCGTCGGGGAAGCACAGCCCCGCCGCATCGAGTTGCGGGTCGACGCGTGCACCGCGGAATGGGTTGCTTCGCAGCGGCTGCGGCGCCTTCTTCGCGTTGAACTCCGCGATGGGGATGAAGCGTGGGACGTGACCGCATCACCGGAAGCGATGCGCCTTCGGGTTGAAGCGATCGCGTGTGATCGGGATGCCGAGCTGCGCATCACAGCTGCGGCGTCGGGGCGTTTTGTGGAGCGTGTCGTCGACCTTCGAGACACCGCTCCGGAGGCTCGTCCTCGCGTTTTGGCGTTGCTGCTCCGTGATCTTCACCGTGCACTCCTCGCGGTCGAGTCGAGTCCGGCGGACGAGACCGGCACGGGGGAGACCGCCGCGGACGAGTCCCGCGAGAGCACAGACAACGAGAGAACAGGCGACGAGAGCACGGGCGACGAGAGCACAGGCGACCAGGGCATGGGCAACGAGGGCACGGGCGACGAGAGCACGGCCGACGAGCGCACGGTTGAGAGCGGAGACGACGGGGCGGAAGCGACGGGTGCGCTCGGCGTTCCCGACCCCGGCGCGCTCGCTCTCGAGGACGAGCCCTTCCCCGGCCGTGACCTCGCCGGCTCCGTTCGCGCTCCCCCAGCGGAGGGCGGACCCTCTGCGCATGCGGATCGCAACGAGGGCACTCCCCCTAGGTCGGCGTCGCGCGCTGCGCAGGATGCTGCGCGCCGAACTCGCCTCGAACTCGCGCTCTCCGCGCCAGTGATTCGGGATGGCCCCGAGGTTTTCCTCGGTGGCCGCATCGCTTTCGCCACGCCCCTGGGCGAGAGCGGAAGGTTCGCGATCGCTGCCGAGGGGCTGGTTCGTCGAGGGGACGACGCGCTCGGCCAGATTCGCATGGGCGTGGCGCTGCTGAGCGCGTCCGTGGGCGTCGTTCGAGGCGTCGTTCGAACCGGCGTCGTGGAGGTCGCCGGAGACCTCGAACTCGCCGCAGGGTTGGCGCACGCGCGCTCCACGGACGCCGGCGCGAGCAGCTTTCTCGCGGTGACCGCCCTCCGCGGGGAGCTCGCCTGGCGCCCCACCGCGTCGATTCGCCTGATGATTCAGCTCGGCGCCGGAATCGTGCTCCAGGGCGCCGAAGCGCTCGCAGAAACGCGCAGAGTCGTCGGCTATAGCGGGGTGTACTTTCCAGTGCGCGCCGGCGTGGGAATCGACCTTTGAGCGCGTCCGGGGACACCCCTCGTTGCCTCTTCCCGGGTCACCGATTTACGATGTGGTCTTGTGAGCCTCGACGTCACCCTCGCGGACGAGATCATCGCCTCGCCTGTGAGCGACGGCGACGAGGCGAAACTCGGGTCGCTCCTCGACGAGCGCTATGAGCTTCGAAGTCTTCTCGGTCGCGGCGGAATGGGCGCGGTCTACGAGGCCTACGACCGGGAGTCCGAGCGACGCGTCGCGGTGAAGTGCCTCCGAAAGAGCCGCGCCGACGACGACCATGTGAGTCGCCGAATGCTCCGCGAAGCGCGCGCGGTTGCCGCGGTGGGGCATGCCGGCATCGTCAAACTTCTCGACGTCGGCAAAGACGAGCACGACAAATGGTTCGTCGTCTTCGAACTTCTCGAAGGGCGTGACCTCGACGAGATGTTGAGCCAGGCGACGCTTACCCTCGGGGACATCTGGCGCATCGGCATCGAAACCCTCGACGCCCTCGACGCCGCACATCGCGTTGGCATCGTGCACCGGGATCTCAAGCCCGCGAACCTCTTCCTGCACCACCGTGACGAAGAGAACTGGACGGTCAAGCTCCTCGACTTTGGGATCGCGAAGCAGCAGGACCTCAGCGAAGAAACGAAACTCACCACGACGGGCATCGTCGTCGGTACCCCGCAATACATGAGTCCCGAGCAGGCGCGTGGAAAGAAGCTCGACGGTCGCGCCGACGTTTGGTCTGCGGCGTGTGTTCTCTTTCGTTTGCTCACCGGACGTGTCCCCTTCGACGAAGACAACTTCGCGGATCTCATGGCGCGGATGCTCACGGAAGAACCGCCCCGCCTCGAGGAGCTCTACCCCGAGATTCCGCCGTCTCTTCGGCGCGCGGTCGACGGCGCGCTTCATCGGCGTCCCGAGAAGCGCTGGGCAACCGCGGGGGAAATGCGGGATGTCCTCCTCGACGGGACGTCTCTGGCCGAGTTTCGCGAAGGCAAGCGCCCGAAGTGGGCGACGCGCCACGTGCCGCCGCCGCTACGCCCGCTGCCGACGCTTTCGATTCCTTCGGAGCGCCCGCCGCAGCGGAGCCAAGCACGCTACTGGAAAGCCATCACCGCGGGACTTGCGCTCTCTCTCGTTTCCGGTCTCGCGGGGTATGGGGTCGTCGCGTCGGTTCAGGACGAAACTCCGGAGCCCGTCGCGGACACGCCCGTCGTCAGTCCTCCGCCGCAGCCTCCGCGGGTCGAGCCGGCTTACGTTCCGACGATGGAGCCGGACGAGGTGGTGGCGCCGCCGACCCTGCGGACGCGTCCGGTCATGGCCGCGATGGTGGCTCGCATGACCGAAGTGGCGCGAACGGAGATGGCGCCCGACCCCGAGGTGGGGAGCGAAACGCCGCCCGCCGAAATGCGCGACACGATGACGTCCATGCGCTTTACGGTCGCGCGAGACTACGACTAGCGGATCCGCATCCCGTCGATTCTCAGTCCGCGATGTGGATCGCGGCCGTTAGTTCGCCAGCGCGTCGCTTTTGGCGCACGCTTCCAAGGGTGGATCACCACGTCGACCACTACCTCGACCACTTGCGGGTGGAGCGCGGGCTGAGCCCGAAGACGATCGAGGCGTATGCGCAGGATCTGGGTCGCTACGTGGCGTTTCTCGAAGAGGAATCGTGTCCCCTTGGCGACGTCGACGCTCCCGTGATCGCAGCGTTCCTTCTTCGACTCTCGAGCGAAGGACTCTCGGCGCGTTCGCAGGCGCGGTACCTCAGCGCGATGCGCGGTCTGCATCGCTACCTCGTGGCCGAGCGTGTCGTGAGCGACGACCCGACTTCGCTCGTCGACCGCCCCAAGCTCGGGCGGCGTCTTCCCACGGTGCTGAGCCTCGAGGAGATACGCCGGCTGCTCGACGCGCCGCAGGGCCCTTCGCCGCGCGCCGGGCGCGATCGCGCAATGCTCTATGTCATGTACGCGGCGGGTCTTCGCGTCTCGGAGCTCGTGCTCCTCGATCTGAACGACCTAAACCTCGAGGCCGGTTTCGTGTCCGCGTACGGCAAGGGGCGCAAGCGACGCATCGTGCCGCTCGGTGCCCCGGCGCGAAGGCTTACCGGCGAGTACCTTCGCGATGTGCGTCCGCGCTGGGCGAAGCCAGGGCAGCGTCACGTCTTTCTAACGTCGCGGGGGGGACCCATGACGCGGCAGGCGTTTTGGAAAAACGTAAAGCGCTACGCAGCGAGCGCTGGGATCACCAAGAACGTCAGCCCGCACAAACTTCGGCATAGTTTTGCGACGCATCTTCTGGCCGGGGGCGCAGACCTCCGCGCGGTGCAGTCGATGCTCGGGCACGCGGACATTGCGACCACGCAGATCTACACGCACGTGACCGGCGACCGCCTGCGCGAGATTCACGGCAAGCATCACCCGCGCGGCTAGATCGCGACGAGCAATCTAGACCACGCTTCCGCTAAACTCCGCACGCTCGTTACTCGTCTTGAAATACCGACAGTATTCCATCAACTTCGCGCCTTGCGCGGAACGCCGAGCCCGACACGGTCAGTTCTAGGTGCGCGCGGCCTAACGGTCCTCAGTTGCAGCGCACGGGCAGGAAGCCGTCTTCCGTGCTCAACGTTCCAGAGGTCGTGACCTCGGGTCCAATCGCAAGAGGTCGCGACGTTTCGAGCTCGCCGAGGGACCACGCCGCTCCGGCATCGAGAAAGACTTGCCGGCCGCACGCGTTTCGCAACGACGCGAGGGCGCTAGCGTCCCGAATGTCGAAGCGAATCACGACGGGCGCTAATTCTTCGTTCGGGACAAGGGGCGCGCGGCCCGGCGCTGCATGGATGCGCGACGGAACTTGAGATCCGGAGAGCTCGACCCTCGGTTCCGAAAACGAAAGGGGGAAGCCGGCTCCGGCTGGGGCACCATCTCGGAACGAGCCCCCGCTGAGGATATCGACCCCTAGGTGCAGCACACCCTCCGCCCTGTCTCCCTCGACGACTACCTCGCCGCCGGTCAGGATCCCGCGCGTGATGAGCGTGAGCGAATAGAGTTCCTCGGAGCGAGCTTCACTCGTCCCCGGAGGGTCTTCGCTTGCCCCGGAAGGAGGCTCAGATCCGGAGCATGCGAGCGAAGCGAGGCAACTAAGGAGGACGGCGCGTGAAGTCATTGATTCGTTCCTTGCGGTGGAGGCAAAAGCCGTTCGCCCCTACGAGCAGGAACGCGACGCGGATCACGCAGCGGTCGTCGCTCCTTTAAAAATACTGCTCGAAACCAAGAATGAACGTCACCGGGGGGCGAAAACTCCGGTCGAAGGAGCGCCGAATCAGTGGCGCCGAAAGGTCGAGGGCGAGCACGCCGGGCTGAATGCCGCCGTACTCAAAGTGCACACGGATTCCGCCGCCGACCTCCGCGCCGACGATCACGTCCCGACCTTGGCGGTCGGCGCGATCCTCTTCGAAGAAGACCGCGCCCGCCCCGGCGAACACGGCGAGCTGAATCTCGCGCACCCACGCCAGATGAAAGAGGTTCCAGTTCAGGTCCGAAAGAAAAGTCGGGGTGAAGCGCTGTTCGATCACCGCATAGACCCGGCCCCGGCCGACCGCTTCGTCGCTCTGGTACCCGCGGAGGAGAAAGCGACCGCCCAATCCCGGGCGTTCGTTGGAGAGCGGGTCGCCAAAGATCCAGCTGGCACCGCCGACCAGCACCGTCGCTGCGCGTAAGCCGATCGGAAGGGTGAGGTTGCCGCGGACGGCCGGCGCCAAGGTGTAGCTCCGGGTGCCGTCGTCTCGAAAGACCACGCTGCCGCGAAGGGATCCCGTCAGGATCGAGCCGTGGCGCGGATCGAGAAAGTAGCGCTGCGTGCTGTAGCCGCCGCTCACGAGCGCCGACGTGCGCCAGCCGCCCTCGGATTCGCCAAAGTCGGAGCGAAGACGATCGAGGCCGAGACCCGCAGAGACAAAGCCGATGCGCGCGTTGGTGTCGCGCTTACGCCCGATGCCGCGTCCGTAGCGCAGAAGACCGCCGGTTGAGCGTGGCCCGGTGGTGAGGCGCAACGAGACCGAGTTTTCGAGGTCGTAGCGGCGCCGGAGCGCAAAATCGAGAAGGCCGATGAAGGTGCCTTCGGTCGCGCTCGTCGCGAGGTTGAAGCCCTGCAGGAGCGGCGGCCGCCAGGGAAGACGGTTCGTGTCATCACGGCGTGGATGCCCGTCGGCGACCCGGGCGCTCTGCACGAGTCGACTCCGCGGATCGATCTGCACCTCGCGAAGGTCACCCTCGGTTTCGAAGACGAGTTCTCCGCGGTTGCCAGCGCCGTCCCAGGTTTCGACGACGGAGTTGCCCTCGTCGTCGGTGAGACGTACCTCGACGGGTTCTTCCCGCGGATCTCCGTCGCGATGAACGACCACGCGATGGCGATAGCCGCCCTCGCGCTCTTCGCTTTGAATCTCGCCGAGGCGATAGTTGACGGCGGTTCCTTGCGCGGTGATCCAGGTATCGAGGCGCGCGCTTTCGGGAGCCGCGGCGCGCGCGCTTTCGTCGAGAGCCAGAAGCGCTCGCGACCAGTCACGCAGCTCGTCCTCGCTCAGCACATCGCGGGCGCTCTCCAAAATGCGTCGACCCCGAGACGTGGGCACACGACTTCGGCCGGGCGCATCGCGAAAGGGATCCGGCTCGTCGACGGTCCCGAAGAAGACGTCCACGAACGCGACCTGCGGCGCGTAGAGGAGCTGGTCGACCGCCGGATGAAACCCCGCCCAGCCGATGAGCTCCTGCGCCGTCTGCACGCGCCCCTGCCGTCGCACCTCGTCCAAATCGGAGAGCACGACCGCGCGGAGATCTTCGGTCCAGTCGCGGTCGATCGGCTGCTCGACTTCGTTCACGCGCGCGGCGATGGCGTCCCGAAAGAGAGCCCGGCGAAGGGCGCGGTGATGAAAGACGAGAATCTGTCGAAGGGGAAAGACCTCGTAGAGGCGGTCCGACACAACGACGAGTCCCGGCGCGTTCGCGGCCATCTCCGTACGCGAGGGGACGAGCACGATCTCAAAGGTGCGCGCCGGCGCAGGGATCTCCGAGAGGGCGAGTGTTTCGACGACGTCCTTGGCAACCTGCACGATCTCGCCCACGACGTCCGCCCGCACCAGATCCCGAATCGCTTCCGTCCCCTGCGCCTCGGGGGGCGGCGCTTCGTAGAGCGCCCGATGCGACCGAATTCGGACGCGAAACCCGCGGGGGAGCTCCGCTTCCCGGACGTGAAAGCGGGGGGACGCGGCGACCGGAACGAAGGTGTCCTCCACCTCCGCGCGGAGAACTCCATCGACAATTTCTCCCGCCGGCGCCACGGCCTCGTAGTCGTCCGGGATCGTCAGTTCGATCGACTGCGGCGCGGCGTGACGCGTGCCGCCGTTTTCGTCGACGACGATCGGATACCAGGGACCGGTGAGGGTAAACCTTTGGCCGAT
>JBCDAA010000140.1:0-20214 GCA_039186435.1 Myxococcota bacterium | reverse complement strand
GGGAGGTCGAAACCGGGCGGCGTTCTTCCTCTTCGACACCCTTGAGTTTCGGATGGCCGACTATCCGGAGATCCGCGAGGTCGAGGGCAGCCTCAACATGCATGAGAGTGCGATGCAGTACGTGCCCGAGTGGGATGTGGTTGTCGTGCTCGGGCCGAGTCACACCGATGGACTCCATGTCTTTCGGCCTCCCTCGGACCTTCTCGCGGTTACTACCCCCCGCTAGTGGGGATCGATGGATGGTCCCGCGCCGCAGATGGCGAGGATCCTTCCGGCACGCGCCGCGTACCTTGCCACGTGACGCTTCCCGAGCCGCTTGCGCGTGTGCGGCGTTCTCTCCGCGAGGCCGTGTCTCCGGAAGAACGTGCTGCGCTCGTCTTTGAAGAATCGCAGCTCGTCCGACACCTCGGGGGCTTTGAGGCCATCCTTGAACCGAACGCTGGCACCCTCGGGTGGACGCCACGCGTGGTCTATCGCTCTGCCGACACCCTCCTGGCCTTCCAGGGTGCAGGTTCGTTTCGGGACGTGTCCGCCGAGTCGTTCGTCGGCGACCCGACACCCGCAACCTCCCTGACGCTCCGCGGGCTCTACCACCCGGACCATCTCGACCGGCGGTACCCGCACGCGGACATGCGGTCGATTCGCGAGATGGCGAGGAAGTCCCTCGAGGACGACTGGGGGACGGAGGACTGGACCGATCGCCTTGCGGCGTGTGAGAGCCTACGGCAGGCGTCCGATCTTTCGATCGCGATGACCTTCCTTTCCAGCGAGGCCGCGGCGCGGGTGCTCGCGTCTCCGAATCTTCGGGCGGAACGCCTGCGCCTCGATGCGAGCCATCTGAGCGCGGAAGCGTTCGCTCCGCTCTTGACCTCGCCCCTGCGATCGACGCTTCGCTCGCTTTCGATCGTCGCACGGGACGATCAGGATGCGGACCCGACCTTCGGGGATGCGCTCCTCGGCTACCTTGGGCGGTACCTCCACCTAGAGGAACTCGCCCTTCCTCGGGTGCCGGTATCGACGGGCGCGCTCGTCCGCTTTCTTGAGCGTGAAGGAAGCCGCCTTCGCCGTCTCGACCTCGAGGAAGTGGTGCTCGGCGATGCGGGGCTGCACGCCCTCGCGCGGTCCCCGGCGCTTCAAACGATCGACACCCTCAACCTCGCAATGGTCGCTGGATACGACGCGGACGGTGACTTCGCGAGTGTGGGTCCCGGCCTCAAAGCGCTTCTTGGCTCCCCCTATTTTCGCGTGCGCCGCTTGAATCTCGAGAGGTGCCGGGGTGCTGCTTCTGCGGTCGCTGCGGCGAGGCCGGAAACGCTTCGCGAACTTCGGGTGGACGCCGCGTCTCACGAGCTCGAACGCGTGCTCGCGCTCTCGCAGCTCGAAGCGCTGAGCGTGTCGCCCGACTACGACGACCCGTTCGAGTCGGGCGCGTTTGCGCGCGCGTCGCTCGGTTGCTTGGAGCAGCTACGCATCGGGGCGTCGGGCGGCTGGGACGCGTCGCTCTTGGTGGACTGCGACCTCCCGCGCCTTCGCGTGCTGGACGTTCCGACGACGAATCGACTGGTCGAGGCGATGGCCGGGACGAAGCGGTTCGGGTGTCTCAACACCTGGGTCCTGCAGATCGAGCGCGCCATGATGAGCTACGACGCGAATTTTGCGATGGAAGCGATTGCGGAGCCGCTTCTTCAGGCGAAGCTTCCCCGTCTTGCGCACCTCGTCGCGGTCGGAGCGCTGGAGGATTCGATTCGGCGCCGTCTCGCGTCGCGGTACTGGGTCGTCGACCCTTGGAGTCCAGAGTTCTGAAGAGGGGAAAAGAGGCAGGTCACTTCACGGATGAATCGCGAACTAGCGCAGCGGAAGCTCCATTTCGAAGCGCTGCGCGTCGCCCGGGTCGCTCGGATCGAAATCGTCCTCGGCCGTCACAAAGAACACCAGGGTCCAGTCGCCTGCCGGCAGCTTGAGCTCGCCCTCCGGTCCGGTGTCCACCGTGAGCAGCCAGGTGCCGCCCTCGGTGCGTTCACTCCGAGGCGACCAGGCGCGCAGGCCCTCGTCTTCGACGACGTAGCTTCGCACCTGCGTTGCCACGTCCGAGCGCGTCGCGGGTCGCAGGATGAACTCGAGCGTGCGGCCGAGGGAGTAGGTCTGCCCACGCTCGTCCTCGGCGCCTCGCGTAAGGCCGTCGGGAGGAGGACTGACCAGTGCGTACTCGGGGAGGTCGACGGGCGCGGAGGAGCTGATCACGAGCGCTACCGCGGCCGCCGCTGCGAAGACCACCGCCGCGATCGCAGGAAACGCGATGACGTTGCTCTTCTTGGAGGGCGCTGCTGGTGCTTCCTCGGGGGCGTCCGAAAAACCAAGTCGGGACGCAAGTTCATCGGTCATGCCCTCGCGTTCGGCGGCCGAGAGCGCGCCGAAGACGGGGTCGGAGTCCAGCGAGCGCATTTCTTCGTCCTCCTCGCGAGCGAGCGCGCCAAGCGCACGCAGCATTTCCTGATCCTCTTCCGCGTCCCAACCCTCTTCGAGCTCGGCGTCCTTCGTTTTGGGATCGTTGTCGGTCATAGGGTTGCTCCGAGGGGCGTCAGCTCGGTCCGTAGTTTGTCGATCTCCGATCGCAAACGACTTCGAAAGGTATAGAGCGCGTTGGGCGTGGTCGCGAAGTCGGCGGCGACTTCACCCACCGAGCGCTCGTGGACGTAGAGGGCCTCGAAGAGTGCGTAGTTGCGGGGGGAGAGCCGGTCGCGAAGTCCTTCGAGCACGAGCTGGAGGTGCTGGCGACTCGCGGCGATTCCCTCCGGGTGGGTTCCGCCGCTCTGCTCCAGCTTTTCGGACTCGGTGGGATCCTCCGCCCAGCCGCTCTTTCGACCGGAGCGAAGGACGCCCCGTGTTTCACGCGCTGCGACGAGTCCCACAAACCCTGCGAGGGACATTCCACGCGAGGGATCCCAACGGCGCAGCACTTTGGCGTCGTCCTCGAGGAGCGCCACGAAGACTTCCTGGGTGAGGTCGAGGACGTCGCTTCGGCGAACGGCCTGCCCGGTCCGGGCCTGCCAGCGGCGGAGAACGCGCGAGACGTTCCGGCGGATGACCGGCGTGAGGAGGGTAATCATCTCCCTACACGCCTGCGGCTCCCGCCGGAGGACTCGATCGATGAGCTCGTGCTCGTCCATGGCAATTGGAGTTAGAAGCCTGCCGGTGCGGGCACGCAGTCACCCCCGATGGGGCATTCGACCCACTGCTGAACGGGGGTCATCTTCCCGTCGGCGACGGTGCTGAAGAGCATGTAGACCGTGTCGTCGAGATCGACGTGGCCGGAGGTGTAAATCACGTCGACGTCGTTCTTCAGGTCGAACGCGAGCCGGCGCCGGCCGTCCTGCGGCGTTCCACCGTTCCAAATCGGAATGTCGATGATGGCGTAGTCCCCGAAGCCGTTGGCGAGCATTGCCCGCGAACCGAACTGCGAGGAGGGCTCCCACTGCACCTCGAAGTCCGTTTGGAAGGCATCGATGCGATTGCAGTGCGGGCACGCGACGATCCCGCTCGGGGTCGGGCACTCGGGCGGCGGAATGAAGTCGTCGATGGCGTGGCGCGAGGCTGCCTTCTTCCTCGGCGATGTCGGCGCAGCAAACGAAGACGGGGGCTGGTCCGGAACGGGGCCCGAGTACCCGGAGCAGCGGTTGGGTCGACACTCGCGAATGTCGTCGGGGTCCACGAACCAGCAGTCCTCGACGTCTGGGGCTTCCGGCGAGGGCGGCCCCGAGGTGTAGCCCAACGCGGACTCGGCAGAGCCAGCTGAATCGGTGTCGTAGACGCAGCCCGAAAAGGCGATCAGGACGGCGAAGGCGGGGGTGGTTCGGTTCATCGTTGGGTCTCGAGTAAGGGTTGGCGGTGGTGGCGAGATTTCTTGCGAACTTTCTCGAAAAAAAACGTAAGCATTTGAATTTACGGAACAATTAGCCTGAAAGGTTCCCATCGAAGGTCGTCTTCCCGGAGGGCGAGCACCGCACGCTGAAATCGCTCCGCGACGGGCTCGTTCAAATCGCCGTAGAAGTTTCGGACGAAGGCCGCGGTCACCTCGTCGTTCACGCGCTCGGTGGTCGCCACGGCGAAGGCGGATCCGCGAAGGACGAACGCCTGGGCGAGTCCGATGCTCGCGACGAGACCTTGGCCCCCGGAGCTGGCGGTCTCACATCCCGCGAGGACGACTTCCTCGGGCACCCGGTCCATCGCAAGCACATCGCCGATCGAGAGGGTGGTGTTTCTTGCGAGAAGCAGGCCGCTGTCCCACCAGCGTTCCCGTTCGAAGGAGGCGTGTCCCGCGAAGTGAAAGGACGATGCGGCGCCGAGCGCTTCCACGAGCGCCTCGTGGGTCGCCGCCGTTCCGCGAAGCCACGTCGCATTGGCGACGTGCTCGCGCAGCCAGGTTCCTTCCTCGGTGGCGCCGGGGAGGTCGTTGCGGGGATCGACGACGAAGAGCTGCGTGCCATCCCGGCGGGCGGTGCCAGGGCTGGTCTGATCGAGGGCAAAGGTGACCGGTGCGTGCGCGGCGAGGGGAGCGCCTCGGTGCGGTAGAAGATGCGCGCTCGCGGCCGGGCCGTCCTCCGGGGCGATGACGGTGATGCGCGACGCCGCGTCGATTCGGCCCGCCAGCGGCGCGAGCCACTCGCTGGACGCGGCGCCAAGCCGAAGGGTGGTGAGCTCGTCGCGAGACTTGGCGAAGAGCAGCGTCTCCTCCTCTTGGGGAAAGAACATCAGGAGCAATTCGCCGGCGGCGACCGGCCGCTCCCCGACCCGCGGAATCACCCCCGGAAGCGCTTCGCTAAGTACTTCCTGAAGCTGCCGACGGCGGACTTCTCGCGCTTCAGCTTCGCGGGCGACCTCGTCGGCCGGAAGGAGCCACGCCCGTTCCGCGTCTCGCTGGATCTCGCTTCGAAGCGCCCAGTAGCGTTCCAGGCCGGCTTCGCGAACACGCCGATCGCTCTCTTCGAGCGTCCCTTCGAGCGCCGAAAATCGCGGAAGCGACCAGAGCATTCGCGCCCGCGCGTGGCGGGCCGTCTGTAGTGCGCGCTCCGCTTGGTTTGCGTCGAGGAGCGCGTTCGTCAACGCGCGCGAGGCCTCTCCACGACCGAGCGAAAAGGTATCGCGTCCAAGCCCGAGGGGAACCTGAACCATCTGTGCATCGATCTCGGCGTCGGCGGCACGAAGGGCGTCGATCGCATCGTCCGTTCGGCCGAGGGCGCGGAGTGCAAGACCACGGCCGAGTTGACCCTGGGGAAAGGTGGCGCCCGCGACGCGAATGCGCGCGCTGAGTTCGTCGTAGACGCGAAGGGCTGCTTCGGCGTCGCCTTGTTCGAGGAGCGTGCGCCCCTGGACGTCCAGCGCGTGCACGCGCACAAGGGTGTCGCCGTCTCCCAGTTCCCGCGCGCGCGTGATCTCCTCTTCCGCGCGGCTCGGATTTCCCGCGAGAAGCGAGCTCTGCGCGAGGTTGACGAGGATTTGCGAGGTGAGCGAGTTGGGGCAGGGGCCATCCGCGAGGGCGAGGGCACGGCGAAGCGGCTCGTGAGGATCTTCGGCCCCCGCGCCGGCTTCCAGCGCCATGAGTCGCTGCCATCCGAGGTTGGAAAGGCGGCGCGCCTGGTCGCACGGAGTCCCGCCGCGACCCTCGAGGGAACGTTCCGCCGACGCTGCGGCCAGCTGATGGTGCCCGAGGAGTCCTTCGATCCACGCCTGGAGTTCGAAGGAGGTCTGGCGAAGCGACGCTGCGCCGATGCGGTCGGCGCGGAGGTGTGCGTCCTCCAGTTCGGTGAGGGCGTTGCCGAGCTCACCGACGCGCATCGCCGCGCTCGCTCGGTAGTACGCGAGCCATGCTCGGCCTTCGGGGTACGTCGAGAGCGCAGGTTCGATCCGGTCCAGAACCCCGCGCGCGTCGCCAAAGCGCTGAAGCCGTTCGCTGAGCGCGTAGAAGAGCGCGAACGAATCGGAGGCAGCTTCGGAGGTTCGACCGGCAGCCAGAAGCTGAGGGATCGACGCCTCGTAATGGCCGGCTGCGTCCTCCGCCATGCCACGCGAAAAAGCGAGCCGTCCTGCAAGCGCCGCGATGCGTCCTCGCTGAAGGTCGCCTTGCGCCTGACCGTTAAGTTCTCGCAGCTTGGCTTCCGCTTCGTCGAGTTTGCGTTCGCTGCGAAGCGTCTGAATCTCGCGAAGCGCGGCGGGGTAGGTGTCGTCTCGAAGTTGGAGCGTGGTGCTCGAACGGCCTCGCGCGACGCGCAGTTGATGACTGCCGGGGGGCACCGCAACTTGAACCTGCACTCCGTCTGCGACGGCGGTGCCCTCGGCGGAGACGGCCTCGCCATCGAGATGCAGGGTGGCGGCCTCGGCCGTCCAAATCGTGATCGGCGCTCGGTCGTCGAGGGTGAGCTCGCAGGTGTCGTCGGCGTTTTGGTGCGCGCACCCACCCACTTCCACGACCAGGGGTTGCGGCGGCTCTTCGGAGGTTGACCCTCCGCAGCCCAGCATCATCAACGTCGACAGAAGCACGACCACCGAGGAGCAGTTTGCGGCGCGGCGGGCGCGGCGAACACTCGTGTTTCTTCGTGTTTCTGAGGCCATCGTTTTCCGCGTGCTTTCAACGGTTTCAGGCGCCCACGACGCTCTCTGGGGGCCTGATCGTCGCATCTTGGCAACTTGTGTATGGTGCGTCTATGCGCGGTCTCGTCTCGTCGGGGGTCTTCCTCGCTCTTCTGATCTCGTGCAGCGAGAAACCTTCGCTCCAGGCGGATTTGGAGATTCCTTTCGGCCTGGGACCCGAGGCGCGAGTGCTGCTCGACACAGGGGAAGTCGTCGGAGAGATTCTCGAATTCCATCACGCACGTCGGCCCCCGCGGGCCGAGCTCTCGATCGCCGACGTTCCGGGCCTGGATCTTCGGGCGAACGCGTGCGCGAAACCCGGCCCGGCGGCGACTCTCGTGCTGGTGCGGGGTGACGCGGAGGAGCCCTTCACCGGGGAGGTCGTTCCTGGGTGCGACCTTGGCCTACGCGACGTGGCGGACAGCTTTGAGCGCTTGTTCGAAACCCTTGATGGCGCGCCGATCAATCCTGAACTCACCGATGAGCTCGATGACAACGCGCGGTCGGTGGGCATTGTGGTCAATCGCGAGTCGATGAAGCCACGGTGAGCGAGAGCGTCGCGACGCCAATCCGCTCGGCCCCGGCCGCAACCTCGAGTTCGATCGCGAGGTGGGCGGGCGCGCTTTCGATCGTTCCCACCTCGAGTTCGTAAAGACCGTTTCGGCTTCGCCGGACGGGTCCGACGGCGACGCCTCGGGGGGCGCGCGCGATCAAGCGATCGGGCAGCGCGACAGAGGCGTTGAGACGAAACCGAACCGTTGTGCGTCCTCGCCGCCGCACGACCGGCCGTCCGATCAGCTCGGGGCGCGCGCGAACGACGAGAAGATCCGCACCGGCGATCGGGCGGCCTCGACGGTCAATGCAGGCGATTCGCCGACGCCCTGGATGACGAACGCTAAAGATGGCCTGCGGTGGTTCGTTGCCGATGCCGCATCGATAGCCCCGTGGCGCGACGACCGCGGTTCCCGGCACGACCTGCGGGATCGGTTCCGTCGGAACGTGAACACCCCCGCCCGGCGCGATGAGCTGCGCTTCCCGAACGACGATCGCGCGGCGCGGAGAGGGTGCGCTCTCGAAGCCGTTTCGGTCGATCGTGGAAATGCTCAAGTAGTAGGTGCCGACGGTGAGGCCTCGAAGGCGAAGACGGCTCGCGGGGGCGTCGACGGCGACCGAGCGTACGAGGTCGGTTCCGTCGGCGTGGCGGGCGACTTCGACGCGGTAGCGCGCCGCGCGTTCGACCGGTTCCCAGCTCGCTTCGATCGGAGCGCCGCTCCCTGCAAATCCCACGAAACGACCCGAGAGATCGCTAACCCACCTTGGCGGATCGGGCAGTGGCCGAGGTCGACCGGGGCGCTCGCCGGGTCGCACGCGCGTCCCTGTATTCGCGGGAAGGCGCACGCGACCGCGCGCCCCGCGCACGAGAAGAGGACGACGACCTCGGTTGGCCACGCGGCTGATGCCTTCGTCGTCCACGTCGACGGTGGCTTCTTCGCGCACGGTCGTCTGAACGGCGGGGGTCTCGACCTGCAGTCCGCCCGCGAGCTCGCCGAGCCGCGCACGCAAGTTTCCGCGCTCGAGCCGCGCGCGTCCGGCGCTCCGGGTGACGTGGCGGCCGGGCCCGACCACGATCACGAGCGTTCGCGGACGCATCTGAAGCACCGACCCTTCCCGAAAGCGGAGCTCGGCGCTGGCGCGATCGTCGGTGGTGATCTGATGCCCCGGTCCGAGCAGCTCTCCGCGCCGGACGGCACTCCACGTCGGTGCGCGCGGCGGACGGTGGGTGACGCGTCCGCGACTGCGCGCGACGGTTGCCTGCATCTCCGGGCTTCGCGGAAGGTGGAGCTCTTGCCCACGGCGAAGGCGGTGAGGGGCAGGGCCTAGGTGCGGGTTGAGGAGATGAATCAGGTCGTAGCGCGCGCGATCGCCGTAGACCCGCGCCGCGATCGCCGCGCAGGTATCGCCTTCCTCGACGGTGTAGGTGAACGTTTCGGTCTGGGCCGCCGTCGGCGTCGCCAGGACGAGGATCCATCCCGCGACGATCCATCCCGTCGTGACGATCCACGCGGCAACGAACGGCCTCATCGAGGTCCCCGTCGAAGTGCCCTACGCAAGCGATGGAGAAGGTCGTCGGCGCGAAGAGGGAGGGGCGCAACCTCCGAGGCGCCGGCGCGAATCAACGCCCGTAGCGCGGGCACATCGCTCGGTTCGGCCGCTGCAACCACGGGCGCGAGGGTCGTGAGGCGCCGCAGCTCCTCGGGGGATACGCCAATGGCGAGGATCGCGTCCGGCTCGCCGATGGGTTGCTCGTCGGTTACCGCGAAGGCCACGACGTCGTTTGCCGCGAGTGCGACGAAGACATCGCGGCGTACAGAGCCCACGACCGCGACCTCGACGGGAACGGGATCTTCTCGTCGAGGAGGAGCGGGCGGCACCATTCGACCGTGCCGGCCAGGGAGGGAGTTTCCGGAACGAAACGACGCGAGGTGCGTCGCGGCGTCGCGCGCGCTCGGACGATCGAGAGGACGCTTTTCGAGGAGCGCGGCGAGTAACGAATCAAGCTCCGCGGGGAGCGTCCGCGCGCTTCGTAGGCGCGGCGGCGGCGTGTAGAGATGCTGGGTGATGACCTCGATCGAGTCGCCCTGAAACGGTGGCGAACCGGTGAGGAGCTCGTAGAGGACGCAGCCGAGCGCGTAGAGGTCGCTCGGTGGTCCGATGTCACGCGCCGCGGCCTGCTCAGGGCTGAGGTAGGCCGGCGTTCCTGCGAGGACGCCCTCTTCGATCGCACTGTCTTGGAGAAAGGCGAGGCCAAAGTCCAAGATGCGAAGTCGGTCGCGTCCCTCTTCGGACGTCACGATGACGTTGGAGGGCGTGAGGTCTCGATGCACGAGCCCGATTCGGTGGGCCGCCGCGAGGACATCTGCGATCTGCGCCGCGCAATCGAGTGCGCGTTCGACGGTCAGGCGCTGCTGTTGAAGGAGAGCGCGCAGCGTGGGGCCCTCGACAAACTCCATCGCCAGGAAGGGGTGCGCTTCGTGGGTGCCGACCTCGAGAATGTGTACCGCGCCCGGGTGCCGGAGCGCGCTGGCGACTCGCGCTTCACGAGCGAAGCGAGCTCGCGAGGAGTCGTCTCGCCGGCGGAGAAACTTCAGCGCGACGCTGCGATCAAGCTCCGATTGATACGCCTTCCAAACGATGCCGTGGCCGCCTTCGCCGAGGACTTCGTCGAGGCGGTAGCGCCCCGCGACGATCGCTCCCGCGACGATCGCTTCCGCGACGCGGCTCATGGCTGAACCTCAAAGAGCGAAAGCGGCGCGCGACCCTCGATCGGATGGTCGCCAAGCGCCGCAAACCGAAACTCTTCGCCGGCGGCGGCACGGGTGGCTGCGCTGACCAGAATCTGGTTCGGGCGCGCCATGGCTTCGAGGCGGGAGGCGATGTTGATGACGTCGCCGATGGCTGTGTAGTCCATGCGGGTGTCCGAGCCGATGTTGCCAACGACGGCGTCCCCGCTGTTCACACCGATGGCGAGTTGAATCGTGACCCCAAAGCGTTCGCGCCATCCCGGGTTGGCGCTCTCGACGAACGCCAGCATGTCGACGGCTGCCCGGAGTGCGCGCGCGCCGTGGTCGTCCTGAGGATCGGGCGCGCCAAAAAGAGCCATCACCGCGTCGCCGACGAATTTGTCGACGGTGCCGCCGTGGCGAAAGACCACTTCTGTGAGGAGCGTGAAGAGTTCGTTGAGAAGAGCCACGGTGTCTTCCGGACGCAGTTCCGCGCTCAGCGGCGTAAAGGCGACGACGTCGGCGAAGAGCGCCGTAATCGGAAGACGACGCCCCCCGAGTTCCATGTCGTGCTCGCGGCGCGCAACTTTGCGGGCGAGCTCGGCCGGGAGGAAGCGGCCGAGGTCTGCCCGGATGGCCTGCTCAGTGCGGATCTGCGCCTCGCTTTGCTGAAGGGCTTCGGCGGTCAGGGAAAGGTCCTTGCTGAGAAGCCCGAGCTCGTCGTCGGTTCCGACGTCGACACGCTGATCAAATCGCCGCGCGGCCAGGTCTCGCGCGAACCGTGAGAGCGCTTGAATCGGCGCCGTGATTCGAGACGCGACGGTGATCGCGAGAAGGATCGCGGCGATGAGGGCAACTGCGATGCCGACGCCGACCAGCCCCTGCATCCGTCGAATCGGCGCGTACGCGCGAGGGGCGGGCACCTCGACGATGGTGACCCAGGGCCAAGGGGTCAGCGGCGCGATCGTGGCGACCGACTCGCCGACGTCGCCGGAGCGCGGCGCCTGAAGGGCGGCTGCGTCGACGCCCTCGAGGATCGGATCGTCGTGGGTGGTACCAACGCTTTCGCGCGATGACGACGCGACGATCAGACCGGTCGAATCGACAACACGAAGCGAACCGTCCTCCGTGGCGAGATGGAGTTCGGTCAGCCGCTCTACGCGTGTCTGCAGCGACGCGAGCGAGAGGGGCGCGACGAGGGTGCCCGTACGTTCGGTACCGACTTCGAGCGCGACGCTGAGCAGCGTTTGAGCCCCGCGCGGCCCCACGACGACGAGGCCTCGACCGAGGTCGCCATCCACCTGCGGCGGCGCCGGTAGGGTCGTCGAACCGTCTTGGCGAAGGGTGTCGATCATCGCGCCCCGCTCGTCGTAGATCGTGACCTGATCGAGAACTCGTGAACCTTCGAGAAGCCGGGACGCAGCGGCAAGACGCGCGGCTTCGGGGAGGTCGGCGTCGGTGAGGACGCCAGCGATGGCCTCCAGCGTGTCCTCTGCGGCGGACGTCTCCGCAGCGAGCGTTCGGGTGAGGTCGTCCGCGATGGCGATCTGAAGCTGCCAGCGGGAGCGCGCGAGGGCGTCGGCGTTGATGCCGGTTAGGATCACGCCCATGGCGAGCAGCGGCACCGCCGCGAGCGCTGTCGCAAAGAGCGCGAGCTTGCGGCGAAACGGAAATCGCACGGCCGGCTCGCGAGTCATCGCCTGTATCGTAGTCCGCTCCGGCGCCCATTGGGACCGCGCGTCCGTCGTGATTTGTGCGAGCATGAGGCGTGGGAACCACCGAAGCCGCGGAGAAAGCTGGCCTTCCAGTCCGAAGCCTTCGCGTCGTGGTCGAGGCAGGGCCTGACGAGGGGGCGAGGGTCGACGCCTCGGAGGAGCGACTCACGGTGGGCACCGCGGAGGGCAACGATCTCGTTCTTAGGGATCCCACCGTGTCGCGCTTTCACGCCGAGCTCATTCGCCGCGGGGACGGAGTGCAGGTGCTGGACCACGCGTCGACGAACGGAACCCGAGCGCATGGCGTGCGTCTCTGCGATGCGATTGTCGACGCGGGAACCGAGCTCACCTTGGGACACACGACCTTGCGCGTCGTCGACGGAGCGCAGGTGACCGTTGCGCTGCATGAGGAAAGCGAGCTTGGTGAGCTTGTCGGGCGAACGCCGGTGATGCGCCGGCTGATGCATCGCATTGCCCGCGCCGCGCGGTCTCGAACGCCGGTGCTCCTGATCGGGGAAAGCGGTTCGGGGAAGGAGTTGATCGCGCAAGCGCTTCATCCGGGCGATGCACCCTTTGTGACCGTCGACTGCGGAGCGCTCGCGCCGGCGCTTGTGGCGAGCGAGCTCTTTGGGCACGAAAAGGGGGCCTTCACAGGAGCGGACCGAAGACACATCGGTGCTTTCGAGCGCGCCCATGGCGGTACGCTCTTCCTCGACGAGATCGGAGAGCTGCCCGCGTCGATTCAAGCGACCCTTCTCGGTGCGCTCGAGCGGCGCCGCTTTCGTCGCATCGGCGGTCGCGACGAAGTGGAGGTCGATGTCCGTGTCGTCTCCGCGACGCACCGCGACCTTCGCGGCGAGGTCAATGCCGGCCGCTTTCGCCTCGACCTCTACTACCGGATCGCGGTGGTGGTGCTCGCGATTCCGCCGCTGCGCGAGCGAACGGAGGACATTCCCCTCCTGGTGGAGCGTTTTCTTCGGCACGCGGGCCACGACGGTCCCGTCGAAGATGTCATCGGAGCGGAGCTGATGAGCGTCCTCTCGGCGCATCGCTGGCCCGGAAACGTTCGCGAGCTTCGAAATGTGGTCGAAGCCACGCTCGCGATGGGGGAGGCCCCGCCGCTCTATCCGGACCTTGACACGAGCGAGCCTTGGGCCGGTCTTGGCTACAAGGAGGCCCGCGCCGCGGTGCTGCACGACTTCGAGTCGCGCTATCTGCCCAAGCTGCTGGAACGCGCGAGCGGAAACGTCTCGCGCGCCGCGCGGGAGGGACGCATGGACCGAACCTATTTGATCAAGCTGCTTCAAAAGCATGGATTGCGATAGGACTTCGAAGGGAAGACAACCGGCCTCCCTTCGAGTTCCGCGCAGGCGACCGGCTACTCGTTCGGAATGAGATCCGCGCCGGCAGGGCACGCGATCTCGCGCGTTGCGGCGTTCTCGCCTTCCGAACGGAGGATTCGCACTTCCACGCGGCGATTCTCTTCCCACGCCGCGGCGTTGCTTCGCGGGTTGATCGGACAGCGTTCGCCGTAGCCCGCGCTTCGCATTCGCTCTCGTTCGACGTGGCGTTCCACGAGGGCTTCCAGAACCGACGCCGCGCGATCGCGGGTGAGCCCGATGTTGTATTCGTCGCTTCCGCGCTCGTCGGCGTGTCCTTGAATCTCCACGTAGAGAATATGCGGAGAGTTGTTGAGGGCGGCGGCGATCGCGTCGACGACGCGATAGCTCCGCGGCAGGATCCGCGCGCTGTCCGTTTGAAAGTAGATCTTCTTGAGAAGGATCAGCCCGCCATCGCCGAACTCGACAAGCCCGCGGTCGGGGCATCCGTCCTCGTCTTCGAAGCCGTTGTAGCGCTCCGGGCGATTGGGGCAGACGTCGTCAACATCGAGGATGCGGTCGTTGTCGTTGTCCAGGTCAGGGCAGCCCTCGTCGTCCTCGAAGCCGTCTCGATCCTCGGGGTCGTCGGGGCAAAGGTCGTCCTCGTCGAGAATCCCGTCTTCGTCGTTGTCGAGGTCGGGGCAGCCTTCTTCGTCCTGAAAGCTGTCTCGATCCTCGGCCTCATCCGGGCACTCGTCCGCGTTGTCGAGAATGCCGTCTCCGTCGCGGTCCCCTTCGTTCCCCTCCGGGCATCCGTCGTGGTCCGCATCCCCGTCGCGATCCTCGGGTACGAGCGGGCATTCGTCGTCGTCGTCCAAAATCCCGTCGCGGTCGTTGTCCGGATCGGGGCAGCCGTCGGGGTCGGCAAAGTTGTCGAAGTCCTCCGGTTCGCTCGGGCACTGGTCGACGTCGTCTTTGTAGCCGTCGCCGTCGCGGTCGCCGATGGACGGCTCAAAGACGAACGCCGCGGTGAAACGCGCATCGGCGGACTGAAGCGCGTTTCGGGTGAGGCCGCCGCCTCCCGCCAACATCAGATAGCTGTTTTGCTGGACGAAGATCTTCAGGCCGAGGAGCGCTTCGGCACTCAGCGCGCCTTCGGTTCCCATCTCCTGTGCGATCTGCGCGCCGTACACCTCGCCGACCAGGTCGAGGCTTTCGGTGACGCGTACGCTCATGCCAAGCCCGAAGGTGAGCAGGTCGTCGTAGGTCAGCGCCGTTCCCGTGGGCGCACTGGGGCTCGTGGCGTTGGTGCTAGTGGGGTCGCTGCGATCGTTGACGAAGAAGCGTGAACCGCGGCCGGTGTTCCACCGGTAGCCCACCTCGAGACTCGCGCGAAAGCGACGATGAGGGCGCGCTTCCAAGACGACCGAGGGCCAAAGGGTGAAACCCGGCTCTCCCGAAAACGCAGCGGCGTCGCCGGTCGGAAGCTGCGCCCGCAGGATCGCTGCGATGCCGATGGGGTTTCGTTCTGCGCGAAGAAGGCGCGCTTTGGCGTGGAGGGTGAGATCGCCGATGCCCTGTTCGTCGGCGCCGCGGGTCGCGTTGAGTCCGACATCGTTGTAGACGCCGGGCACCACGATGTTGTCGCCTTGAAGAAAGACGATCGGAAGCTGCGCGCCGATGACGACGTGGTTGAAGAGACCGAGGTTGAGGTGGAGCGTGCCGGTGAAGCTGTTGTCGATGAGATGATCGCGGCGAGCCGCATCGGTGGCGCTCACCGCGTCGTCTTCCACGTAGCCGCGATAGGGGAGCAGATTTCGGCCGTAGTCGAGCACGAGGCCAAAGCTGACGTCGGTGTGCCCGAGGATGTCCGCGCCGTTCACGCTGAGATGACCCTTGGAGTCGACGCTCGGTCGAAAGAGGTGCAGGTCGAGACCGCCTCGGGTGAGCTGCGCGCTCGCGGAAGAGCTCGCCATCAGCGCCAGAAAGAAGATCGTCCCTCGTGTTGCGTTCGCCATGGGCGTGGAACGAGCAATGGCTGTTCCGTCCGGTTTTCTCGTGCTTGAACGCCAAATCGCAGCATGGGGTCGGCAGCCTGTTGTCTACAGACGACAACAGGCAGACTCCCCGAATGCGCTTGCCGCAGCGTTTCTATCGTCGGGACGTCGTGGAGGTCGCCCGAGATCTGATCGGCAAGGAGATCCGGCGCGGTCCCGTCCGGGTTCGAATCACGGAGGTCGAGGCGTACCGAGAGGACGACTCCGCGTGCCACGCTTTTCGCGGTCGGACCCGGCGGACCGAGGTTCTCTTCGGTCCTCCCGGGAGGGCCTACGTCTACCTCTGTTACGGGCTTCATCAGATGCTCAACATCGTGACCAATCCGACCGGGATCGCCGCCGCGGTGTTGATTCGCGCGTGCGAGCCAGTCGCCGGGCTGCCGCTGATTCGCCGCCGGCGAGGTGGAAAAGAAGGGCCTGTACTCCTCACAGGCCCCGGAAAGGTGGGGGCCGCATTGGCGCTGGATACATCGTGGAGCGGCCACCGCCTCTACGCAGCCGGCGAGGTCGAGGTCCACCAGGGCGCAGCCCCCGATCGGATTCGAGTGGGCCCGAGGGTTGGGATCGACTATGCCGCCGAAGCAGACCGGAATCTGCCGTGGCGCTTCGCGGCGGCCGATTCCCGATGGGTGTCCCATCCAACGACGCTGTCTCCTCCAACGGCGAGGCAGCGGAAGGCAACAGAGGAAACGTCATGAGCGCCGCAGAGACTTCGTCGACGATGATCACCGAGGGCGTTCGTGTATCCGTCGAAAGCCGCTATCTCGAGGCGCAGTCGATGCCGCAGGCGGGTCGCTTTGTGTTTGCCTACCGGGTCCGAATCGAAAACGTCGCCGCTGGTGAGGCCGTTCAACTTCGAACGCGGCATTGGGTCATCACCGACCAAACCGGCGCGGTGGAAGAGGTGCACGGACCGGGCGTCGTCGGGGAGGAGCCCATGCTCCAGGTGGGGCAAGGCTTTGAGTACACCTCCGGGGCAGCCCTCACGACGCCACGGGGTGTGATGCGCGGGAGCTATCAGTTCGAGCGCCGGGACGGAACGACCTTCGACGTCGAGATCGCGCCCTTCGCGCTGGCGATGCCCTACAGCCTGAACTGATGGCCTAGAGCAGCCCGTCGATCGGTCCTGCGCCTTCGCGAACGATCTGCGGCTCGGAACCCGTGAGGTCGAGGACCGTTGAGGGGTCGATACCACCCCATCCCGCGTCGAGGAGGAGGTCGGCTTGCTTGTAGCGCACGGCGAGATCGTCCGGGTCGTTGAGCTGCTCACCCTCGAAGGTCGCGGACGTCGAAACGATCGGGTTGCCGAGCTCCCGAACCAGCTGAAGCGCAACCTCGTGATGCGGGACGCGAATCCCCACTGTCTTGCGCTTGAGCTGGAGGATGCGGGGAACCTCGCGCGTCGACGGAAGGATGAACGTATAGGGACCCGGAAGAAGACGTCGCATCACCCGGTACGCGCGGTTGTCCACGACTGCATATCGGCTGATGTCGCCCAGGTCCGGGCAGACGAAGGCCACCGGGTGGTCCTTCTTCATCCGCTTGATCTGGTAGACGCGCTCGATCGCCTTCTTCTGAAAGATATCGCAGCCGAGACCGTAGACGGTGTCCGTGGGGTAAACCACAACCCCGCCGCGGCGAAGGATTTCGACGGCCTTGCCGATCTTGCGGGGCTCGGGGTGCGTCGGGTGGATTTCGAGGCGCATCGGTGCGCCGTCCTAGCGCGCTAGAAGATTGCGTCAACCGCGCGAGTGGACGAGCTTGCGTTCGGTCCCGTCCTCGAACGAGACCATCATCTGGCCCGGCGCGGGGAGGTCCACGACCTTTCCGACGCCAAACTTGGGATGCACGAAGAAGTCGCCGGCCGCGTAGGTGGTCTTCATCGAGTATTTCTCCGCCGACCCACGGGCCGCCGACGCCTCTTCGGCGGTCAGCCGGGGCGCTGCACGGGTCTTGGCCGCGGGCTTCTTCTTTCGCGTGGTCTTCTTCTTGGTCGCGGCCTTCTTTTTGACCTCGCGCTCGGCCGCCTTCGCGAGTCCGCGGACCTTGTCGCGCGCCTTGCGGAAGGAGGGGCCGCTCGCCTCACAGACGAGCACCTCTTCGACCACCGGCGCGCGACCTTCTTTGATGCAGGCTTCGTGATAGGCGTGTGCGGCCTTCACGATGATGACGAGGCGATCCTCTTTGGAGAGTTCGTCGGGTCCGCCGCCGAGTGCAGGAAACGCGATCCGGACGACGTTTCGCTGGGCAGCGAACTCGAGGGCCGCGACTACGGCGTCGCGAATCATGTCGAGTTTGGGCGCGGGCTCACGGGTGCTTCCCGGTTCTGGGGCACGGGTCGCGACCCAGGCGAGGAAGTTGCAGTGAAGGCGCCCGGGGTGGACGCGAATCACGGCGGGTACCTCCAGCTTTCGACCCGGTACCTGCTTGAGCTCGTTGTCGAGCGCTTGCTGCAGCGTGTCGCCGTAGTGCTGGAGAAGCTCCGTGTCCGGCCCGGGCCCGGGCCAGAGCTGCATATCCGCGGCTCCGTCGTAGACAATGCAGCCGACGCGCTGCTTCGAAGGAAGGGAGTAGACCGATAAGTTCGTAAGGGTGACGTCCATCAGCGGGCATGTCCTACCATGCCGGCCGCGAGATCCCTATACTCCGCGCGCGATGACTGAGCAGAGTCCCAATCCTTTTCTGGTGGTAACGGCCCTTTTGGATTCCGGCGCACGCCCCGCGCAGATGACGCAAAGCCACGGGGACGCCATGGAACGGGCGATTCAAGCGAGTGCCTCGAAAGAGATCGCTGGCATGGATCTCGTCGAGATTCCGGTGTCACCGGCGGCGTTTGGCGCGCTTCGACGCGCGCTTTCTCTGTCCGAGGATACCGTCGGTCTCTACGACGTGTTCCCGCTGGCGTCCCATCTGGAGACGGATGTGCGGCGCGTCGCGGGTCAGTTTCTTGCGGCGGAAGCGGTGTGGGCGCTCGAAGAGCAAGGGCTCCTCGGCGGAGTGCCTCTCAACGTTCGTCTCGATCTCCCGAAGGGATGGGATCGCGATCCGAAGAAGGTGCACGAGCGACTGGTCGAGGCCGGCGCGCTCAACCTCACCGATGGTGCCATCGAAACCTTCAAGCACGTAAAGCAAACCTGGGACAGCCTCGCGGCAGGGTGATCCGTGAGCGACGACGATCGCAACGTGCTGGCGAACCGCTCGAAGGCTGTTCAACCGATCCGATGACGGGCTTCTTTCGCGACGGATGCTGCCGGACCGACGATCGGGATCGTGGTTCGCATACCGTCTGCGCGCAGATGACCGACGAATTTCTTCAGTTCAGCCGCGCGCGCGGCAACGACCTGATCACGCCGGTGCCGGCCTACCGATTTCCGGGGCTGAAGGCGGGGGATCGCTGGTGTTTGTGCGTGTCCCGCTGGAAGGAAGCGCTCGAAGCCGGTGTCGCGCCGCCCGTGTTTCTTCGCGGGACGCACCTACGCGCGCTCGACGTGGTCAGCCTCGCGGAGCTGACGGAACACGCGGTGGATCCGGTCGTGCTTGCGTAGCTAGATTGCGAACATGACGACGAGGGCGATCACCGCCGCGACGATAAGAAGTGCGAGGGTTGCCGCAATACCGATGAGGACGTTTCGCGGAACACCGCCTTCGCCTGGCGCGTTTGGAGTGAGCGAGACGATCCCCTCGCCGCGGGCGACCGGACGAGGGACCTGACGCAGGGCGGTGAGCATTTCGCCGGCGTGCTGAAAGCGGTCGTCGGCGGCCTTCGCCATCGCCTTTTGCACGATCGCCTCGAGTTCCTCTCGAAAGGTTGCGCCCTCGACCGTGTCACTCATGCGCGGCACCGGTTTTCGGAAGTGCGCCTGAAACATCTTCATGCGCGTGTCTTCCATGAAGGGCCACTCGCCGGTGAAGAGCTCGAAGAGGATGACCCCGATGGCGTAGACGTCGCCGCGCGCATCGACGGGCGCACCCGCACACTGTTCCGGAGGCATGTACGCGGGCGTTCCGAAGATGGAGCCCTGGACGGTGAGCTTTGCAGACGATCCCCAGCGTTCGTCGTCGGTAAACTTTGCGAGGCCGAAGTCGAGGAGCTTGGCGATCGGACGTCCGTTCGCGTCGTGGGTCACGAAGACGTTTTCAGTTTTGAGGTCCCGATGGAGCACGCCGCTCTGGTGCGCAAAGGCGAGCCCTTCGAGCACCTGCGTCGCAAGGTCGAACGCCTGCTCCGGATGGAGGGACTCCTCCTCGATGAGGGCGTCGAGGGATTTGCCCGCGAGGAGCTCCATCACGAGATAGGGGCGACCCTCGGTAATGCCGAAGTCGATCACGTGAAGAATGTGCGGATGCTCGAGTCCAAAGAGCGCGCGCGCCTCTCGCTCGAAACGTTCACGAAGCTCCGCCGCGCCGCCGAGCTCTTCGTGAAGCACCTTGATGGCAACCGGCGGTCCTTCCGGCTGAACCGCGCGATAGACCGCGCCCATTCCCCCTTCGCCGAGGAGGCTCTGGATCTGGTAGCGCTCGTCGAGAACCGCGCCAATGAGGTTCATGACCGTCGGTCGGCCTTCGGTCACGGCATTCGCCTCGCGCGCATCGGGGCGAGTTTCGGCTGTCGGCGCGCAGGGATCAACCGGAACCGCGGAGCGCTTGAATCCGGTCGAGAATCCGCTCCGCGACGCCGCGTTTGCTCATGCGGGCAAGAGGTTCGGCGCCCGTTGCATCGACCAGTGTGACCAGGTTGTCGCTGCCGCCAAACCCGTCGTCGGCGTGGTTTGCCACGATCAGGTCCGCGCCCTTCCGCGCGAGCTTTCGCTGGGCGTTGGCGACGACGTCGCTCGTTTCAAGGGCAAATCCGACGAGGGTGGGGCGGCTTCCTTGGCGCGCTTTTCCAAGGCCGGCGAGGATGTCCGGGTTTCGCACCAGCGTGAGTTGAAGCGGTCCCTCGGTCTTTTTGATCTTCTGATCGGCCGGCGCCTCGGGGCGGTAGTCCGCCACCGCCGCAGCCATCACCACGACATCGACCTCGCTTGCCCGCGCCTGCACCGCGGCGTCCATGTCGGTTGCGGATCGCACCGCGATGAAGTCGATTCCCGGTGGTGCGGAGAGTGCCGTCGGTCCGGCGACGAGCGTCACCGTCGCGCCGCGATCGCGCGCCGCCTCGGCGATGGCAAAGCCCATGCGCCCGGTGGAGCGATTGCCGAGAAAGCGTACCGGGTCGAGG
>JBCDAA010000139.1:0-20219 GCA_039186435.1 Myxococcota bacterium | reverse complement strand
GGGCGGCTTTCGGTTCGGGTGGCGGCGCTGCGGCGCGTGCTTGAAGGAAACTCGTGAGCGAACCTGCGCCCGACGACAAACCCACCAGCGAACCCGAGCCAGAAGCCCCGCGAAGCAAAGCTCGGGAGTGGCTCCTCCCTCTCGCCTTGATGGGGTTGACCTTCGTTTCGATGATGTGGACGGCCGCGTTCGCGGAGCATCAGTGGGACGCACACAATCATCTCGAGGACGGACTTCCCTTCGCGACCGCGTTGATGACGATCCTCTTCGCCCATGAAATGGGCCACTACATCGCGGCGCTCCTGCACAAGGTCGATGTCTCGCCGCCCTACTTCATTCCGATGCCCTTTTTCATGCTCGGGACGCTCGGTGCGGTGATCGCGATGCGCGGCGAGATTCGCTCGCGAAACGCGCTTCTCGACGTCGGCGCCGCAGGGCCCCTCGCGGGATTGGCCGTCGCCCTTCCCATTCTTTGCTACGGGATCGCGACCTCGCCCATCGACCCGCTCCCGCCTCGGGACGAAGTCGAGCTCATCCTCGAGGGCCACTCGATCCTCTACGAGCTCCTCCTCTACGCGTTTCACGGGCCCATCGCCGAGGGCCACGACATCACGCTTTCGCAGATCGCGTTCGCGGGTTGGGCGGGCCTCGTCGTGACCATGATCAACCTGATCCCCCACGGCCAACTGGACGGCGGGCACATCGCCTACGCGCTCGTGGGTCCCAAGCAAGATCGATACGGCGAGGTCGTTCTTCGAGCTCTGCCGGTCATCGCGTTTCTGAGCAGTGGCTACTACGTCCTGCAAGCGTTTCTCGACCAGGCTCCCTGGAGCGTCATCAAGGACGAAGCGCTCGCAGGAGCCCCGTGGCTTTTCTGGTTCGTGCTCCTCAACTTCATGGGGCGTTTTTCTGGGATGGAGCATCCCCCTACGGAGGACGCAACACTTTCCCCAGTACGTAGGATCGTCGCGATCGGGACGCTCGCCGTCTTCGTGCTTCTTTTCATGCCCAGCTGGGGACGCGCCTATTAGCGCGGGCGATCAACGACGATACGATCGTTAACTACGCGCGCGACGACTCAATTGTGATCCTCGTTCGGCCATCGAAGCGCGACTCCCGCCGACTTTTTCACAGGATCTCCCGACATTGGTAGCTTCCCCAGGTGCGAGGTCGCCTCTGGCCCATCCTCCTGGCCGCCCTTGGCCTACCGCTCCCGCAGGTCGCTCACGCGTGGACGGATAGCCGCGTCGAAACCGTTCGCGCCGACGTGCATCTGCATCCCGACGCAAGCGCCAATATCGACCTCGCGGTGCACGTTCGCGTGCGCGGCGGTTGGCTCGAGGGCCTTGAGATCGCGGGTCTCGATCCAAACCTGCAGGATCCGAGCGTCGAGTTTCGTAGCGAGAACGGCGAACGCTTTCGGCCCACCCTCACCCAGCGCGAGGGGCGCATCTACCTACGCTTTCAGCGGCGAAGCTCCCCCAGGCGCGGCCGCTACATCGCGACCCTCCACTACCGCTCGGACCTCGCCGCGGGCGCGCAGCCAAGCGACGACCGGGTACGCGTCTCGTGGACCCTTCCGGGGTGGCAGGCAGGACTCGACGGCGTCGAAATCGCAATTCACGCACCGATCGGATCTCGCTTTCCCGAAGTGAGCGATCACCTCGCGACGATCGAGCGCACCACCGAAACTCAAGACGGCAAACAGGTGCTTCGCTGGCGGCGAGCGCACCTTCCGCGAACGCTACCGTGGACGGTCGCCGTGGACGCACCGCGAGAGGCCCTCGAAGGCTTCACCGAGGCGCAGCGCCTTGCGAGGGGTCCGGCCCAGCCTCCCGCTCGGGCGGTTGCTCTTCATGTCGTGCGCGGCGCGTTTGGACCGCCGGTTGGCGCCGTCCTGCTCGGGCTCTTCGCGTGGCTTGCGGTGTTCTTCTTTCGCCGTGCTGCGCAGCTTCGTCGCGCAACGCCCCGTCCGTGGATTCCCCTGCCCTTCGCGCTTCGCACGATCCTCATCACACTGCTCACCACGGTCGCCGCGACGCTCGCGTACCTGGGCTCGTCGTGGATCTGCATTGGGTTGCTCACGCTGGTCATCCTCCTTGCGGGACAGCGACGAGCCGAGCGGCGTGCGCCGGGCCTCGGCCGATGGCGCCCTGTCACTCAGGCCGACCTCGCTGCGGCGCGCCGCCCGACGAAGCGAGCGCTCCCCTGGGCGGACGGCACGACGGCGGTCGGCTCGCTGGTTTGGCTGACGGGCGCGGTCGTCCTCGCGGGGGTCCACGGCGCGGACGTCGAGAGCAGCCCCTTCACCGCGTGGCTCTGGGCCATGCTTCCGCTGCCGCTCTGGTGCGCAACACGGCATCGCCTTCCCCTCGCGCCGGAGGCTCGCCTGGCTGCCGTCGTGCGGCTTGCGTCGCAGCTCCGCGCGCCCGTGTCTCCAGCCATCGCTCTCACCCTTCACGAGGGCGCGGACGGTCAATGGCACGATGCGCGGATTCGTCTGATCACCGTGACGCGCCCGCCGGGACTGCTGCGTCTCGACATCGCTCTGGGGGATGACGATGTCGCGTATGGCGTGCTGCTGACGCGCGAACACTCCGAAGGTGAAAAGCAGGCGGCGTCGTTCACCGACGCCGAAGCGCTTCGTGGCCCGGGAGGCCGCGTGGTGCGAGTCGTGTCGATTCACGAGGCTCTCGCCCTCGCACTCCGCTTCCGGCCACCGCGTAAAAAGGCCCGGAAGGTCACCCGGCAGCAAGGACGCAACCGACATCGGCTCCGGCCGCCGGCTGCGCCGCTTCACTAGATCGCGGTAGGCTTCGCGTGACCCCGCGCTCGCTTGTTCTCGCCGCCTCTCGCGACGTTGCTCACCGTGAATACCGCCGGTCGTTCGCCCGGGGGCTAAAAGCGCCGACGTAGCCACGCGACCAGGAGCATCGCGATAGCGCCAGTCGGTGCAGACACCGGGCTGCATCCACCGCTCGACATTGCCTCTGCCGCATCGGTGTCGAGGGCCGTATCGAGGGCCGTGTCGAGGGCGGCATCGAGGGCGGCGTCCATCCCCAGATGGGCGTCTGGGCCAGCATCAAGGCCCGCATCCACACCGCCATCGGTCCCACCGTCTTCGTCTCCAGCCCCGAACTCCACCGCACCAACGTCCGGCTCTTCGTCGCGGCGATGACCGTAGCGATCCACGCTTGGCCCGTCCCCAATCGCGGCACCGATCAGCGGTGACCCCCGCCGAAGCGTCCCTTCTTCGTCGACAACGCCGAGTTCCTCAAGCGTGGGGGCTTCGACGTTTCCTTCCGCGAGCCACTCGCCGTTGAGGATGGGTGTGCCCGCCCCGACGATCGCATTGTTGGCAAAGCGACTGCGAGACACGCCGGACCAGGACGCAAGGGAACGCTCTCCTGGAGTCACGATCGTGTTGTGGACGATCCAATAATCCCGATCGGCCGCCGAACGGCTCCCAATGGCAATGGCGTTCGCGCCCGCACGGATGAGGATGTTGTTCGTGATCCGCGTACCCGACTCCGACCGCACGAACACCGCCTGTCCAAAACCACCAACGACCACGTTCGTCGTCAGTTCGCCCGTGAACCCCTCGCGCAGTTCGAGGCCATTTCGTTCGGCGTCGCGAGGATCGGAGGTCCCGTAGTCCACCACATGATTGTTTCGAACCACCGCGTTGGGTGTGCATGCGATCTTCAAAGCCGTCGCCGCCGTACGCTCCATCCGGTTGTGCTCGATGATCACGTCTTCGATGACATGAGGAAGCACGCGCCCCTCGGGACAGGAGACGCCGCTCGTGCAGCGCAGCTCCCCGATATACATCGCGCTCTGGAGGTCCTCGAAACGGTTGTGATGCACCCAAAGCCCGCGCTGCACGAATGAGCCTCGCTCAAACCGACCGTCGCACGGCGGAATCGACCGATCGTCGATGCCAAGAAACCCGAGACTGCGAAAAAGGACGCCGGCGATCTCGATCGCCTCGCTGCCTCCACGAACGAAGACTCCGCGACTGAACCCTTCGATGACGAGGAGATCGGCCCCGTCCAAGATGAAATGAGCGGTGTTGATCAGGTCGATCCCGACGCCTCCGTCGCCCGCGACGATTCGCTCTCCGCCGCATGCGGCAAGCCGAATGGGTTCGGACTCGGTGCCTCGCACTCCATCGACTCGAAGACCGTCCGATCGCCCCGGACGAAGGCAGACGACCTCGCCGGGGGAGCCCTCTGAAAGGTTGCGCTCGTCCACTTCGATCCAGCGGTCACAGCGCTCACATTGTGCGTCGGCGCGTGCAGCTACGAGAAACACGCTTAGAGCCAGCATCCTCTTCATCCGGCAGCGTCGCTGCAGCTTACGTGCCTACGTGACGGCCGAAATTCCGCTTGCTTGTGGGGAAGCGTGTCTCCGCCCAGGCGACACGTGTCGCCGTCGGGGCATCACTCCGCCCAGCGGACCCGGATGGGTTCCTGAAGTCCGGCATGACGCGCAAAGTTGTGAAGGCGCGCGGCCAGCGAGTCGGTGACGTCGGTTCCCGCGCGCACCACGACCTGGCCGTCCACCGTGCACACGTCGTCGCAGATGTGCATTCCCACCCGAAGGTCCTTGATGAACAACGAACGGGTCTCCGCTCCACGAACCGTGGGCTCCTCCCCGAGGACATCCGCAATCGCAGCGCCGCGTTCGCGTCGCACTCGCGAAACCGCTCGTTCCCACGTCCGGCCGTTGCGCGTTGCGTGTTCGATCCACAACGCGATGCGCAGCGCGTCCATCGCAGAGTCGCCGCTGGCCTCCAGCGTTGCGGTCGCGTTACGAACGAGCTCGGCTGCATCCTCGAGACGCGGGACTTTGCCGATTAGACGCGCACCGATCGACGGAATCTCCGCGAGCATCTTCTCCTCCTGGGCGGTCACGGACTGCCCGATCGCAACTCGTTCGAGGAGTTCGTTGGGTACGGCAATGCTGCCGAGCCGCGTCAGCAGCGCCACCACCTCCACCTGCCAACGATCGCTTTCCGGAACCCCCAGCGCTGGGCCGATCCGCCGAACGATCTCTCGCAGCCGGTTCGCGTTGCGCCATGCGATCGGCACCGCAACGCCCAGCACCTCGGTCAGCACTTCGACGCAGCCCCGAAGCGTCTTTTCGAGCAGCTCCTGCTCGGCCCGGCGAAGGCGATTCAGCTCGCAGGCCTCGTCGACCGTTCGAAGCAGCACGTCGGCGTCGCAAGGTTTCGTGAGAAAGCGAAAAATCTGTCCCTCGTTAACCGCGCGCAGCGCAGACGTCAGGTCGGCATGCCCGGTAAGGAGGATCCGCATCGTGCTCGGGAATCGTTCTCGCACTGCGGTGAGAAGTGCGGCTCCATCCATGCCCGGCATCCGCATGTCGGAGACCACGACATCGAAGGGCCCATGTTCACCCAGTGTCTCCAGCGCGAGCGCACCACTGGTCGCGGTGAAGAGCTCGTGCTCCATTCCGAGGTGAAGCTCGAGTCCATCGAGGACCCGCGGCTCGTCATCCACACAGAGCACCTTAGCCATCGAGCGCTTCCTTTGCGTTCCGGGCCTCCGAAACAGCCGCCATCTCGTCCTCGGTGAGCATCGCGTCGTCCGGATGCGCTGCCGGTCGATGCGACGCCCACTCCGACGCGAAGACGGCGCGATCGACAGCACTTCGCTGGCTGAGACCCGGCCGATGGTGATTTTCCACCGCCACCGCGGTCGCTTCCCCAAGCTGCCAAAGGCGAAGGAGATGAGCCCCCGCGGCCGCGTGATCAAACCCGAGCGCTTCCGCTTCCGCGCGCGTGCGAGGAACTCCTTGGGTCATGGTCTGCGCCTGCGCCTCACGGACTCGCTCCGTAAAGAACACGTTGATGACGAGCTCGCCGAGGTCGTGGAGCATCCCGCCAAGAAGCGCATCCGCCGCTTCGCTCCGCTCCACCATCCCCGACGCGATATGCCCAACTTCGAGGGAGTGGCGATGCAGCTCGTCGACGTCGACCCACTCGGGAACACCGATCGCGCCCCACGCTTCGACCGCGGTCGTCAGCACGTACGTCGTCTTCAGGCCGAGTAGCGAAATCGCGTCACGAATATTCGTGATCGTTCGACCGCGCGAATAGAACGCCGTGTTCGCGACGTGAAGCAGCTTGGATGCAAGGCTGAGCTCCGAACCCACCACCTCTGCGACGTCTTCGAGGCTCGCCTCGGCTTCGATGAGCTCCTGCAGCCGAAGCTGGGTGGTGGGGCGCGTCGGAAGCGCCCGAATTCCCCCGAGCGCGCGCCGTACCGCGACGTCCGAAAAGCGCTTCGTCAGCCGCAGCGCGCGTTCCAGCGTCGAGAACAGCGCATCCACATCACAGGGCTTGCTCAAGAACTCGTGGGCGAGAGGCATCGCGCGATGCGCCGCTTCTTCCTCCGTGTGGCCGGAGAGCACAATGCGAACGATGTCCGGATGAACACCCCGAACGCGCGCCAGAAGTTCCGCGCCGTCCATTCCCGGCATGCGCATGTCCGTCACGAGGACATCGAAGGTCACCTCTTCGAGCTTCGCGAGCGCGCTCTCTCCGCCTTCGGCAAACTCGAACTCCCACCCCTCGGGGGCATCAAAAAGCAGGTTCTCAATCCCTTCGAGCACTCTCGGCTCGTCGTCGACAAAGAGGATGCGTCCCTCGGTTTGCAGCTCGTCGATCATGCGGCGCCGGGGAGCGGGAGTCGGATGACGAAGGTGGTTCCGCCGTCCGGGTTCGCAGAGGCCGAGAGCTCGCCCTGATGGCGGTCCACGACGATCGAGTGGGCGATGGCGAGTCCTTGCCCGGTTCCTTTGCCGACTTCCTTCGTCGTGAAGAAGGGGTCGAAGATGCGGTGCCGAATCTCCTCTGGGATCCCGCACCCGGTGTCGGAGATCTGCACGACGACATGACCCCCCTCCTGTCCCGTCACAATGCGGATCGTTCCCTTGGTCTCTCCCGTCGGATGGACGGCCTCGATGGCGTGCGCTGCGTTGACGATCAGATTGAGAAAGACCTGCTTGAGGGCACCGCCGAGCGCGTCGACCGTCGGCAGCGCAGGGTCTACGTCGAACTCAAGCTCAGCGACATACTTCCACTCGTTTCGCGACACGGTGCAGATCGTCTCCAGAAGATGATTGAGGTCGACCGGCGCCCGCTCGTCCGACCCCGGATGGCTGAACTCCTTCATCGCCATAACGATCGCGCTGACGGCCTCTACCCCTTCGATCGTTTGGTCGAGCGCGCGGGGGACGCGCCGCCGTAGAAAGTCGAGCCGCGCGGCCTTAATCGCTCGCATGGCCTCGGCAACCCGCGCCGCGTTCCAGTCCTCCGTCGCGGCCATTTCTTCGAAGGTCGAGACCAGCGTCATCACCTTTTCGAACGCCTTTTTGAGAAATCGAGTGTTGTCCCCGATGTATTGCATCGGCGTGTTGATCTCGTGGGCGACTCCCGCCGCAAGCTGGCCGACCGCTTCGAGCTTTTGCGCCTGCACCAAGCGGCTCTGCGTTTGCACCAGCTCGTTGACCGCTTGTTCGAGGGCGAGGGTCTTCTCCCGGACGACCCGCTCGAGCTCTGCCGTTTGTTGAAAAAGCTGAAAGGGCGTCTGGCGCCCTTCGCCGGCTTGCCGCTCCTCCGCGACCTCCATCAACACCTCGACCGTCGTTCGAAGCGCGGCGCACTCCGCTTCGAGATTCGGCTCGCTCATGACACTGCTCCCCCGAGAGCGATCCCCGTGAACGTTTGATTGACGTGAAGGCCATCGATCTGTTCGCCGTAGGTCGAAAACCCAACGACGCCTTGCTCCGCGAAGAACGCGCCAACCTCCTCGGCCATCCCGAGGTCTTCCAGCTCGAGTCGCCGTAGGATGCAGTCGCAACCGAGCACCAGACTTGGCGGTCCGATCGCTTTTTCAACCGAGCGAAACGCCTCCTGAAGCGACTCCATGACCCGCGCGGGTTTGGCGAGCGTCAGCACCAGTCCGCGCTCGATCGCGCAATAGAAGCGAATCGCGCCGTCTTCGATCTGCTGAATGCTCCGGATGTAGTGCTCCGAACCAATGCGAAGCATGACGGGATGCTTGGAGAACGCTTCGGGACCGAGCTCCTCCACGGTGACTCCGACCATCTCGGCGTAGGCCTCGGCAGCCGGTCTCCCGTTGATCTCGTAGACGATGCGCTGCTCCGGATCCGCGGCCGTGATGACCATCTTTTGATCGGTCGGCACGTGGTGCATGACCTTCACCGGCACAAAAGGGAGCGGGGTCCGCACCAGCGTGAGCACGGCCGCGTTTTGGCGAAACCTCCCGTTCGCGTAGACGTGCGTCTTCACGAAGCCGAGATCGTCCCCCGCGGATCCACCGATCACAGGCAGTCGCGCGACCGACGTATAGAGCGCGCTCGCGAGACGCTCCTCGCGCATGCTCAGGCCGTCGACAAGCAGGAATCCAAACGCTTGTTCGCCCTTTGGCGTCTCGTCGAGGCGCGCTTGAAGCGTCGTCGAAACGCGTGCGACCGTCGCCATCGTCTGGTCGAGAGGTTCGATGACGAACGCCTCGGCGCGCAGGGGACCGCCCACCGAGGTTGCGACGATTCCGACCGGTTGAAAGCCGCGACTGCCGATCTGGCCCGACGTCGTGGCACCCACCACACAGGTGTCGGGAAAGCGGGAGGCGAGCGCGGCGCCAAGCGCGTCAAGGTCGTAGCGAGGAGAGACGAAGCAGAAGATGACCGCCGCGTCCGGGTCGAGGCCCTGGGCGAGTTCCTCGACGGCATGTTCCGCGTCGGAAGCTTCGGTAGCGGCGCGCCGCACGGTGAGGCTCATAGCTCTCTCATCGGGCGTCAGGGGCCAAACTTGAGAACGCTCAAGTTCGAGCGCGACTCATCCGAACCAACGCTCGTGAGCGGAAGAGTCTCGTTTTACGCCGTCCTTTGCGCCTGGGCGGCGAGTGTCGCAGGGGGCGTTGTGTGGATGATGGGGTACTCCTTCGCCCCCGGACGGCCTGCGACCCCACCGGCGGAATGGCCCAGCTCGATCGCGAGGGACGTCGAGCGACCGACCCTGATCGTGGTCGCCCACCCGAGATGCAGCTGCACGCGCGCGACGCTCAGCGAGCTCCGAAGACTCCTCGAGACGAGCCCTCCCCTCTCGGCCCTTGTGCTCTTCACCCGTCCCGAGGGCGCGCCCGAAAACTGGGAACGCTCGTCCTTGTGGACGCTCGCTGAGGCGATCCCGGGCGCAGTCGTCCTAAGTGATCCGGGGGGTGCCCTGTCCTCTCGCTTCGGGGCGCACACCTCCGGAAGCGCACTGCTCTACAGCCGCGACGGACGACTTCTCTTTCACGGCGGACTCACGTCGTCGCGTGGGCACCACGGGGAAAGCCCGGGCCACGTGCGCATCGCCGCCCTACTTCGCGGGCAGCAACCCGAACGCTCCACCAGCGACGTGTTCGGATGCAGTCTTAGCGACGACGACCGCGCGGAATTCGTCGCGGCCGGACTGCGGCTCGGTCGGAAGCTAGGAAGCGAACGATGACGAGCGACGACCTCTTGGAGACCTCGTCGTTGCCGCCCGCCTCTCGAGCCGGTGCCCACGATCGCGCGCACGAGCTCTTTCGGGCGGAATACGATCACATCCACCGACGAACCGACCACATGTTCGCTTCGCTGCTTCTCGTCCAGTGGGGGGTCGCGATCGCGCTTGCTCTGACGACGAGTCCGCGGGTCTGGGCCGGCAGCTATAGCGTCGTTCACAGCCACGTGGTCGCAGCCATCGGCCTCGGCGGCTTGATCACCGTCTTTCCCGTCGTGCTTGTGCGCACCCGCCCCGGTCAGCCCACGACGCGCTACGTCCTCGCGTGCGCGCAGATGGCTTGGTCCGGCCTTTTGGTTCACCTCACCGGCGGTCGAATCGAAACGCACTTTCACATCTTCGGCTCGCTCGCGTTTTTGGCCTTCTACCGGGACTGGTGGGTCTTGGTCCCGGCAACGATCGTCACGGCGGCGGATCACTTCCTTCGCGGCGTCCTATGGCCCGAGTCGATCTACGGGGTTGTGAACCCGGAATGGTGGCGCTTTCTCGAGCACGCGGGTTGGGTGGTTTTCATCGACGTCTTTCTCGCGCGCAACTGCGTCGCTGGCCGCCGTGACCTCGAACGGAACTGCTTGCGTCAGGCGTGCCTTGAAGTTTCGGAAGCGGCGCTCCGGGAAGCATCGGTGCATCTCGAGGAACGGGTGGCGACCCGAACCGCGGAACTGACGGAAACGATCAGCGAGCTGGGTCAGGCCAAAGCCGAGATCGAGGCGCGTGAAAAGGAGACCTTTGAGTTTCTCTCGAACGTTCCTCTCGGGGTGTATGTCGTGGACCAGCAGGGGCGTTTGGTGTTCGTAAACGGGCACGGAGAACGCTTCCTGCAGGATGGTTTTGAGATTGGCGCGCCCCTCTTGGATCTCACCTTTCCTCTCCTGCGGGCGGGGAGAGACGAGCCCTACCCTGCCACAGAGCTGCCCATTCGCCGGGCCCTCGAAGGGGAGCACGCCCAGTGTCAGGACTGCGATGTCGAGGCGCAGAGTCGTCTTCGGGTGTCGATTCGCGCGGCGCCAATCCAAGACGAGCAAGGAAACGCGCGCTACGCGCTGGTGACGTTCGAGGACATCACCGAGCGCGAAGAGCTTCACGCCGAGCTTCTTCAAGCGCAAAAGCTGGAGTCGATCGGACAGCTTGCCGCGGGCATCGCGCACGAGATCAACACGCCGATGCAATACCTCGGCGACAACGCACATTTCCTTCAGCGCGCGCTGTCAAAGCTATTCGGCGTGGTGGACGCCTACCGCGACCTTCTCGACCGAAACAACACCGGCCCTGATCTGGAGGCGTCGATCGCAACGGTCGACAAGAACGCAAAACTCTCGTTCCTTCGCGCGAAGGTCCCCAAGGCCGTGGAGAACACGATCGAGGGTGTCGGTGCCGTGAGCGAGATCGTGCGAGCGATGAAGGACTTCTCGCATCCCGGGTCGAACGAAAAGACGCCCACAGACATCAACCGCGCGATCGAAACGACCATGACCGTGTCGCGCAACACGTGGAAGTACGTCGCTGAGGTGAACCTCGACCTCGACCCCAGTCTTCCTCACATTCCGGCCCTTCCCGGCGAGCTCAACCAGGTGCTCCTCAACCTGATCGTCAACGCGACCCACGCGATCGAGGCGAACTCCGGGGACACCAAGGGCAGCATCTCCGTTCGCACCCGGGAGAGCGAGGACGCGGTGGAGATCGACGTCGAAGACAGCGGCTGCGGAATGCCGCCGGAGCTCCTCGGCCGAATCTTCGATCCCTTCTTCACGACGAAGGAAGTCGGCAAGGGAACCGGTCAGGGACTCGCGATCGCCCGAAGCATCATCGCCGACAAACACGGGGGCCGCCTGACCGTGCGCTCCACCCTCGGCGAGGGCACTTGTTTCACCATCGCCCTCCCCACGGAGATCTAGAGGCGACGTAGGAGCGCCCGAAGACGCTGACGGCGTGGACGGTTCTCGGTTCGCGCGAGCGCTTCTTCTGCAGCCGGGCGCGCATCGACCCCAAAGATCTCGACCACGGCGTCGGTCGCGTCCGCAGCGTGCCGCTCCAGCTGAACCGCGCGAAGGAGATCTGGCAGCATGCGCGGATCTTCTTTCGCGCGCGGGTCGCGGGCGAGGGCAACCTTGTAGCGCTCGATCGCGGGAGCCCACGCGCCCCGGTTCACCAGATCGTGGGCGAGGAAAAGGGACGGCCGAACGTCGTCCGGATGGAGGCGCTGATACACGCGCATCGCGAGGTGTGCTTCCCGATCCAGGGACTCGGCCGCGAAGAGCCGCGCGCGAAGGGCCGTGAGTTCGTCGCCGAGAGGTGCTTCAAAGAGGCTAGGCGGGGCAGGCGGAGCCTCGGGCGTTTCAGGTTTGACGTCAGCGTATTTCTCACCGGGCGCCGGACCACCGTCCAAGGACGCGATGCCCACGACGAGCGCCCCAAGCGCCGCGATCACCACGAGGGAAAGTAGCCATCGCGGCGCAGGCGCGCGCACAGCGGGCTCTTGATGCACATCGTGAAGGGTCGGGATGTGCGTGGGCCGCGTCGCGTCCGGCACATCCGGCGTCTGGTAGGTCGCCCCGCCATCCTCGAGCGCATCAAACGCCGCAAGAAGCTCTTTTCCATCGCGATAGCGAGCGCTCGGCTCCTTGGCGAGGGCCTTGAGGAGCAACGCCTGCAGATCGCGCCCAAGTACCAAACCCGGGCGAAGCGACGACGGATCGGGAACCGGGGCGACCATGTGCAGGCGAAGGAGATCCGCACGCCGGTCGGCTTCGAAGGGCGGGCACCCGGAGAGAAGCTCGAAGAGCAAGACGCCGAGGGAGTACACGTCCGCGCGAGCGTCCACACGCTGCCCCGCGCCCTGCTCCGGCGCCATGTACGCGGGAGTTCCGATCACCGTTCCGGCTTTCGTGATCGTGGGCTCGCCGTCCTGCTCGAGCTCGGCGACCAGGATCTTCGCGAGACCGAAGTCGAGAAGCTTCACGTGATGCGGATCGTCGGGGAGCTCCTGAAGAAACACGTTTCCTGGTTTGAGGTCACGATGAAGCACGCCGATGCCGTGCGCGAAGGCGAGACCACGCGCGACCGACCTCGCGATCTCCACCGCATCCTCGGGCGCGGGCGGCCCCTGCGCATCCAGCAAATCTTCGAGGGTTCGGCCGTGAAGACGCTCCATCACCAGGTAGGGGATGCCTCGGTAGATTCCGTAGTCGGAGAGGCTCACCACATTGGGATGGCGCAGCTGACTGAGCACTGTGGCCTCGCGCTCAAAGCGACGACGCAGCATCTCGATGTCTTCGTAGCCGTGTCGAAGAACCTTCAAGGCCACCGGTTGACGTAGCCCCGTGTGCTCGGCGCGATAGACCACGCCCACGCCGCCCGTTCCAAGCACCCCCTCGATGCGGTACCGACCGTCGATGACACGGCCGATCCACGGATCTTCCTCGAGGGCACGACGAACGCGGGAAGAGCGCTCGTCGCTGTCGGATCCGTGGTCGCTCGCCGTGGAAGCGGAACCGCGACCCATTCACGAAGAATAGCCCGCGAGAGACCGAGCCCCAAGCCGACGCTACTCGCAGACGATCATCGAGGTATCGAGGCTCGCGTTCCCCATCGACCGAATCGGCGGATCCAGGGGGTCGTCCGGCTGCTCATCGGCGATCCAGGTCACCAGCACCGTTGCGCTGCCGCCGCCGCAAAGCTGCGCTCGTGCGGTCGGAGCCGCCGACGCCGGCGCGGTCCCCTGAATCCGGACGACCGTGCTCTCGCCGGGCTCAAGCCGCCCGTCGAAGCCCTCTGGCCGGTTCAGGACCACCTCTGTAACCCCGATCTCGTCGACGAGGATCCCCGCGCGGGGAACGACAAAATCGTCCCCGGCGAGGGCAAATCGACCCACGCGGACATCGAGTGTCAGATCCACGGAGACCTCGTCGTCGCTCTCGACAACGATCGTCGCCTCCCGAACGTCGACGACCAGGCTCAGCGCGGTATCGACGCAGCTTCCGCTAAAGAGCGCAAGCGCGAGGAGAAACACCCGCACGATCATCCCCGCGAGGCGCGTGCCTGAAGAGACTTTCGGATGCGATCGGCGCCTTTGATTTCGCGCGCGACGTCCTCGTCGTCGATTTCAAGAGTCTCCACGAGAGACACGTGAACGGTGTCATAGAGCCAGTTGTTCGACTCCGTGTCGTGCACGCATTGCTCCGCGGTATGCCCTTGGTGGTTGAGCTTGGGGAGTTTGTCGACCAATCCCTCGAGCACCTTCATCCCGTCTCCCAAAAAGGAGCGCGCGATTTCAAGCTGCTCGTCCATTGGACCGAATAGCTCCGGGGACTCTTCGCGATGTCGCGTGATCGCCTCCGGCGAACTCGTTTGAGCCCGTTCGAGGACGAGACGGATCAACATCACTGATCCCGCATGCTGCAGCGTGCCGCGCACTCCCGGGATCGATGTCCCTTGAGAGATCACATGGAGCAGCGCTCCCGCGATCATAACGCGGCTGGCATCGTCGACCTCAGGGTCCTCCACGATACGCAGCACGGCTCTTAAATCTTGAGGGAGTTGAATCACTGCATCTCCCATGAGTTCCACGAACCGATCCCGAGACATCGTCCTTTCCGTTCACCAGGTGTTCTTCGCGTGCACAATCGCCAGCGGCTCACCCGTCGTGATGTACCCCGGAAGCATACAGAGTTCCTTCGCATTCGCGAAGCGCTTCTTTCACCTTCGCTCGAGAGCTCGTTCTACGCGCCTCAGGGCAGCGACCAGCCGGCCTCCCGGAGCATTCGTGCCACCGCCATGAGGGGAAGACCGACGATCGAGGTGAAGTCGTCCCCTTCGATGCGATCGAAGAGCGTGATGCCCAAGCGCTCGATTTTGTAGGCTCCGCAGCAATCGAGAGGCTCGTCGGCATCGACGTAGCGCTCGATCTCCCCTTCCGCGAGCGATCGAACACTCATCCGGTGAACGTCGAGATGCTCCGCGAGGGACCCGCCGGGCCCGCAAAGCGCGACTCCCGTGATCAGCCGATGGGTCCGCCCGGAAAGCGCCGCCAGCTGTGACACCGCGCGCGATCGCGTCCCAGGTTTGCCGAGCACGGCTCCATCGAGATCGACCACCTGGTCCGAACCGAGAATCCAGCCGTCGGGAAACGCCCCTCGCAGGCTCTCGGCTTTGGCGACGGAGAGTTTTTTCGCGATGACATCCGGCGCGTCCCCGGAAACCATGGCGGACGCTTCGTCGCATCGGTGCGGATGCGCCTCGAAGGTGACGCCGAGTTGGGTCAGCTGCGCTTTTCGATACGAGGACGTAGAGGCAAGGATCAGGCGCACCCTCGTCTTGTAGCAGCGCTGAGGCGTGGGTCATCCTCCAGGCGGTGCCTCCGAATCACATCGCCTTCGACGCTCTTTCGATCGAAGCGCTCGTCCTTGGCGAAGGGCCGCCGGTTCTTGTGCTTCACGGGTTTCCGGATCTGCCGACGTCTTTTGTCCCGATGGCAGAGATGGTCGCGCGCGCTGGGTACCGCGTCGTCCTGCCCTACATGCCCGGGTACCCGCCCTCGGGAATTGAGGGTCCCTTCGACGTCGACACCCTCGCGCACCGAATCGCTTCGCTCGCAGCGTGGCTCGGCGACCAGGTGGATGTCGTCGGTCACGATTGGGGCTCGGCTGTCGCCCAGGTCGCGCTGATGCGCTTTCCGGAGCGGTTTCGCCGCGCAGTGACACTCTCGGTACCCCACCCGCTGTCGTTTCTCGGGAACACCCTTCGGTCGTCGGCGCAGCTTCGACGCTCTCGCTACATGGGTTTCTTTCAGATCCCGATCCTGGCGGAGCGGTCCGTGCAAACGCGCGAAGGTCTTGCGCGGCTCTATCGCCGGTGGTCTCCCGGCCCACTCCCCGACGCGCACCTCGACGACGTTCTTGCGGCCCTCCAGCGCGCTCGAGGTGCACCCCTCGGTTATTACCGGGACAACCTGCGACCGAGCGGACGTCTCCTGCGACAGCTTCGTTTTTCGGCGCGCGCACAAATCGCGACCCCCACCCTCTACCTTCACGGCGCCGAGGACGGCTGCATCGCTCCCTCCATCGCAGACGGACAGGAGCGCTTTTTCTCGGGACCCTTCGCGAGCGAGATCTTGCCCGGCGGCCATTTTCTGCAGCTCGATTGCCCCGCGCAGCTCGGCGGCCGCATCACCGAGTGGCTGGGTCCACCCCCGAACGGTACGCTGCACGCATGAGGCTTTGGGGATGGGTGCTCGTGGGTGCCTGCGCGACGACGCCGCGCCCGGTGACCGAACCGAGGTCCGAACCGACGTCCGAAACGTCGCCTCGCCTCGACGCGGTGGCGCTCCAGGAATGGACGGGGCCGCGGTCGCGAACGCTTTTCGTCGAGGAAGCGCGCCGGGTCGAAGCGCCGCCGAGCGAGCCCCGGCCGCCGCGGCGTCGCGACCGGGTCGACGTATCCTTTCGCCGCGCGCCTCTTTCGGATGCGCTCCGCTTCCTCGCGGACCGAGCGGGCATCAACCTCGTGGTCGAAGACAACGTCCAGGGCGAGGTATCGCTTCAACTCCGTTCGATTCACCCCCTCGACGCGCTCGAAGCGTTGGCCCAAGCGCACGGTGCGCAGGTGTCGTGGCGCGGCAACGTCGCCATCGTGACGCAGATGTAGCCGTGGCCCACTACCACGACCCAGCCATGAAAGCGGTCGCGGACGAGACGCAAGCGATCGTGCGCGAAGGCGGCTACCACGTCGACGGCCACAACGTTTCGATCGCTGCGGAGGTTCAACAGGCGGTGGCGGGAACCGTCGGGCTTTCTCCGCGAGAAGCCGCGCAAGAGTTTGAACGCGTCGCCTTTCGGGAAGCGCAAAAGGACGGAGCTGCTGCTCTCGAGGTTACCGGAGAGACCACCCAGCAGGCCGCGCACCGACTTCGGGACTCCGGGCCTCTCGCGATCCTCAACTTCGCCTCCGCGACCAAGCCCGGGGGCGGGTTTCTCAACGGGGCACGCGCCCAAGAGGAAGACCTCGCGCGTTGCTCGGGACTCTTCGCGTGCCTGAAGGGAGCTGACGTTCCGGGCGGCTTTTACGCCCTCCACCGGCAACGCCGGGACCTGCTCTACACCGACGCGATGATCTACTCGCCGCGCGTCCCCTTCTTTCGACGGGAAGCGAGCGAGCTACTTCGTGAACCCTACTTTCCCTCGGTGTTGACCGTGGCAGCCCCCTACGCGCGCAAGTCGAAGGCGAGTGCTGCGGACATCGAGGTGGCGTACCGACGCCGGGCCGGCGCTCTTTTGGCGGTCCTCGCCGGCCGTGGCTACCGGACCCTCGTGCTCGGCGCGTGGGGCTGCGGCGTGTTCGGGTGCGATCCGACGATGGCCGCAAGCGCGTTTCGACGATGGCTGCGGGGAACGTTTCGCGGGAGCTTCGACCGGGTTGTCTTTCCGGTCTACGACCCGGCGCCGGGGCAGCCTTTGCGAGCGGTGTTCGAGCGAGAGCTCACAGCTTCGTAGCCTCCGCGCCGAAGTACGCAGGAGGGTCTTGTGATCCGAAGGGAGGCGATGCAGCCTCCTCGGCATGGCGACCAAGAAGAAGACGAAGAAGAGCACCAAGAAGCGCGCGACCAAGAAGGCTGCGAAGAAACGCGCGACCAAGAAGACCGCCAAGAAGGCCACCAAGAAACGCGCGACTAAGAAGGCCACCAAGAAGAGCGCCAAGAAGGCTTCGAAGAAACGCGCGACTAAGAAGACCGCCAAGAAGGCCACCAAGAAGGCCGCCAAGAAGACCACCAAGAAGACCGCCAAGAAGACCGCCAAGAAGACCGCGAAGAAGGCCGCCAAGAAGGCCACCAAGAAGGCCACCAAGAAGGCCACCAAGAAGACCACCAAGAAGACCGCAACGGCCGCTGCGAAGCCCAAGAAACGCGCCGACGGAGTGCTCCTTGAGGCGACGCTCAACTGGACGGACCTGACCGGCGCGCGAACCGGCGCGACCTCCCGTGGCTCGAACAAGTTCTACAAGGCCAAGATCGTCGAGTCCGGCGGCGGCTTTCAGATCACCTTCAACTACGGGCGCGTGGGCCAGAGCGGGCAGACGCAGACCGCGTGGGCACCGACATTCGAGGCCGCAAAGAAGATCTTCGACAAGAAGATTAAGGGGAAGGTCGCAAAGGGCTACCGCCCCCTGGAAATGCGCTCGACCCAGGATGAGCTCGACAAGGCGCGCTCCAAGGGTGTGAAGCTCACCAAGGCGAAAAAGAAGAAGACGCGGCGCTATCCGAAGGGCGTCGAGCAGCTTCTCAGCATCATGTACACCACGGCCGGGAAGACGGCGCAGAAGGGTCTGAGCGCGTCCGCGGGTGCCAGCAAGTCGGCGCCCCTCGGCAATCTGCACGATTCGCAGCTCGACAAAGGCGCCGACATTCTCGACGAGATCGACGCGCTTCTCGAAAAGCGAAGCAAGCCGCCGAAGCAGCGGCTCATCAACCTGACGAACGACTACCTCTCCAACATCCCGCGCAACATCGACCACGCGGTGAAACGCGGCCGCTTGGACATCAACGCGATTCTTCTCGACCGCGAAGAGCGCATCGCCAAGGAGCGGGAGTTCCTGACCCTCCTTCGCGATCTGCACCTTCAAAAGGAGGTCTTCAAGCAGGCAGCAGAAGCGGACCATCCCTACGAGGTTTGGTACGAAGGACTTCAGTGCGACATCGAGCACCTCGACCCGAAGAGCGCGGAGTACAAGCGCGTTCGGGTTGCCTTCGATGAGGGGCAGTCACCGCGGAACAGCAACTTCTACAAGAAGCTGAAGGTGCTTCGCGCGTGGAAGGTCGAGCGACGCGACAAGAAGGCGCTCTTCGAAAAGTATGCGAAGAAGGTCGCCAAAAAGTCGAAGGCGACCGGCGTCGTGCACGGCTGGCACGGCACGCGAACGCAGAACCTGATGGGCATCTCGCGTTCTGGTTTGCTCATGCCGGAGAACCTCCCGAAGGGCGTGCTGATCACCGGCAAAGCGTTCGGAATTGGCATCTACCACGCGCCGCGCTGGCCGGATGCGGGCAAGGACCGCAAGGAAGGCAAGAAGACCTTCAAGCGCTTCAACGGCGCGCTCAAGAGCATGAACTACACCTCGCTTCGCGGGGCGTATTACGGCAGCGGCAACACCAACAAGACCGGCTACCTCTTTCTCGAGGAGATGGCGCTCGGGATCCCGGAGGTGCACCTCAAGGCGTGCTGGGGTCGCAAGCGCCCGAAGAAGGGCTGCGACTACATCTACGCGAAGGCGTTCGGCAACCCGCAGCTTTCGCACGATGAGGTCGTGACCTTCGACGAGCATGCGTCGCGGCTCACGCACCTCTTGGAGATCGGCCTCAAGTAGCGTTTTGAATGTAGACCTGGCTCCCGACGACCTTGGCGCGAACCTTCGCCGGGTCGAAGGGCGCGAGGAGCGTTGCCGGGATGTGGAGCATCGTCGGGTGGTGAATCGGAAGGACGGTCGCCATCGGCGAAGGCGTCGCGGGCGCGGGCGGATGCTCGCTGAGCACGAGGTCACTCCCGAGCATTTCGGCGATCACCTTGGTGGTGAGAATGCGCGCCCGCATCAGGAGCGTGAGCGGGAGGCGGCCTCGACCGTCTGCGCCAATTTCGATGGACACCTCGGTTTGGTTGTCGTCGAGGGTCTCGTCGTCGAGCTCCGCGGAGACCGGCGGAATGGCAAGCTGGCTGCGCTTGTCGGGGCCGTAGCCCGTTTCGATATCGCCGCCCTCTAGGTGGTAGAGGAACGCTTCCGCCTTCTTGCGGCCTTCGGTCGTGACGTCGATGAGAGTCCGCGTGTAGCTCGCGCCCATGCCGCCCTGGTCGAAGAGCTCACGAACGATCGGCGACACATGGCGGTGCCGAACTTCGGGAAGCGTCTGCTTCACCTGGTTGGAGACGTCGAGGGCGGTGAAGAAAAAGCCCCCGGAGGTGTAGAGGTCTACGACGCGCTGGGTGACCCCGCGCAGCATGTCGTCCTTGGCCATGCCCCTGGGTTACCGGCTCTGGCGGCCAATGTCGACGGAGCTGCGTGTCATATTTTGGTGTCCGACGCGTCCAGGGGTTTGGGGGCTGTGGAAAACCACTGGGAGCTCCAGGAAATGGGCCGGCGTGACGCTACCGAGGTTGACCCTCATCTCGTAGAAAACCGCGAGGCCGTGAGTCGCCCAGCGTGCGGCCGTGGTGCGACCGTGGTGCGACCGTGGTGCGGCCGTGGTGCGACCGAGGTTGACCGTCGCCTCACAGAAAACCGCGAGACGCCGAGTCACCCGCATCTACCGAGGTTGACTTTCGGCTCGTAGAAAACCGCGAGCGCCATCTCGTGAGTCCAGGCCACCCACCAGTTTTGACACGTTGTTTTCTGTGAATCGCTTGGAGGCCATCCATGTATTTTGACATGGCGCGACGAGCGATCGGTGAGCTCGAAGTCAACCTCGGTAGGTCCGCGGCGCACGAGCGAAAAGAAGACGACCTACGTGTTGACGCGCCGTTTCCCGGGCGATCGACCGTGGCCGATCCTCGTAGAAAACCGCCGTCAAAACTCGTGGGTGGCCTCAATCCAGCGCGCGGCGTGGGTGGCCTCAATCCAGCGTGCGCAGCGTGTACAGAAT
>JBCDAA010000138.1:0-20264 GCA_039186435.1 Myxococcota bacterium | reverse complement strand
CTCAGCGCTGCGGCCGTCTTGAGCCGTGCGAGCTCGTCGCGAGGGTCGGCGGCGTTTGCATAGTCGCCGGTGTGAAACTCCACGGCGTGCGCGCCCGTCGCTGCTGCAGCGCGAAGCTGCGCTTCCTCCGGATCGATAAAGAGGCTGACGGGAATCGACGACTCGGCGAGGTCCGCCACGATCGTGCGAAGGGCATCCTGCTGAGAGAGGACATCGAGCCCGCCCTCCGTGGTGCGCTCTTCGCGCTTCTCCGGAACGAGCGTCACGAAGTCGGGGCGCACCTTCTTTGCCAGGGCGACCATTTCATCCGTGGCGGCCACCTCGAGGTTCATCCGCGTGGTCGCAATCTCGCGAAGCGCAAACACATCGCGATCCTGAACGTGCCGCCGGTCCTCGCGGAGGTGCACGGTGATTCCATCCGCGCCCGCTCGCTCGCAGAGAACCGCGCCGTGAATAGGATCCGGGTAGCGCGTGCCTCGTGCCTGACGAAGCGTCGCGATGTGGTCGACATTGACGAAGAGCGAGACGGTCATCGCGCTTGTGATAGCGAGAACACCACCGCGGCGCTACTCGTAGACCACCCAGTCACCGCAGTGGCGCACCGCGCGGACCACGCCCTGCACCCGAAGGCGAATCGTAGCGTGGTCGCCCTCCCCTTCGACCTCGATGCGGGATTCCCCGAGCCCAACATCGAGCTCCACGTGGGGAAACTCCTCGCCTAGGGCGCGCCGCAGCTCAGCTAAGAAACGCGGAAGGCTCGCGCTCACGTCCACTGCGGCGTTGGTCCCGAGCACCACCCCCTCGTCGATTCGCAGATGCAGACGCACACTCAGACCATGGGCGCGCAACCGCGGGACAGCAAGGGATGAAGGACTACGCGCGGGTTCAAGTGGCATCGCGCAGGGCATGGCGCGAGTGGCTTCGTGAGCACCACACGCAAGGGGAGAGCATCTGGCTTGTGGTGTTTCGCAAGCATCACGCGAAACATCTCTCCTATGACGCGATCGTCGAGGAAGCGCTTTGCTACGGATGGATCGACAGCCTTCCTCGGGCGCTCGACGACGACCGCACGATGCTTCTGCTCTCTCCGCGCAAGGCGAAGAGTCCCTGGTCGCGCGCGAACAAGCAACGCATCGACGCCATGATTCGCAAGAAGCTCATGCGTGCGCCGGGGAAGGCGAAGATCGAAACGGCGAAAGCGGACGGGTCGTGGACGCTCTTGGACGACGTTGAGAATTTGATCGAGCCGCCGGACCTCAAACGCGCCCTCGACAGAACGCCAGCAGCGCGGAAGTCGTGGACGAAGTTCGCGCCCTCCTCCAAGAAGGGGATTCTCTGGTGGATCAAGAGCGCGAAACGCACCGAGACGCGAGCGCGCCGAATCCGGGAAACCGCGCGTCTCGCAGCGATGGGTCTCCGGGCGAATTTCCCGGAGGCAAGGGAAATAGGCCTGTGAGGGTTCCCCCAGCCCATCGCTGGGGCCGCGCCGTACAACGACGCGATGTACCCGATGAACGACGACCTCCGTCAGGCTGCCTCGATGATGAGCGCGGGTCAGTACTTCGAAGCCGCGTCCGCGTTTCGCGCGATTTACCAGAGCCAACCGGACCACGCCGCGATGGCGGCAAGCCAGGTTGGCGCCGCGCTCTTCTTTCTTCGCGACTTCAAGGACGCCATCGCCTGGTACCAAGAAGCGGGCCGCCTCGGCTTCGACGCGCGCATGATCCAGGACAACATCCAAGAAGCGCAGCAGGCGATGAACCAGCCCTACACGCCGAACGTGGGCGACGTGGTGCTCTTCGACAACGGCCAGCTCATGCGCTTCGCGGAAAACGGCACCTGGCAGCCGCTTCGCTGAAGAGCCAGGCCGCCGGTCTCCATCTTTCGCAGGTGACTACGCGGCGCAGAAGCCTTCGTAGTCGATGTACTCGGTGACCGACGGGTCCTTTCCGCAGACCACGCAGTCCGGGTCCTTCATCAGCTTGAAGTTGCGGACCTTCATCGTGAGCGAGTCGTATTGGAGCAGACGCCCCACGAGCGGCTCGCCCTGACCGAGAAGAATCTTGATCGCCTCCGTGGCCTGAATCGTTCCGATCACGCCGGGGAGCACGCCGAGAACGCCCGCCTCCGCGCAGCTCGGGGCAAGGTGCGCCGGCGGGGGCTCCGGGTAGAGGCAGCGATAGCAGGGTCCCTTGCCCGGCCAGAAGGTCGTGACCTGTCCGTCGAAGCGAAAGATGCTGCCGTGAACGACGGGGATGCCCTTCCACACGCTCGCATCGTTCACGAGGTAGCGGGTCGGAAAGTTGTCAAGGCCGTCGACGATCACGTCCCAGCCTTGATCGAAGATGCGGTCGATATTCGAAGAGTCGAGACGCTCCTGAAAGGGAATGACCTCAACGTCCGGGTTCAGGTCCGCAATGCGCTCGGCACCGCTGACGACCTTCGGCTTGTTGACGCGGGAACGGCCATGAAGCACCTGCCGCTGAAGGTTCGATTCGTCGACGGTGTCGCCGTCCACGATTCCGAGCGTTCCGACGCCCGCCGCAGCGAGATAGAGCGCCGCGGGAGAGCCGAGACCGCCAGCGCCAAGGAGCAGAACGCGGCCTTGAAGGAGCTTCGCCTGACCGGCTTCGCCAACCTCCGGAAGGAGCAGGTGACGCGAGTAGCGGTTGAGCTGCTCGTCGGTGAACGCGAAAGGCTTGGCAACGGGATACCCCTTGTCCTTCCAATCGTTGAATCCGGGGTTCGCGGACTCGACCTTGGTGTAGCCAAGCTCCGAGAGCACCTTCGCCGCGAACGCGCTGCGAATCCCGCCCGCACAGTAGACGACGACCGTGGCGTCCTTGTTCGGAAGCGTGCTCTGCGCGCGCATCTCGAGAAAGCCACGCGGCAAGTGAACGGCGCCGGGGATGTAGCCCTGTCGCCACTCGTCCTTCTCGCGCACGTCGACGAGCTCAATTTTCTCACCCGCTTGGATTCGTGCGTGGAGGTCGTCGAGGGAGACTTGCCGGACGGTGCGTTTTACGTCCTGAAGAAGGTCTGCGTATGTCTTGGCCATGGTGATCTCGCTGCTTCGAACATGGTGCAGGGTCCGGATTCGTCAAGCAGTCCCGTGAGGTTAGACTGTATTCTTCCGATTCCATATCGGATTTGTCGGGTTTATGGCACGGGCAACCCGCCGAGATCGCTAGCGAACGTGTGAAGGAACGACGAACTCCGCGGCTTTCCCGGCGCCGCGTTATGCTCCGCGCGCATGGCGGGCCCGAACGTTCTCAACACCGTGAAGGACCTCGACCGGCTGCGACAAATCGTCGGAGTGCTGGTTCGCCATGGCTTCGGGGAGCTCGTCAACCGCACCGGCCTCGGCTCGCTCGTCCCCGGAAAACGAAAAAATAAAGCGACCAAGATGCGAATGGGCGAGCGAATTCGCCTCGTCCTTCAGGAGCTCGGACCGAGCTTCGTCAAGCTCGGACAAATCGCCTCCACACGCCCGGACGTCTTTCCCGCGGACGTGGTCGTCGAGCTCAAGAAACTCCAGGACGACGTTCCGCCGGAGAGCTTTGAGTCCATTCGCCCGCTCATCGAAAACGAGCTCGGCGCGCCCATCAGCGTCATCTTCGAGAGCTTTGACGAGACGCCCCTCGCGTCCGCTTCGATCGGCCAGGTCCATCGGGCGACGCTCAAGGTCGACGACGGCGTGCGCGATGTGGTGGTGAAGGTGCAGCGACCCCACGTCCGCAAGACGATGGAGCTCGACATCGACCTCCTCTACTGGCTCGCGCACGCGATCGAGCGCTCAATTCCGGAGGCCAAGCTTTATCAGCCCGTGAAGATGGTGAACGAGTTCGATCGCGCAGTGACCTGCGAACTCGACTTTGTTCTTGAAGCGGACAACGCAGAACGTTTCGCACGAAACTTCGAAAAGAAGCGATACGTAAAGTTCCCGAAAGTCTACCGGGAGGCCAGCAGCCGGCGGGTTCTGACGCTGGAATTTCTGGACGGAAAGAAGGTTCACAACGCGATCGAGGAAGACGGGCACAGCGGCGAACAAATCGCCAAAACCTCCGTCGACATCATCGTTCAACAGATTTTTGAGGACGGTTTTTTTCACGCGGATCCCCACCCGGGAAACGTCTTCATCATGGGCACGCCCGACCGCCCGGTCGTCGCCATGATGGACCTTGGCCTCGTCGGGCACCTCACGCCGCAGCTTCGTGACCGAACGATCGACCTCATGGTGTCCGCCGTTCGGGAGGACTACCGGGGCGTGGCAGACGCGCTCTGGGCCATCGGTCGGGCGACGAAGAAAGTCGACCGCCAGGCCTTCGAGGCGGAAGTCACGATGCTCGCGCAGAAGTACCTCGGCAAGAAGCTCGGCGACATCGACCTCGGAATGTTGCTCAAGGACCTGGTAGACGGAGCCCGCCGCTATTCGATCGAGATTCCCGCGGGATTTCTGATGATGGGCAAAGCGCTGATGACCGTGGAAGGTGTCGGTCGCGAGATCTACCCGGAGCTCGACGTCTTCGCCGAGGTGAAGCCCTACTTCCTTCGGCTGATTCAGCAGCGCTACTCCCCGGAACGAATCACCCAGGACGTGATTCGCGGCGTGATGCGCCTCAGCAACGCGGCGCAGGAAACGCCGCTGCAGATTCAAGAGATCCTCGAGGATCTTCGCAGCGGCGCGTTTCGCGTGCAGGTCCGCGAGCCGAGTATTTACGAAGGCGCAGACCGCATCGGACGGAGAATCTTCAGCGGCCTGGTGGTCGCGTCGACGATTCTGGGCGGAAGCATCCTGCTCGCCGTTCGGCAGCATTGGGTGGGCGGCATCCTCCTTGCGATCGGCGTGACCTACGCCGCGTTTCACAGCGCGCTCGTCTTCCTGCTCAACCAGCGGCGGACGCGAGATTGATGACCTGGCTCCTCGTTGCCCTCGGGGGCGCGATCGGAACGTCGATGCGTTTTGGCCTCGCGCTCCTCGGGCGCCGAGTCGCCGGCGAGAGCTGGTTCCCCGTCGGCACCTTCGCGGCGAACGTGCTCGGCTCGCTGCTCCTCGGCGTGGTCTTCGTCCTGCTCGAAGACAAGACCATCGCGGGGGTGGACGCGCGCCTCGTGGTCGGCACTGGCGTGATGGGCGGGTTCACGACCTACAGCACCTTCAACCTCGAGCTTCTTGAGCTTCTCTCGGAGGAGCCGGTGCGCGGGGGGCTCTACCTTGTGGCCACGCTGGCAACATGCCTTGGCGCCGCCGCCCTCGGGCTCGCGCTCGGTCGCGCAGTCGTCTGATTTCGTGGCTTGAACCCCCTCACGGCGGCGCCTACGCTCCGCGCCAATCGGCCGCGAAGGTCGTGGAGGAGGAGACGAGATGGGAGAGATTCGCTTCGAGGATCGCGTCGCGATCGTCACGGGCGCCGGCGGGGGCCTCGGCCGCAGTCACGCCCTCCTTCTCGCATCACGCGGCGCAAAGGTCGTCGTCAATGATCTCGGCGGATCCGTCGATGGTTCCGGCGCATCGCAGTCGGCCGCCGACGCCGTCGTTCAAGAGATCAAGGATGCCGGAGGTGACGCCGTCGCAAGCTACGACTCCGTCTCCACCGAAGAAGGCGGCGCGGCGATCGTGCAGCGCGCGCTCGACGCCTTCGGCAAGGTCGACATCGTCGTCAACAACGCGGGGATCCTCCGCGACACGAGCTTTCACAAGATCACCAAAGACCAGTGGGATGCCGTCATCGCCGTCCACCTCACCGGGACCATGAACGTCTCGCGCGCCGCTTGGCCCACGATGCGAGCGCAGGGCTACGGCCGCATCGTCAACACCTCGAGTGTCGCGGGGCACTTCGGCAACTTTGGTCAAAGCAACTACGGCGCCGCGAAGATGGGCATCGTGGGCCTGACGAAAGCGCTCGCCGTCGAAGGCGCCAAGAAGAACATTCGCGTGAACGCCATCGCTCCGATCGCGCGAAGCCGCATGACCGAGGAGCTGCTTCCGGAAGCCGTCCTCGCCAAGATCGAACCCTCGCGGGTCTCGCCGGTGGTGGCGTTCCTTTGCGGGGAAGACTGCCCGGTCACGGGGCACATCCTCGCGGTCGGCGGGGGCTACGTTTCGCGCGTCGACCTGGTCGAGGGACCGGGCACCGTGTTTTCGGACACGTTCAGCCCGGAAGACGTGGGCGAACGCTGGGGCGCGATCACCGATCTCAGTGAGGCAGCGAACTTCCCCGGAACAGACGCCGCACTCGCCAAGGCGCTCGGAAAAATCTAAGGCTCGCCGTGAAGGCTCCCTCCGCGCGACATCGCACGCTGCCGGTTCTCGAAGGTGCATCGCTTCGACTGGGGGAGGAACGTGTTCCGCTGCGAAGCGCCGCGATTCACTATTGGCGCCTTGCGCGCGACTCGTGGAAGCCCGCCCTCGAGCAGTGTGCGGCCCTCGGCTTTCAGGTCGTGGAGACCTACGCGCCTTGGAGCGTGCACGAAACGGCGCGCGGTGAGTTCGACTTCGGCGACGTCGATCCACAGAAGGACCTCGGGGCCTTCATCGACCTCGCCGGCGAACTCAGCCTTCGCGTGTTCGTCCGGCCGGGTCCGCACATCAACGCGGAGATGACCTACTTCGGCATCCCCGAGCGGATCGTGAACGACCCGGAGTGCCAGGCGAAGAGCCCGCGCGGCAATCCGGTGATCCTCTACTTCCCGCCGCGAATGTTCCCGGTGCCTTCATACGCCAGTGAGGCGTACCTCGAGGAGGTCGCGGCCTGGATGCAGGCGGTCGGCAACGTTGTGGCGCCGCGCATCTGGCCCGCCGGTCCGGTTGTGCTCCTCCAGGTCGACAACGAAGCGGGCTTCTACTTTCGCAACGGCCCCTTTTGCCAGGACTACCACGACGATGCCGTCGGACTCTGGCACAGCTTTCTCGACGAACGTCACGGCGGCCTCGAAGCGGTCGCGAAGGCCCACGGCGAGAGCTACGCCGGCTGGTCGGAGGCGACCCCGCCCGTTCGCTTTGAAGGCGCAACGCCCGGAAGCCTCACGCGGCAACTCGACTGGGCCGCCTTTCACGAGTCCCTTCTCGCGGGATCCGTCGGACGGATTCGAAAGCTCATGGAACGCGCCGGGATGCGCGCGCCGATGGTCCACAACGTCAGCCTCGGCGACGGGGGACTGCCGATCAGCGTTCCCGCGTTCGACCAGGAGGTCGACCTTGTCGGCCTCGACTACTACCACGCGGAGCGAGAGCAGCGGACCGTCAAACGTCGAACGCTTTACCTCGCGGGCACCGTGGAGACGCCCTATTCGCCTGAGCTCGGGGTGGGCGCGCCACCTTGGTTCACCCCTCTCTCCCATCGAGACAGTCTCACGACTGCGCTCTCCGCGTGCGCGTACGGACTCCGCGGATTCAACCTCTACATGACGGTCGACCGGGATCGCTGGTACGGCGCGCCCATCGACGCGAAGGGTCGCGCGCGGCCGGAAGCCGCAGACTGGCGACGACTTCTCGACGCGCTCACGCGGACCCGCTTCGAAACGCTCACCCGAAAGGCGCCGGTCGCTTTGATGTGGCCGCGGGAATATCAGCGCCTCACCCGCGCCACGCACAGCCTCGGTGCGGCCAGTCCTTCGAACCTCGAAGCGATCGGCGGGTCACCGACCGACGGCTGCCGGCCCGACGACTTCGGTCTCGACGTGGCCGTACAGCATGCCTGGTGGGAAACGCTAGAGACCATGGCGGACGCTCTCACCGCTGCCAACGTTCCCTACGTCTACGTCGACTCGGACGCGCCCCTCGCGCGCTTTTCCGAGCGTGCTGTCGTGTTCGCCCCGACCTTTGCGATGGCTTCAAGCGCGCGCTGGCAGCGGCTTCAGACGCTGATCCGCGAAGGCGTGCACGTGGTCTACGGCCCATCCCAGCCGCGGGTCGACGAGACTCTTCGACCCGCGACCTTTGCGGCCCTCGATCGCGGGCCGACGCGCATCGATCGCGAGATGGCCCATGCCCTCGTGCACGATTGGATCGATCGCTTTGATCTCGAACGGCCCTACCCCGCGCTTCCGCCCGTGGACACCTGTGTCCATCGCCGGGGAGACGAGGACGTGGTCCTCTTCGTGATCAACGCAGGGGAAGCGACGACGGCCGAGATTGTCCTTCCGCGTCCGACATCCGTCGAAGACGCGATCAGCGGCGAACGCTTTGAGGGCGAAAAGGCCCTCTCGGTTCCGATGGCGGAGCACCACGTTCGAATGCTCCTCATCGACCACAAAACCCCGCGCGCGAGGGCAGGCCGATGATCGCGCCCGACCTGCGCTTCGAGGGCTTCGACGTCCGCTCCTGGCGAAACCTCCTCTCGCTCTTTGCGCTCGCGCCGGAGGGTCCGGGGCGCATCGTTCTCGTGACCCACGAAGGCGAGGTGATCACCGCCCTCCACAGTCAACGCGGCCGCCTCGAAGCGCTGGTCGGCGAGTCCGTTTCTTCCCTTCCGGAGGTTGCGGAGGCGCACGGCGCGGCGCGGGTCGTTCGGCTCAACGACGGAGTGATGGAGGAGCTCGCGGAGCGCCTCGCCCTTCGCTACCGCGCCGGGGAGGACTACCTGACGCAGCTCCTCACGCTCCTCCGAGCCGTCCGTGAGCTGATGGACGGAGGCCACATGGAGATGTGGCCTCCGACCCTGACCAACCTTCCGCTCCCGAACGCAAACACCGTCAATCGCGCGCTCGACCTGATGCTCCCCGTGAACCGCGCTGGGGTTCTCGTGCTTCGCGACGGGGCCATCTGGACGGCGATCGCGCTGCGTCGACGAGAGCGCGGGATCGACTTTGTGGCAGGCCCGGACCTGCTCACCGAGTGGGCTGGACCCCTCGGCGGCGACTGGCGTCGGGACTACCGGGTCTTCGTCGACGCGGTCGAACGCAACATGGCGCCGGTCCACTGGGGAATCTTCGCCGAAGCGCCGGCGCTCGAGGCCTTGCTTCGTGGCACCGACCCAGGGCGGTGGGCCCGTGCGGTGGCGGTCCGCGACCTGATCGTGAGTCCGCTTCCCGGCTTTGCGATGGCGGCGGTCGGCGCCGATGCGGCTCGCGGCGTAGGCCGGGCGTCTGCGCGCGCGCTCGGAGGACTGGACGTCATTGGAACGCTCTTGCCCCTCGCTCAGTCCCTGCGCGCGCGAATCACCCAGGCCAGCACGGTCTCGGAAATCCTCGGCTTCGATCCCCTCGCCGTCCTCGGTGCCGTGCTCCGCCGAGAAGACGACGCCTAAAGAGGCCTAACGCATTCGAAACGCGAGATGCGCGCCGATACCAAGAAGCGTCGCATTCGCTTGTTCCGCGCCTGCCAGGGGTTGATGTGCTGTGACGTCAAGGCCGACCGCAAGCGCCCCAAAACGCGTCGGCACATCGAGATCGACCCCGAGTCGCCCGGTCGCCGCGAAGGCGCGCGAGGTCTCTCCGCCCTCTGGGTTGTAGAAGAGGCTCTCAAGGCCAACCCCGACCACCGGGTGAATTCGGCCGTCGAGGAAACGGTACCCAAACCCGGCCCCCGCGGTGTACAGCGACGCCTCTTCGGTCTCCGATTCGAAGCCCGGTGCGAGATCAAACCGAAGGCTGAACTCCGCCTTGCCAACGCCAACGCCGAAGGCGAGCTGGTAGCTCGGGGTCGCTTCCCGGCCCGCGTCGAAACGAAGAAGGGCCCCCGCTCCGGCGCCGACGAACCAGTGCACTTCCGGCTCGGGCTCCACCTCGACGGGATGAACGACCACGCGCCGCTGGACGATCACGCGCTGCGGCGGCTGCACGACGACGGGGCGGTGCACCACCACCGGTTGAATCGGCGGCTGCGCCGGCGGAACGAGGAGGTAGCGAGTCGGTTGGCGAACGGGTTGGTGAACGTATTGGGCGTCGGCGACGTTCGGAAGAACTAACGCGACGAGAATCAGTAGCGCGGCTCGGATCATCTTCTTGGCTCCTTGTCCGCAGCGACGAGGACGACCGATCCCGCTGCGTTTGAAGAGGCAACGCGCGCGTTCGCAAAGACTTACACCCGCCGTTTCACGAGAAACCTGCTCTGATGACACTGAAATCCTGAGTACGTCGGCGGCGCGCCCACATGGACACGGATCCAGTACTCAGCGACGAACGGCGACACGGACGAGTTCCGGCACAAAACCGCGCGGGTAGCCGTGCACGCGCGCAACGAAGCTCTTGGTCACCTCAAACCCACGCGGCACCAGAAGGGTTCCGACGTGCGTCTTCACGTCGTGAACGAAGACCATGCCCTCGCGAACCGCACCGATGGGAATCTCCCGAATCTCTTGGGCCGCATCGCCACCTCGCTTGCGAGCAAACGCGTCCACGAGCTCGTTCGGGTGCTCCTCGCGATGACGGATCGCCCCGAGTGCGTCCGCGTCGTTCATGCCCTGCGCGATCAGGACGTCGAAGTCATTGGCGAGGCTGAGGATCTCCACGGAGCGCCGAAGCTCGGGACCTAGTCTTCGGCGCTTCGTCCCCATCGCCTCCACGATCGCGACGACCGGTTCGAGCCGCGGAATCGAGCCGAGGAGACGCTGCACGGTCTGCGGCCCCTCGTCGACGCGCGCTTGCTCCTGAGGCTCGAGCGGCTTGCCGTAGTAGAGCTTTTCCGCGGTCTCCTCCGAGAGCACGATCGTCCCCAGCTGGAGGACCATCGCGGCGACTTCCAGCGGCCAGCTTGGCGTCAGCGCCAGCTCCTCGCAGATCTGCGCCACGTAGCCTTCAAGACGAGACGCGCGCCCGAACGCCAGCGGCTGCGTGACGCCGAGAACGCCGATCAGGGCTTTGATGCTGCCGTGAACCGTCTCCTCGAGCAGCTGCTTTTCACTCGTCACCAGCCGGTGCTGGGCGACGGCGTCCTCGAACACGCTTCGAAGTTGAGTCGGCGTGCAGGGCTTCGTGAGAAATCGAAAAATCTGCCCTTCGTTGATGGCGGCGATCGCCGATTGAAGGTCGGTTTGACCGGTCAGGAGGATCCGCGTGGGAAGCGGAGCGCGATCCCGTACCGCCGCGAGGAATTCCGCGCCGTTCATGCCGGGCATCCGCATGTCCGACATCACGACTGCAAACTCGTGCGCCTCGAGAAGCGCGAGACCTTCAGCGCCGCTTGTCGCCGAGAACACGCTGCACTTCTTTCGCAGATGAAGCTCGAGACCTTCGAGCACACTCGGCTCGTCGTCAACGCAGAGAACCGGGGCCTTCTTGCTCATCGATTTACGCGGCTCGTAGGGGAAGACGGAGGGTAAAGGTCGATCCTCGACCGACTTCCGAGTCGAGGGTCAAGGTCCCGCCATGCCCCTCCACCACGACCGCGTATGCGAGAGCCAGGCCCTGGCCGGCGCCGCGACCCACCTCCTTGGTGGTGAAAAAGGGCTCGAAGATTCGTGCGCGAATCTCTTCCGGAACCCCGGTCCCCGTGTCCGCCACGGAAACGCCGACGCGCTCGCCGTCCAGCCACGACCGAATTCGAATCTCGCCGCGCCCGTCGTTGCGGTCTTCGATGGCGTGTGCCGCGTTGACGACGAGGTTGAGTAGCACCTGGCGCACGTCGCCTCCGCTGCAGCGAATCATCGGAAGCTCGCCGAGCTCGACGTGCACGTCCGCCACGTATTTGTATTCGCTCTTGGCCACCGAGAGCGTGGACTGGATGCAGCCGTTCAAATCGACATCCGCGCGCTGCGTCTGCGGATGGGAAAACGCTTTCATGGCGGCGACGATTTCCGTGACGCGCGCGACCCCCTCGTTGGCTCGCTGAAACGCGCGAGGTCCGCGACTCTGCATAAAATCGAGGTCTGCATCCTCGATTCGCTCGGCGATTTCCTCATCTTCCGCGTTCGGAAGTCGCGCGCGAAGAAACGCCACGAGGCCGAGAAGCTCGTCGAAAGACTCGCGGAGAAACTCGAGGTTGTCGCCGATGAACTGCATCGGGGTGTTGATCTCATGCGCAGCGCCGGCAGCGAGTTGCCCCACAGATTTCAGCTTTTGAGCGTGACGAAGCTCGATTTCGAGCGCGCGCCGCTCGCGCAGATCGGTCGCCACGCAAACGTACTCGCACGCCTCTCCCGTCTCGAGGGCCGCCACCGAGACCAACACGGGAAGCTCCGATCCGTCGAGCCGGCGCCAGGAGGTTTCGAACGCCACCCGTTCCCGCGCGAGCTCGTCGAGACTCCAGACGTCACCGATCGCACGCCCTTGAAGGTCACCCCCCAGAAGCTGCGTGGCCGACGGATTTGCGATTCGAATCGCCCCCTCTTGGGTCACCACCAGGAGCGACTCCGGAAGGATCGCCGCAATCTGCCGCTGGTACTCGAGCGCCGCCGCCAGCTCCTCGTTCGCCTGAAAAAGCTCGCGGGTTTTGTTCTCGATGAGATCCTCGAGAACGCGAACCTTTCCGTTGGCTCGATCGAGTTTCCGGCGGAGCGCCTCTTCGCTCATGCAGCGTTCTCTTGCTGCTGCCCGAATCGCAGGTCGAAGATGCACGCGGGCGCCCCCTCGAGCATGCAGGCCGAGTGGGCGACGTCGATCGATTCGCCGAAGTGCGTTCCGACGCCGGCGAGCATGCCCTCCATGAACTGGCAGAGCTTTCGCGCCGAGGTGTAGTTCACCTTGAGCGTGTCCTCCCCGGTGTCCTCATAGGTGAACGAGGGCGTGACGGCCTTCGGGTAGAGCTTTCGAACCTCGACGTGAATCACCGAGTGAACGCTGAAGATGAAAGACTTCGCGCTCGTCGCGTCTTGCACGAACATCGGATAGCGCTCGGCGAGCTTCGGAAACGTAAATCGGCCGAACGCGCGCAGGGCGTCGGGGAGCGGAACCCCCACTTTCTCCGCGGCTGCCGTTGCAATCGCGAAGAGGTCCGAGTCCGGATAGGTGCCGGGACCGACAAAAGGCTCCTTCGTCTTCAGCGGACGGAGGGAGAGGATCTCCTCGTAGGCGTCCTCGCCCCACCCCTCGACCACAAAGTCCTCGAGAATATTGAAAATCACGCCCTTCACGACAGACCTCCTCGAGAGGCACGTCGTTCGGGCAAGGCGGATTCTTTAGTGCTGCTTTTTTGACACTGAAAGTTTGACACGGGACATTGGATACGTAGTCTCCATACCTACCTGGACACAGATTCAGTCATGGGGTCCCTGATGCAGAAGCTCACCGATCGCCAACGAGCCGTTCTCCAATACATCTCCGACAGCATCAGCAGTCGCGGGTATCCCCCCACGCTCCGAGAAATCGGCAACCACCTGGGCATCAAGAGCACCAACGGCGTGAACGACCACCTTCGTGCCCTGGAGCGCAAGGGATACCTCACCCGAGAGGACATGAAGTCCCGAACCCTGCGACTTCTACGCCATCCCGACGGAAGCCCCCTCCAGGCCATGGCCCCGGTTCATGACGAGGATTCGATGATCGAGATTCCGATCATCGGTCGCGTCGCGGCGGGTGCCCTGACCGAGGCGATCCAGGAGCCAGAGGACCGCGTTCGAATCGACCGGATGCTCGTGGGACGGGGCCGCGACGTCTTCGGGCTCCGTATCTCTGGTGATTCCATGATCGAAGCGGGGATTCACGACGGGGACTACGTCTTCGTGCGAAAGCAGCTGACCGCCAACCGTGGTGACATCGTGATCGCGCTCGTCGGCGACGAAGCGACCTGCAAGTCCTACTACCCCGAGAAAGATCACATCCGGCTTCAGCCCGCGAACAGCTCGATGGCGCCGATCCTCATCCCGAAGAACGACTGGCGAACCACCCAGGTGCTCGGCGTGGTCGTTGGGGTGTACCGAAAGCTCTAGACCGCGCTTCGTTTAAGCTAGCCGGCCCGACGCCCCTGCGTTGCTCGTCTTGAAATACCGACCGTATTCCAGCAACTTCGCGCCTTGCGTGGAACGCCGAGCCCGCCGCGATCGCACGGTGAGTTTAAAGTGCGCGCGGTGCAGCGCGTTGAAACTCGGGATGGGCGACATCAAGCCTGCGACATGACGGCCCGCGCGATTCTGGTGACGATCACGGCGAGTCACTACTGCGAAAAGGCGCGATGGGCGCTGGAGCGCGCCGGAATCGACTTCGAAGAGCGCGGCTATCTTCCCGGCTTTCATCGCGTTGCGACGGGACAAGGACCCAAGACAACGGTGCCGCTTCTGCTCGCGCCGACGCGACTTCAAGAGTCGGCCGACATCGTCGCCTGGGCGGACACAGACCTTCGAGAGGAGGCGCGACTCTACCCGAAGGAGCTTCGATCAGAGATCGACGCGCTTGAAAAGTCCTTCGATAGCGTGCTCGGACCGGCCGCCCGCTGCTGGGCCTACGGTCATCTTCTCGCCGATCGAAAAGCGTTTCGCCGCGTGATGCTTCCGCCGGGCGCGAGTCCGATTCAGCGCGTGGCGATCCCTGGTTTGATGGTGCTTTTGCGACGCGTTCTGAACGTCAACGCGCGCACGGTCGCACGGAGCGAGGACACCATTCGGGCAACGTTCGCGGACGTCGACCGGCGTCTTCGCGACGGGCGCCCTTTCCTCTTCGGTGATCGCTGGACGGCCGCAGACCTCGCCTTCGCAGCGCTGGCGGGTCCGGTGATTCAACCGACACGCTACGGCGGCGATCGGGTCGGCGATCTGGCAAGCAACTTTCCGATCTCGGCGAGGAACCTTCGCGATGAGCTTCGACCACGCCCTGCAGGTCAGCTCGTGTTGCAAAGCTACGCTCTGTTCCGGGATCAACCCTCGACAGGCGCGACCTAGCGCCCCATGGTTTTGCCGGAGGTAGTATGGCGAAGGCGAGTTGGATGGGTGTGACCCTCGCGGAGAGCGACAACGTCGAAGAGGTCGAAGGCAACCTCTACTTTCCGCCGGACGCCATCGCGAAGGCGCATTTCGAAGAGAGCAGCCACCACACCGTGTGCGGATGGAAGGGCGTCGCGAGCTACTACCACGTGGTCGTGGACGGAAAGCGAAACGAAAACGCGGCGTGGTTCTACCCCGTCACCAAAGACGCCGCGAAGAAGATCGAGGGATACGTCGCGTTCTGGAAGGGCGTTTCCGTCGAGCGCTAGCCGCCTGCCGCGGAACGCCACTGACTGCGCAACAACCTCAGCGCAAGAACTCTGAGCGCAAAAACACTGGTCCTTGAAGGAAGGGATCGCGTATCCGTCCAACCGACAATGCGATTTCTTCTCCTTGCCTGTGCCCTCTCGTTTGGTCTCGCCTGCGGTGGACCCGACCCTGACGAAACCTCTGCGTCCCTCGAGCCTGACGACTCGACCGGATCGGAGGTTGGTGAACCCGCCGATCCGCCCGCCGAGGATCCCCCCGCTGCCGCGGAAGGAGAGCTCGTCGTTGGCGAGGACGCGTGTGAAACGGACGCGGACTGCGTTCCCGCGGAGTGCTGTCACGCCGCAGCGTGCGTCGGAACCGCGAACGCGCCGAGCTGCGACGACGCGATGTGCACGATGGACTGCCAGTACGGCACCCTCGACTGCGGCGGACGATGCCTGTGCCACGAGGGTCGCTGCGCGGCGCGGCTGAGTGCCCGTCCGGAGCTCGAGGTCAACGGCGAACCCGTCGGGCCGCAGTAGCTACGACGTAAATCCGGGCCAGGTCGGAAGGTCGCCCGAAGGTCGAAAGCGCACAGCCTGAGGCCACGCGCAAAACGCACCTGCCGTGATGCCCGCAGGACGATGGTTGCCGCTTCCCTTTACCCCCCCGAAGGGAAGTCGTCCGCTCGCGCCCGCGCTGGACTGATTCCAGTGCAGAACCCCCACGCGAAGTTCATCGGCCGCCTTTTCAAAGGACGCTTCGGATTCGGTAAACACCGCGGCGGCGAGCCCAAACTCCGTGCCGTTGGCGAGGGCGACCGCTTCGTCGAGAGAGTCGACCTCGTAGATGGCGACGTCGGGCCCAAAGAGCTCATCGTGGGTGTATCCCTCGACGCGAATGTCGGCCCGCGGCGCACGGTGAATCGACGGCCTCACGTACCAGCCTTCGCGCCCGTCGACGTCCAGCACGCCTCCCTCGACCACGGCTTCAAAACCCGCTTCCCGTGCGCGCGCTTGCGCGCTGAAAAGCGCGGAACGGGACGCCTCGCTGATGAGCGGCCCCATGAAGACGCCCTCGTCGAGGGGGTAGCCGACCACCAGGCCTTTCGCGATGCGTTGAAGACCTTCCAGCAGGGCGGGCGCAGCGCCCTTGGTAACATAGACGCGCGAGGTCGCGGTGCAGCGCTGGCCGGTCGTCGCGTACGCCGCAAAGGCAATCTGGTTAACCGCACGCGCAATGTCCGCGTCATCGAGAACGATGGATGCGTTTTTGCCACCGAGCTCGAGGGCGATCAGGCACCCGGGGCGGTGAAGGTTCGCCTCGAGAACGCGTCGGCCGACCGCGAGCGATCCGGTGAAGAGCACACCGTCGATGTCGTCGTGAGCGACGAGGCGCTTCGCAACCTCCGGACCGCCTTGAACCACATTGACCACCCCCGGCGGAAAACCCGCCTCCTGAAAGCACCGGGCGAGCCACACGGCAGCGTTGGGCGTCTTTTCACTCGGCTTGAAGACGATGGTGTTGCCGGCCAGGAGCGCGGGCACGATCTGACCGTTCGGGAGGTGCGCGGGAAAGTTGAACGGCCCGACCACCGAGAGCACGCCGTGGGCCTGGTAACGGATCTCTCCCGGAAGATCGCTCAGCGACCGATCCTCCGTCCACGCGGCGCCCTCACCGAGCATGAGGTCGACCTTGCCGGCCAGCGCGCCCGCTTCACCGTTCGAATCCCAGAGGGGCTTTCCGACCTCCCGCGCGATCGTCTCCGCGATGGCGCTTCGATGATGCCGAAGACGCTCCTGGTAAGTCCGCAGGAGCGCACTTCGTCCCTCTTTCCCGAGGCGTCGCCATGCGGGAAGCGCCTTTCGCGCGCCTTCGACCGCTCGGTCGACGTGCGCCGGATCGACGCCGTGACGGCCGACGATGTCCTTCTGGTCAGCGGGACTTCGCACACAGAGTTCGGCGCCAGAAGCCGCGACGAAGGCACCGTCGAGAAAGTTGCCCGGGTTGTCGAAGGTCTCACCCATCAGGTTCTCCGTTGAAGAGGAAGGGGGTCCCCTTCGTATACTCCTCAGGAGCCGATGCGAACCCTTTCTTCGATTCTCTTGCTCGCCGCTGCCGTTCTCACTGTCCCCGCGCGCGCCCAGACGCCCGCGGAACTCGTCGTGGCGGTGGCATCCGCGGGTGAAACCGGTGGTGCGACCCGCCAGGGCCCCATGCGCGAAGGGTCGCTTCGAAACGGGCAGTCACGACGATTCAGCGCAGCGATTCCCGCGGGTCAGTGCCTTCACTGGGTCGCGGCATCGTCGGCGCGCAACCTCGACGTGTCGATTCATCGCGGACGCACGATCCTCGCGAGAGACACCGAAACAGGGCCTCGCGCATCCGCACGACACTGTGCTGGGGACCGTCGGGAAACGGTGCAGCTTGTCGTTCGGGCGTTTCGCGGGAGCGGCGCGTTTGCCGCAGCGGCCTACCTTCAAGCCCCGGGCGCCGCGTCCACCGCGGAAGCGACCGGAACGACGCCCCTTCAGCGGCTTCGCGAACTCGCCGAAACCCATGGTCGCGGCTACATCCCCGTCACTCCACCGCGCCGCGAGGAACTCCTTGCCGGCACACACGTCGATCGAACCGTGCCTCTCACTCCGGGGCGCTGCTATCGCGTCTTTGCCGCTGGCGCCGCCTCGCTGACGAACGTGAACCTCGAGGTGCTCGCGCCGACCGGGGCGTCACTCCAGTCGGATGGCACGGAGCACGCAACGCCGACCTTGGGGGTGCTTCGTCCGCTCTGCCCCGCGTCGCCAGGCACCTATCAGGTTCGCATCGAAGCTGCATCGGGCGCGGGCGCGGTCGTGTGGCGCGTGCTCGGGTCGGGAGAGGCCGCGACCCAGACCGCCGTTGCGGAAGCGTTTCCGGTCGGCGGCCGCGGCAACGGCTTTCTTCCGCAACAAATGCGGCGCCAGCACAGCCGCTCCGGTCGGGGCGCGATGCCGGTCACGGACCTGACCTCGGGGCAGCTCCGCCGAAGCCGAACCGCGGACGTCCAGGTTTCGGTGCGCGCGGGCCGCTGCTATCGCGCGCTCGCCGTCGGGATGCCCTCGGTTCGTCAACTCTCCCTCGACGTGCGCGATCAGTTTGACCAATCCCGCGCCACCGCCGATGCCGACGAAGCGCCTCACGTTCGCTTTTGCCCTGCGGTCACCGCCACGTGGGTCGTTCGAGTGAAGATGGAGCTCGGCTACGGCGGCTGGGGAGCTCAGCTCTTCGAGGAGTAGTCCAGCGCCTGATCGAGGTCGGCCCAGAGATCCTCGACATCTTCGATGCCGACCGCCAGGCGAAAGAGCCCGTCGCGGATTCCGGCCGCGTGGCGCTGTTCAGGCGGCATGGACGAGTGGGTGGTGGACGCCGGATGCGTCGCGAGCGTTCGCACGTCGCCGAGGCTTACCGCGCGCGTGATCAGCGCCAGGTTGTCGTAAGCCCGCGCCCCCGCATCGAGCCCGCCCTCAACCTCGAACGCCACCACCGCACCGAATCCCCGTCGCATCTGGCGTACCGCGAGCGCGTGTTGAGGATGCGAATCAAGGCCTGGATAGGACACCCACGCAACGCGCGGATCCGCCTCGAGGCGCGCAGCGAGCGTTGCAGCACTCGCGCTCATCTGCGCCATCCGAAGACCGAGCGTGCGGAGTCCTCGCGCGAGCAGCCATGCACTCATCGGCGCCATCATGGCCCCGGCCCCACGAATCGTCTCCCGGCGAACGTCGTGAACAAGAGACGACGCGCCGCAGACGACACCGCCGATCACGTCGCCATGGCCGCCGATGGCCTTCGTTGCGGAATGCACGACGAGGTCCGCACCTTCCGCGAGAGTCACCTGGTGAAAGGGTGTCGCAAAGGTCGCATCCACCGCGAGGAGTGCCTTCCGCTTTCGCGCTCGCTCAGAAAGCGCCGCGATGTCGTAGATCGCAAGCACCGGATTCGCCGGCGTCTCACACCACACAAGTCGCGTTGCGTCGGTCCACGCCGCGTCGACCTCCGAGAGATCCGTCATGTCGACGTAGCGCGTCGTGACGCCGAAGCGTGCGAGACGCTCCCGAAGAAGCTTCGCCGTTTCCGCGTACAGACCGAGGGGCGCAAGCACTTCATCGCCCGGCGCGACGAAGGTTGCGATCGCCCCCTCGATGGCTGCCATTCCCGACGACGTTGCAACGGCCTCCTCGGCGCCTTCGAGCGCGGCCATCGCACGCTCAAAGGCCTCAACCGTCGGATTGCGCCAGCGTCCGTAAATCAACGAGTCCGATGGATCTTCAAAACGCGCTCGGGCGTCCGCTGCGCTCGCAAACGCGAACGCACTGCTCTGCACCACAGGCGTGTCGAGGGCGCCGCTCTCGTCCTGCCGCTCGCCTGCGTGGACGGCTTGGGTGTTAAAGCCCGTCTTGCTCATACATCGGCGTAGCGCGCCGCCAGCAGCGCGCCAATCGCAACCCCTGCACTCGACTCCGCATAGCCGTGCTTGTCCTGAAGACGCGCATAGGTCCGCTCGGCGGCCGCCCTGGCTTCGTCCTCGAGGTCGTCTCCGCGGATCAGCGCGAGCACGTCTCGACCGATGGTTGCGATCTGCTTTTTGTGCTCCTCGAAATACGCCTCTTCGAGGAGCTCGATGTACCGCGGAAAGAGCTTCACGTACTCCACCGTCTGGTCGGGATGGTCGAGGGCCCACGCCGCAACGCGCGACATCAGTTCGTCCCGAAACCCTTGCGCATCCGTCGCGCCGAGCATCGTCTCCACGCTCTCCATGAGGTCTTCGTCGGGCTCCTCGTAGCGACCCGTGAGCTCGTTGTAGACGCGCTCCTTCTTGATCAGGTGGCTCACGTGGGAGACGTAGCGATCGAAGAGGGAGAGGTACTGGCTCTCCTCCACAAGGCCGGTGCTACTTCGCAGCTCGTCGTCGACGAAGTTGAGCCAGCGCTGGCGTACCTGCTCGATGAACGCGCGTGCGTCGTGATAGCCCTTGTCGGTCTCGACACGAAGAAACTCATAGTCGTCGCGCTCGCAAAACGCCTGAAGCCGGTCCAGCAACACATCCGGGGAAAGACAGTCGCGTTCCGTATCCGCGGAAGCATCGCCGCGATCTATCGCGAGCCCTCCGGGACCCTCGACTACGAGGGACTGATGGGCGCCTCGCCGCGGGAGATGCGCATGCTTCTCCTCGATGCTGCCGCG
>JBCDAA010000137.1:0-20319 GCA_039186435.1 Myxococcota bacterium | reverse complement strand
CCCGACCCAAACCCCGACCCAAACCCAGACCCGAACCCAGACCCGAACCAGACTCAAGAAGCCAAGACGAAGACCAAAACCCGTCTATACTCGACCGAATGCGCACTCGCGCTCAGCTCGAACTCGACGCACGCCTTCGGCGCATCGACGCCGTCGCGCGACTCGTTCCTGCTGCCACCGCTCGAAACGGATTGGCGGAGCGGCAACGTCTTCGAGAGGCACTGCGTCGGGATCAGCACCTCGAGCCGTGCTGGGAGCCCATCAAGCAGCGCGTTCCCCGTTCCATCTGGCGCGACCTTCGCGAAGCGCGAACGCTCGCCGCGGAGGTTTCCCCCGGCGACCTTTACCTCGCGCGCCTCGACGAACTCGAGCTCGAACTGATGCTCCTCGAGTCGCTCGGCGACGCGAAACGCGTCCGGCCCCTGGCGGCGCGTCGCTACGGAACCGGCGCAGCTCGAGTGGAAGGTCGACTTCTCCGTGAGACGGCCGCGACCTGGCTTGCGACGCTCGACGCCGAGGAGCCGGAGCCGCGAGTGGTTCCCGCGGAGGGCCCGAACTCCCTCGCCGAGCTGATTCGGCGACTCGCGGCGCACGTGGGCGTCCGAGTCACGGTGCACGTCGAGCCGTCGCTCGTCGCGAACGCAGCGTGCGGAGAGCGCACGATCTTTCTGGCGGACCGTGCCTTTGGGATTCGGGAGTCGCGTCGTTTGGCGGTGCACGAAGTGCTCGGCCACCTCACCGCCGCCGCGAACGGGCGCGCGCAGCCTATCGCCATCCTCCAGGTCGGGACCGCGCAAAGTCTCGCCGACCAGGAAGGGCTCGCCCTCTGTCTTGAAGAAGACGCGGACCTGCTCGACGCCCGACGCCGACGAACCTTTGCGGCGCGCGTCTGGGTGAGCGATCAGGTGCATGCGGGCGTCCCATTCGACCACACGGCGCGCCTGCTGGTTCGGGAGTATGGCTTTCTCGACGACGAGGCGATCGCGCTCGCCGAGCGGGCGTACCGGGGCGGTGGTGTGGCACGCGACGCGATCTATCTCGCAGGCTACCTGCGGGTTCGGGCGGCCCTCGACGCGGGCATGGGCGTCGACGAACTTCGTTTGGGTCGCGTGTCCGTCGAAGCGTCCCGCACGCTCCAGCGCCTCGGCGTGGTTCGAGAGGGTCTCTACTGCCCGAGTTTGTCGCGCAGCTTGGCCGCGACCACCTTGGGAACCAGCTCGTCGACGTCCCCGCCGAGTTTGGCGGCCTCTTTGATGAGGTTCGACGAGACGTAGAAGTGTGCGTCGTCGGCCATGATGAACGTGGTCTCAACGCTCGGGTTGAGATGGCGGTTCATGTTGGCCATCTGGAGCTCATACTCGAAGTCCGCGACCGCGCGCAGCCCGCGCAGAATCACGTTGGCGTTCTTCTGCCGGCAGTAGTCAACAAGAAGACCATCAAAGCTGTCGACCTCGACGCGCGACGGGTCGATTTCGAGTTCCTTCGCCGCCTCACTGATCATCGCCATCCGCTCTTCGACGGTGAAGAGCGCGTTCTTTCGCGGGTTGATCAGCACCGCCATGATGATCTTGTCGAACGCCACGAGGCCAGAACGGAGGATGGAGGTATGTCCGTTCGTGATCGGGTCGAAGGAGCCGGGATACACTGCGGTCGTCATTGGCTGACCTCTGGGCGCGCGGCTCTCATGAGCTCCACGGAAGTGTCACCATACTGATACGAGGCGATCGACGCGAGGCCAAGATTTTCGTGCGCGAGATCGCCCCCGTGTTCGATAATGACGATGCAGTCCTCGGCGAGGTGAGGGCGGAGCCCTTCCAGGACGCGAGGGAGCTCCGTCGCGAGCGCGTAGGGCGGATCCAGGAACACGAGGTCGAAGGGCCCTGCGAGCTGCGTGAGGCCCCGACGGGCGTCGAGGCAGAGGACCGTCGTCTCTTCGCGGAGGCCCAGCGTCTCCGCGCTCACGCGAAGCGCTTTGGCCACGCGTCGATCCTGATCCACGAGCACCGCATGACTGGCGCCTCGACTGAGCGCTTCAAAGGCGAGCGCCCCAGTTCCTGCAAAGAGGTCGAGAACGCGTGCCTCGTCGAACGCGCCCCGTGCGGCCAGAGCGGAGGCGAGGGCTTCGCGCACTCGCTCAGAGGTGGGGCGTGTGGTGGGCCGAACCGGCGCTTCGAAGCGACGACCGCCAAGCCGTCCACCGACGATGCGAAAACGCGGCAGCTCAGAACTCGAGGTGGGCCATCAGCCCTGCCTGACGTCGGCCGAGGACCGGCGAGAGACGAAGTCGTGCGCTCTCCTCGGCATCGTCGTCGCCGGACAGGAGGCTCAGGACCAGAAGCGCCGTTCCGCCTGCGATGAGCGCTCCACCGAGGATGTTGAAGACGATGGATAGCGTTCGTCGACGGTCCTGGTCGTCGCAGATGCTCCGAGCGCGGCCCTGCGAGTCTCCGGCGACCTGGCTGATGGTTTCTTCGGAGCAGGCGGAGTTTTCGCGACCACCGGCGATGTTTCGCATCGCGCCAAAGAAATCCCGCCGGGAAAGGTCGCGGGCGCCCGTCGGGTCGGTGCGAAGCGTGTTGGCGTTCTGGAGGATCTCCTCCGAGCAGCCATCATCGTCGTTGCACATGCTGGAGATGTCTTGCTGGTCTTTGCGTGCGCGAAGGTTCGGAACGCCCTGGGAGATGCCCACCGCGAGGGAAACCGCGCCCACACCGATGAGCACCGCGCCGGGGATCCAGCTCATGCCTCCTCCGTCGGACACCAGGTTGGCGCGAAACTCGCTCTGCTCGTCGGCGACGACGCGAACGTTTCCGGAGAACGTTTCGTAGCCGCTCGCTTCGATGCGAATGTCGCGCTGGCCTTCTGCGATGTCTTCCATCACGAGAACGCCGTTGTCGTCGGTCTGGCCCATCGCTTCGCCGTCGATTTGAACGGACGCTCCGGGGCGGTTGACGACCAGGCGAATCACCCCGTAGCGAGCCTGCCCGGAGAGCTGCGCCACGTAGCGAAGCGCGCGCGTTCGAAGGGCGTCGATTCCCGCTTCGTCGTTGTCGATGCTGTCCGTCAGCGAGTCCTCGATCTGGCCCGACTCGGCGTTGAACATGTAGAGGGTGAGGGCGAAGCCGTACTCGTCGCCTGCGCCGGTGCGTCGGACCGTTCCGTAGATCACGCGCTGCTGACCCAGCTCATTGGCGATCTCGGACATGCAGGCGGCGTCCGGCTCGGTGCAGCCGTGGACCATGGTCATCTGAGCGAGGGAGACCTCGGCCTCGGCGACGATCCAGCCGTCGACGCTGGAGGCGGCCTGGCGGAGTGCCCCCGTGAGATTTCGCGAGATTTCGTCGTCGCCCTCCACCGAGCGGATTCCCAGCACGATGATGCCGGTATCGGCGAAGCCCACCGTGGGGGTCACAGCAAGGGTAATCAAGGCTGCAAGCAGGCGATGCATGGGGGGAGAATACAAGGCGAGCGCCGCTGGGGGCAACGAAGGGATCGCCTGGAAAATCGCCCACAGATCAAATCTTTCAGGGGTTTCGTCCGTCTACTTTGTTGCCACGGACGAGAGCTCTAGAGGCACTAGAAGACGAGGGAGCAACCCGAATCCATAAAATTGAAGGAGCAGAACGTTGAGCGGTGTGAGGGCCAGTGTTACTTCGAATTTGTCTGACGCGATGCAGGCTCCCGCCAAGTTCTGTCCTCTTTGTGGAACCCGTTACGGGCATGCGGCGACCTTCTGCCAGAAGGACGGTGCTCAGCTAAGTGCGGAAGCCGCGCCGGATCCCTACGTCGGCCGGGTCATTCTTGGGCAATTTCGTGTGGAGGAAGCGATCGGCGCCGGCGGCATGGGCACCGTGTACCGCGCGCACCAGACCACGCTCGGGCGCGATGTCGCGGTGAAGATTCTCCATCCGGAGCTCGCGGCCAATCCGGATGCGGTTCGGCGCTTTCATCGGGAAGCCCGCGTCGCGACCAAGCTCGAGCATCCGAACCTCGTGCGGGTGCTGCTCTTTGGGGAGATGCCCGACCACGGCGGGCTCTACCTCGTCATGGAGTATCTCGAGGGCAAGAGCCTGACGCAGGTTCTGCGGGAGGATGGCGCGCTGCAGCTTCCGCGGGCGCTGCATGTCGCGACGCAGATCTGTGATGCGGTCGGCGTCGCCCACGCGCAGGGCGTGGTGCACCGCGACGTGAAGCCTGAGAACATCATGCTGGTTCGGCGGCATGGGGACCCCGATTTCGTGAAGGTGCTCGACTTCGGGATCGCGCGACTTCTTTGGGATGAGCAGACCGCGCTGACGCAGTCTGGGGTGATCTTCGGAACCGCGCGCTACATCTCGCCGGAGGGAGCGAGCGGTGAGCACACCGATGCGCGCAGCGACGTCTACTCGATTTCGGTGTTGATCTATCAGCTGCTCGCGGGTGCAACGCCCTTCGACGCAACGACGCCGGTTGCGATGTTGATGAAGCACATCAACGACCACCCAACCCCGCTGCGTTCCACGAAGGAAGGGCGCCACGTTCCCGAAGCGGTCGCCGACGTGGTCATGCGCGGCCTTCAGAAGAGTCCTGCGCGCCGCTACGCCGATGCCTCAGAGCTCGCGGCCGCGCTCCGAGAGGCGGCCGAAGTCAGCGCGATCACGCTTCCCGGCCAGCGCGGAAGCTGGGTGCCGCGGCGGTCGATGCCCTCGTCCGGGCCGATCGGCCTTCCGCCGCAGGTCACGCCGACGATGCCGGTGCGCGATCCCGCTCCCGACCCCGCGCACGACCCCGGAACGGCAGAACTTAAGGCAGCCGGTCTCGGACGCCGACCGCGTCTCTCGACGATGGCGTTCGCGTTTATCTTCGGGGCGATGGCGGTGGTGGGTGGCGCGATGGCCTTTCGGCATTTCAGCGGGCCGAGCGCGGACGACGTGCGGGCGGATCTGTTGAGCCGCGCCCAGGAGGCCCTCGCTGCCGGTCACCTCGACGCGCCCCCCGGCGAAAACGTGCTGGAGCTTTCGTCCAGGCTCTTGGAAGCCAACGCGCGCGACGAGGGGGCGACGGAGCTTCGTCGGGAAGCGGTGCTTCGCCTTCGGGAGCAGGCCGCCCGCGCGCGCACCGCGTCGAATGCGGCGGAAGCGCGACGCGCCTACGAGCGCATCCTCGTGTTTATGCCGGGCGATCCGGATGCGACCGACGGGCTCCACCAGCTCGACGAGGAAGCCGCGCGCGCACAGCGTCCGACGCCGGGGCTGGTGCTCACGCCCGACGAGGGGCCGGTCGGCGATGCGGTGACCTTTGTCGCGACGACCACCGACGAAGACGTGAACAACGCCCGTTTTGAGATCTGGTCGGGGCGCCGACGGCTGCGGCGTGTTCCTGCGGGCCATGCGGTCGCAGGTCGCTACGTGGGCAGCTACACCTTTCGGCGGTCCGGGCGGTACGAGGTGCGTTTTCTGGCGGACGGGATTCCGAGCGAACCCTACCGCGCTGAGTTTCGCGCGACCTCACGTCGGCGTCCGGCCGTCGCCCGCGAGTCGACGCGTGCCGATCCGCTGATCGTGCCGACGCCGCAGCCGGCGCCTCCGGCGGTAATGACGAACGACGACGAAGGCATCGACTGGTCGCTTCCCGGGATGGCGCCCGCGCCGCAGCCGACGATGATGAACGAGCCGCCGGCGCCCTGGACCGGCAGCGTGATCTAGCCCCGCGTCACACCCGCGTCGGTTCGAGGAATGTTGTGTCCTCCAGGTGGTACTCGAGCTTTCGGCCCTTCTTGACGGTGCGGCAGGCCCCGTCGGCGGCGAGGCGCTTCAGCGCGTCCTGCACCGTTCGCATCGGAATGCCGAGCGCGTCCGCTGCGTCGCGAGGGCTGGCAAATCCGCGTGCCGCGAGCACGAGGAGAAGCGAATGCTCGGGCGGGGGAGAACATCGCGGATCGGGCGCGGCGAGGGGGCGCACGGCCTTGATCGCAACGCGGCCTTCGCCTCGAGTGAGGTTCGCTGCCTCACCGAGCCGTTCCCGCACGCGATGGTAGAGAACATTGCGAACGTTGCGGTGTCGCTCCTGAAAGGCGAAGCCGTAGACGTCCGCGAAGAAGATGTCCTCCGGCATTCCCTCGGGACCCGCGAGGAGAAGGGTTGCGATCGCGGTCTCGGTGCGCGCCTGTCGCTGTTTGGCAGGCGGCAGTAGGGGGTGTTGTCGAAGGGCAAGGCCCGGCGCAAGAACGCGCCTTACAACGCTTGGATCAGCGAGTACATAGGCGGCGTCTCGATCCTCGCCCGGCAGAAGGGCGAGCGCCCCAAGACCGCGCGGCACCTGGTGCGCCTTGCCGACGGAGAACGACTCGTGGTTCCCGCGGAGAAGCGCGCGGAGAACCTCGAGGTCCTTGGAGAGACTGTGAAAGCCCTCGACGCAGCGCTCGGCGGCGGCGAGGTTCGTGTTCATCGTGGCCTCGTCCCCTGCGGACGCGGCGTGAAGCGCGGCCGTCAGGGCGTCCGCTGCGGGGGTCGACACCTCGGGCCCGACGCCGGCCAGGAGCAGCTCCCAGCACATCCACGGATGCCAGGGCGGCGTCGCAACCCGGAGCAACGCCGAGAGAATGCGCGCGCTGAGATGAGGTTTCCCGTCGAGGCGTCGCAGCCGCGCGAGGACGAGGTTTGCGAGGTACTCCTCCTGCGGAAGGCTCTCGGTGCGCGACATCCGCGAGGCCTGACGCGCAAGGCGAATCGCTTCGGGAGAATCCCCTTCGATCGACGCGCCCAGCGCTTTGAGAACCGTCGCTTCGATGACTTCGTTGGGCCAGCTCCGCGCGCTCGCCTCCCGCTTTAGCGTTTCCGCCGACTCACGGATCTGCGCAGCGTTGCCGGCGAGGGCAGCGGACCAACCTTGGGACGCGGCGAGGGGCGCGGTTGCGGCGGCGACGTCGAGGGAGGCGAGCAGGTCGATCCAAACGGCGAGTTCGTTGGCGTCGAACCGAAGAAACGCCGCGCGTGCCATACGTCCCGCCGCGAGGGCAGCGAGAGAACGAGCATCCTCATCGCCTCCCGTGACGCGATCGATCTCCGCAACGCGGACCTGCTCCCGCGCATCGACGGCGAAGTAACGAAGCGCACGAACCGCGAGCTCGAAGGCGTCGGCGGTCGCCGTTGGGAGCCCTGTGGGCGCGGCGGCAGAGAGCGCTTCGAGTTCGCCCGCCATGGCCGCCCGAACGCGCGAAAAAAGCGAACCTGAGCTATCCTTCATGCCGCACCTGCAGGGTAGCGCGTCGCCCATGACGGCCGAGAGCACGAACGTCGATTCTATTTCTGCGACCCACGTTCGGGTCTGCGAACTTGCGAGCGGCGGGATGGGGCGCGTGGACCTGACGATTCGCAGGAGCGGCGACTTTCGGCGTCTGTACGCGGTTAAACGGCTTCATCGTCACCTTCGGGATGACGCGGATCTTCGCGCGATGTTTCTCGACGAAGCGCGTCTCGCGGGACTTTTGCAACATCCGAACGTCGTGAGCGTGGTGGACGTCGGTGAGGACAGCGACGGGCCCCTCCTCGTGATGGAGTACATCGACGGGCTCCCGCTCTCGAAGCTCCTTTCGCTCGCGAATCGTCGCGGCGAACCTCTTCCGGTGCAGGCCTGCTTGCGCATCGGCATCGACATCGCGAAAGGGCTTCACGCGGCGCACGAGCTTCGCGGACACGACGGTCAGCTCCTGCAGCTCGTGCACCGTGACCTCTCGCCCCAGAACGTGTTGATCGATTGGAACGGGAACGTTCGCCTGACGGATTTTGGAATCGCGAAGGCGGTTGGCCAAAGCACCAAGACCGCAACCGGCGTGCTGAAGGGGAAGTTCTCCTACCTGGCCCCCGAGCAGCTCCGCTACGAGGCGATCGACCGCCGCACCGATCTCTTTGCCCTCGGGATCGTGCTCTACGAAATGCTGTCGGGGCGGAGGCTCTACAAGAATCGCGGCGAAGGGAACGCGAGCCTGCAGCGGATCCTGCACGAGGCACCTCCGGACATTGGCGAGGAGCGACCGGAGGTTTCGCCGGAGATCGTCGACCTGCTTTTTCAGCTTCTTGCGAAGACGCCCGAGGAGCGCCCCGCGACGGCGGATGAAGTTCGCCGCGTTCTCGAAGCGGAGCTGCACACGCTGCGGAGCGACGAGCCGGTGCTGGAGCTCGGCGCGGTTCTCGACACCCTCGCGGGGGAGTATCGCGCGCAGAAAGCGGCGGAGATTAGCGTGGCCATCGATGAGGCCTCGCGGGCCAAGACGCCGCTCTCGCGGGAGCGTCGTTTCGTGGTGATGGCGGCTTCGGCGCTCGTGGTGGTGGGCTTGCTCTTCGTGGGCGCGTGGCAGCTCGGTCGCGCAAGCGCGGAGCGCGACGAAGCGCCGGTCCAAGCGGAGCAAGCGTCGCCGGAGCAAGCGCCGGAGCAAGCGCCGGAGCAAGCGTTGTCGGAGCAGGCGCGGGAAGCGCGGACGGCCGAACCGGTGGCGACGACGTCGGGGCCCGATCTTCGCGTTCTTCCGGAGACAATGGCGACTGAGACCGCGGAACCTCCGGAAGCGGAGTCGATGACGAGGCGAGCGCGACGGCGTCGTGTTCGTCCGCAGCCAGCCATGACAGACCCGGCACCGTCCATGCGCGCGTGGGATGATTTCGACTGATGCGTTTCTGGATCGTGATCCTTGCGTGCGCGCACTCGGCGGGAGCCTTCGCCCAGGACGATGTGCAGCGCGCGCGCACGCTCTTTCAAGAAGCCCGGGAGGACTTTGAGGCCGGCCGCTATCCGAGCGCACGGTCGAAGCTCGAGGAGTCTCTCCGGCTCGCGCCGCGATCCAGCACCGCGATCAACCTCGCGCGCGTACTGCAATCCCAAGGGGAGCTGCTCGAAGCCGAGCGCGTGCTCACCGCGCTTCTCGAGAACGAATACGGTCCGGTTCCACGTGAACGGCGCGACGCGGCCACAGAGATCATGGCGGAAATCTCGTCGGAGCTCGCGACCGTTCGCATCACGCTAGCCGGCCGCGATCAGGCGACCTTGGAGGTGGACGGTCGACCCGCGGGGGAGATCCGCGACGCCCTCGAGCGACGCCTCGATCCGGGGCGTCATCGCGTGACCGTGGTCGGCGCAGACGGAGCACGGGATTCGGCGGAGGTCACGCTGAGTCCGGGGGAAGCGGTGGATGTGCCGCTTCGTCTTCCGGAGCTGGCCGCGGAGGAAGGCCGTCGGCGCGGCTGGATCTGGGCGCTGGTGGGCGTGGCGGTTGCGGGCGCTGCAGCCGCCGTCATCGCGACCCAGGTCGATCGAGGCGGGCCCAAGAGCGACCCGGTGTTCCCCACGGCGCGGGCGCTTCACAGCTGGTAGCTCACTCCTCGATCCGAGGCGCGCGGTAGAGAAACGCATCGGTGCCCGTCACCGCGACCATCGCTTCCCGAAGCTGAAAGCCCGACGCGGCGAACGCCTCGAAGACACCTTCGATCGCGCGCTCGTCGCGGGGTGACTCGTGACGCTGGGTCGCGAAGCGAAACCACTGGCGCGACATGCAGCGCGCGACGTCGTCGCTTCCGGCGAGCTGCGCGACGAGCTCATGGGCGCCCACGAAGGACCCGTTCGCGTCGGTTTCGAACTCGTTTTGGCCTTCGATGGAGCCGTTGATGTCAACGATCGCGCCGGTCGAGTCGGTCATGCGAAAGCGTCCGATCGGGTCGAAGGCCTCGAAGCCGTAGCCGATGGAGTTCATCAGCGAGTGACACGATGCGCAGGGGCCATTTTCCGTAATCACGACGAGTCGTTCTCGCTCGGAGAGTTCGTCCGGGAGTTCCTCGGCCGTTTCGTTGGCGTCGTCGATGGCCCCGGGCGGCGCACCCGGAAGGTCCTGACAAAGCAGTCGATTGCGAACGAAGAGACCGCGGTGGACCGGCTGCGTAAAGGTCTCGCTCCCGTGGGCCGTCATCACGGCGCCGGTCGTGAGAATTCCGGCGCGCTCGGGCATGTCAACGCGCCGCCACCCTTCGCCCGCACGGTCGACGCCGTAGTACGCCATCATCGGGTTGTTAAGCATCGACCAGCGGCCGGTGAGGAGCGTGGAGAGAGTGCCGTCCTCGTCTCGAAAAACCGCGCGCGCGTACTCTTCCGTTTCCCGGCGCATGCGGTTTCGCACGTCGTTCGTCAGCGCTTCATCGAGCCGCGCCACGTCCTCGAGATGACCGACGCCGAGCCACTCCCGATGAAACTCCTCGATCGCGCGATCCGATCGCGGGTCCTCCACCATGCGCCGCGCTTCCGTGACAACGCCCTCGGCGGTGTCGAGGCGTCCGTCTTCCGCTGCGGCGATTAGGTCCGCGTCGGGGCCCTCTCGAAAGAGATAGTGCGAGAGTCGCGTGGCGACTTCGTAGGCGCTCAACCGGACCGGCTCATCCGTTGCGAGCTCCACGCGGTACAAGAAGTTGGGCGACTGCAGAAGGGTTTCGACGTAGGTGGAGAGCGCCACGTCGAAGTTGTCTTCCTCGAGGATCCACGTGAGGAGTGAGACGTAGGCACCTTCCTCTTCGCTTGTGATCGGCCGGCGGTAGGCGAGGGGCGTGAGCGTTCGAACCAGCTCGGTCGCGCAGGCGAGCGCATCACTCGGTTCGCAGGGCAAGAACTCTCGGGGTCCTTCGAGGACAGCGCCCGCAACGGAGCGCGCCATCTCGGCGTAGAGATCCACATCGACGGCGGTCGTGAGGACGGCTTCGTTGCCCGAGAAGGGACCTGCCTCGTGGTCGGGCGGAAGTCGATCGATCGCGACCTCGACGTCCCCGAAGAGCTGGCGGACGCTGTGCCGGTATTGCGTTCGAGTGAGTCGCGCGGTTCCCGAGACGCCAAGACAGACCTCATCGGTGCAGGCTGGTACAGCCTCCGCCGGATCTTCCGGGAGCGCGCCGGGGTCGAGAATGTCGCTGTCGTCGCGCGTGAGCGGGTCGCCGATCACGCCGCTGCAGCCCGCGAGAAGGAGAACAAAGAGGATACGCATGGCTTCTTCTCCGCAGGCTCAGACGAGGTTGGGCAAGGGGCCGGTGAATCGGGTATCGCCGAAGGTGTCGACATCGACGCCGAAGCCCTGGCAGAGCGACACGAGGAGGTGGTTGTTGGAGAGGTTGCCGGCGCCTCGGTGGCATCGTCCGTCGCGGCTTCCGCAGCCGCCGGTGAGAGGCTGTTCGTACTCGCCCCAGCGCAGGTACCGACCGGTGTTGAAGGGACCGTTCTTGCCGTGAGCAACGAGGAAGGGCGGGTTTCGGTTGGTGTGATACCCCCCCTGGCTCATCGCCATCCCCCAAACGATCACGGTGTTGTCGAAGAGCGTTTCGCCCGGGCCGTCCTCCACCGACTTCAGCATGTCGATGAGTTCGCCGAGCTTTCGCGCGTGCCACCGACTGAGCGCCGTGACGTTGTTGATGGCGATTTCCGCCGTACGCGGATCGGGGTCCGTTGTAGCGTGCGAGGTGTTGTGCGACTCGCCGGTGCTGCGGTCCCACTCCTCGATGAAGCTCTGCGGACCCCACACGTTTTCGGGCGTCATCGCAAAGCTCGCAACGCGGGTGAGGTCGCACGCAAAGGAGGTTTTGATGATCTCCATCTGGGCGTTGAACGACGCGATACGGTCGGCGTCGCCGCTGTTCGCGCGCGGGCGTTCCGGAACGACGCACGACGAGGCCACCGCGCCGAGGTTCATGATGCGCGATTCCAGGTCGCCGATCGCGTCGATGTGGCGGTCGAAGCGGAGCCGGTCGCCAGACCCGAGGCTGCGGCGCAACTGCCCGAGTTCGCCGCGGACGAGATCGAGCGAACGTCGACGTCGCTCCGCACGACGGGCGGCCTCCGCCGCGCCCCCATCGCTCGGCGTCACGCCGGCGAAGATGCGGTCGAAGACGGCGCGCGGATCGAGTTCGGCGACCAGCGGGACAGCGTCCAGGTCGTAGGAGTAGATGCCCCGCGGATCGAGGGGGCGCCGCCATACGCCGAGCTGAAGCGAGCGGTAGGGGGTGTCGCCACCGATGTGGTTTGCGATGACCTGGTCGACGGAAGGACCCGAGGAAAACTGATCGTCTTGGCCTCCGGCCGTTGCTCCGCCGCCCGCGACGCCGGTCCACAAGCAGGACGCCGCGCCATGGCCACTGTTGATCGTCGGAAAGGTTCGACCCTCGACGTAGATGCTCCCGATGTCGAGGCCGTCGAGGAGGAGCAGGTCTCGTCGATGCCGATCGAGGACTCGCAAGATGGGGCCGTCCAGGGAGGGCAGCGCCTCCCCAGAGACGAAAGGAGAGCCGGCGCCGTTGCTTCGCCAGCGCGGGAGAATCGTCCCGTTGCCGGTCTGTACGAGAAGCAATCGCAAGGGGCGGGCATCCTGCGCGCGGCCGATTTGCGGAACGAAGGGCAGCAGCGCTGCGCACCCTCCAAGGCCTGCCGCGCGAAGAAAGGTTCGCCGGTTCCACGCTCGTTTGATCCGCATCGCCACCTCGTCCTCAGGGGTACTGAGATCGGCGTTGCGCCGCGCTTACGAGCGACGTTTTCGAAGCGCTATATATTTGAAATGGCTAGGGAAAACACACTCGTGTGGGCGTCGCTTGAGGGCCGCTTCCCGCGACCCCAAGGCGATCCAAATCGTCGCGGCCCCAGCAGAAAAGCCCGCCGAGCGCGTCGACGGCGCAGGCGAAATCGTCGCCCGCCGCGACCTGACGAAATCCGTCGCCCACTTCCAGGGGAGTTCGCTGCGTCACCGGCGCGTCCTCCACCCCGAGGGCGTTCGCGAGGTTGGATCCCCAGCAGTAGAGTTTGTTTTCGCGAATGCCGCAGGTGTGGCTTTCGCTGGTCGCGACCTGCGTCCATCCCATTGCGAGTTCGGTGTCTGCGCCAACGACGCTTGGGGTGGCAGCCGTGTTCCGCGCGCCAAGTCCGAGCTGGCCGAGATCGCCCGTCCCCCAACATAGAAGTTCGCTCGCATCGTTGATGCCGCAGGTGTGGCTGTCCCCCGCCGCGACGGATCGCCAACGATGGTCCCCCGCATTGACGCGGGCGGGTCGAAAGGTGTCGGTCGTCTGCGACGGAATCCCGAGGACGTCATCGTCGTGGGAGCCCCAGCAGAAGAGTGCGCCACCATCCAAAGACTGAATCCCGCAGACGTGCCGCGTCCCGGCGCTGAGGGCGAACCACGCGTCCCCTAAGTTGATGCGTCGCGGTTCGCTGATCTGCTCTCGCTCCGCGGGGTCCACCGCGGCTTGGCCTCGGTGGTTTCTTCCCCAGCAGGAAGGTCTCTCATCGCCCTGAACGATCGCGCACCCGAAGTCACGTCCGTACGAGGCCGTGAGCCAGCGCGAATCGCGCGCGTCGTCGAAGTGGTTGGGGATGTCGAAGCGTCCTCGATCGCCGCAGCAGGGACCCTGTCCCAGGCGGCGGTGCTCGTCGTCGCCCCAGGTGAAGAGCCGGCCATCAAGAAGGAGCGCCCCGGTGATGCGTTGCCCGAGGGTGATCTCCGTGACCTCCACGCCGCCAAAGCCCTCGGTCACTGGAACAGGTTCCGGAACGGTGCTCGGTGCGCCCGGTGCGGGAAGCCCGATGCCGATCTGGCCGTCGTCGTTGTCGCCCCAGCACCAAAGACCTCCGTCCTCGTCGATGGCGCACGCGTGGGTTCGCCCGAGCTGAACGTTGACGACGGGACGCGCCGGTCGACAGCCCTCGGCGGTGCAGAGGTCTCCCGCACACTCGCACATGCAGTCCGGCGCCGCGTCGAAGGCGTCGACTCCTGCGTCGGGAAGCGCAGCGTCGCTTCCTCCATCGACGCCCGCGTCAACCTCCGTGCAGCGAAATGCGGGCGTCGGCGTTCCCCGCGGTGCTGGGTCGACGCAGGCGCCGCCGCAGCTGCCCGCGCGACAGCTTTCTCGGTCGCCGCACACGACGCCTTCGCACGCTTCGTCAAAGCGCAGCGCGATTTCGCGAAGCTCGCCCGCGACAAAGCCCGTCTCTGCCCGGACCAACGCGATGCTTCGCTCCTCTTCGAGGAGTTCCGCGACGACTCGAAAGCGCCTTGTCGCGTCGCCATTGAGGGGAAGCACGGGCACGCGGCGCGCAGCGAGGTCCCCGTTGAGGACGGCGCGCTCGTCGTAGAAGGCTTCTCCATCCTCCCGAAAGAGGCGCACGCGAAGCACCTCGGCTCGCGCTTCGAGGGCAGGGTCCGCTTCGAATCGCACCAGCGTTTGGGTCGGCTGATCCGCGCATCCCGCGGCGACGAACCCCAGCAGAAGCCATCGAAGCATTGATGCAAGAATAGGGGGTTCGGCCTTTGCTAGTCGAGTTCGACAGAGCCGGCGACGGTCTGGTCGATGACCGCGCGCTCGATCTGCAGACCTTCCGCGACCCACTGCAGGAGCTCCATTTCCTCGTCGTCGACATGGCCGTCGGCGCGCGCGATCACGCAGAGATCACGGAGGACCTGCAGACGGCGAGGTGGCGGCACAGATTCGTTCGCGTCGGCCATGCGGCTTTGGAGGTCACCGCGAATGGCGTCGACATCCAAGCCTTCGGAGAAGGACGATTCCCCGAAGAACTTCTCAAACGCGGCGATTTCCTCATCGCTGATGCCGCCGGTCGTCGACGCCACCGCGATCGCGCCCGCGAAGAGCAGCCTTCGCATCCGCTCCGCCGTTTCGTCGTGCCCTTCGAGGTAGCTCGGCTCCATCAACGCCATCAACGTCTGCACGCGGGCTTCGAGGACGTCGATGGAGGTCCCGTCGTCCTTGGCGAGTTCGCTTTCCGCGTAGTGGTGCAGCGCTTTGACGCGAAGGGGACTAAAGGGGTGCGTCGAAAACCAGTCTGCCATGGGTGCGCGGTTGCCGGGCTCCTCGTGCTCGACCTGCATCAGGTCGGCCTGGCGCGCGAAGTCTTCGATGCGAAGTTCGATCTTGCTGCCGCGTAGTCCCGATGCGAGTCGAAAGAGCGCGCGCGCCACGGCGTCGGTGTCGTTGGTGCACGCGGCGCCTGCGCGGTCCGCGCTGATCTCGGCGTAGCGCGACCAGGCAAAGAGCTGAAGCGCGAGTTCGGGCGGCGGCTTCTCTTCTCCGCGGAGCAGGTAGCCGATCGGAACGTCGTGATGCTTAAAGATGTGATGGCCGAGCTCGTGGCCCATCACGAACGAAAGCTCATCCCCCTCGAAGGCCTCGAGGAGCGATGAGCTCAGCATGATGAAGAGACGACCGTCTTCAGGCTTAACCGCCGCGGCGTTGAAGTCGGGCGACGCGTACACGTAGGTCTCGATGGGGTCGTCGATCGTCAGGCGCTCTCGGCAGCGATCAGTAATTGCCGCGAGCGCGGGCGACATCTCCCGGGTCAGCCGAAGGGACGTCGCGAGGAGCTGTCGTCGAACGCCCATCGGCCCCTTCGTTTCGGCGTCTTCGAGGCGTTCGACGGTTCGCGTGACCAGCGGGTGCTTTTGAAGCTCCTCGAAGAGGGAACGATCACCGCTTGCGCGGAGTCGACTTGCATCCATTCGAGGAGCTTAGCGCGCTACCCCGAAAACTCGATCAGGTACTCCATCTGCTGCTGCTCGGTGCGGTAGATGACGTACTCGTCGTCCGCGAACTGCGAGCTGACGCCCTTCTTTTGACGAACGCCCCAGCAGCTATCGAAGCCCTTCGGCGGTGAGTTCAGACCGTAGGTGATCTTTCGATACTCCTTCATCTTGCCCATGCCGACGCGCGCGATGGTCATGAAGCGCGTCTTCTTTCGACCGATCGACGTGTAGTAGAGGCTCGTGCACGCGGCGTCGCCGAAGTAGATGCCGTTGCCGAGCCAGCCGGCGTCGGTGCGGTTTACGCCCATGCTGACGACAATCTTCGGGAGCAAAATGCCGCGCGAGAGGATGCCGACCCAGTTTTTGATTCGCGATCCGTGGAAGAGCATCTTCTCGTTACCGATCTTGCCGTCGAAGGAGGCGCGCTCGGTCGGTCGGGCGATGCGGTAGACGTTCTTGACCTTGATGTGCTTCGTCTTGATCTGCGACTTCTCGACGTAGTCCTTCCACTCCTTAAATTCCCCGCTCTTCGGATCGACGAAGTCGATGGTGCACTTCAGCGCCGCGTATTTCTTGTCGATTTCCGGGTCGAAAAGAACGCTCTGGCTGGTCTCGTCGCCGCCGTCGACCTGGAGCATATCCTTCATGAGCTGAAGCGTTTCCTGCTTCGTCTCGAACTCCGCCAGGGTGTCGATGACCGCGTCTTTGACGGCGCTGCGAGAGCGGCCAATGCGGTGCGGAATCGCGGAGTAGAACTCACCGCTCAGGTCCGTGAGCTTGTCGTGAATGCGGGCCTTCTTGGCCGACGACGAACCCTCCATCTCCTGGAAGAGATCCCAAGCCTCGTCGAGGTACTTCTCGCCCTTTTCGACCTGCCCAATCGTGAGCACGCCAAGGGGCGTCTCGATGCCGTTCGCCGTAACCTTTGCGTTGACGGTGGTCGTGAGCGCGCCGACCGCCTCGTCGTAGAGGTACTTCACGACGTCTTGAATCGGACCGGGCAACGACGACTTCTTCGGCTTCGGTTTGGCGGCCTTCTTCTTGGTGCCCTTCTTGTCTTTACTCTCCATCTTTTCGATGGTCTTCGCATCGACGTGACCGCTCGAGGTGCCGCGCGCTTTGTGCGAGCCGATCTTGCTCGATGCGAGGTTGACCTCTTTGTAACCCTTCCGCTTCGAGGTCTTCTGCTTGAAGATGGAGTCGTAGTTCGCCTCGGCGTCGCCTTGGGAGCCGTGGTAGCGCGACTCCCGCGTGCCCGCGTTCGGGTTCGTGTCGAGATCGTCGGTGCGCCCGTAGTGCGTGTACACGCGGAAGGGGTAGTCCGACGCGCCCTTCGCCTGATGGAGCTCGATGGCGTAGTACTTGTTGCGGTTCGTCTTGATGTCCGTGACCTGAAGAACGGCTTTCTTCAGGATTTCAAAGTCGCTCGCGAACGACGGCTGACCCGCCGCGCCCTCTTTCCACGCTTTCACTTTCGGCATTCGATCCTCCGCGTTTTGCCTACGCTACCACCTACGAGGACGGGGAGGCGGGGCTTCCCTCTGGCGGCGGATGGGGCCATTCTTACGGTCTACGATGGAGCTTCGGCCGTGGCGATTTCGCAAGGTGGGCGCCGTCATCGGGCTCGTTCTTTTCCTGATGCCGGTCGGCTGGGTGCTGGCGCACCGGCTTCGGCCCATGGACGACCCGCGCTGGACCGTTTCGGATTTGGGACCGGCCTGTGCGGAGTCGCTGAATGGATGGGCGCTGCTGCAGACGCGGGTGCGCCTTCGCGACCTCTCGGACGAGGCGCGCGATGTCCTGATCGACGCCGAGGTCGAGTTGGATGCGAGTTTCCTTGAGCGACTTCGGGATCAGGTGGGTTCCTTCGAGGAGGAGCTTGAGTCCGAGGCGGAGCTTCGCCTGCAGGTCGCAGCGCGACCCCGCTTCGTCGACAACTGCGATCCTTCGGGCATGGTGGCCTGCACGGTCCTTCCGATCTTGGATCTATGGCGACAGCGCGCCCTCGCGGTGATGATCGGTGCCGTTCGCGGTCGCTGGGACGCCGTCGATACGGAGCTCGAGGCGATGTGGATTCAGGCTGTCGACTACGGCGGCACCTGTCGCACCATCGTGTCGTGTGTCGCCGCTCCCGCGCTGCTTCGGGTCACGCTCGTGGCGGCCGAGGTCGCGGCCCAGCTTCGGCAAGAGGGGTTTGCCGAGCTCGCGGAGACGCTCGAGGAGACCGACCTTGAACGCATCAACTTGGCCGAGGGGCTGATCGGCGAATACCTCGTGATGCGGGATGCGCTGCGCTCAGGGGAGGGCGGAATCGCGTTCGACATCGCGCACACGGAGCGTTTACTGCGCCGAAACCTCGAGCTCGCGCATACCTACGCTACGACGAGCGGTCCTCGTCCGTACGCGAGGATGCAAACGGAGCGTGCGCTGTGGTGGGTCTACAACCCGCAGGGAAAGCTCTTCGTCGATCAGGTGACGGCGCTGGACTACGCCGAGCACGTGGACGTTCAGCGGCGACAGCTTCGAGAGGTACGCGAGCGCCGCGACGAGGTTGTTCGTCGCCTGCGAGAGCCTATCGCGCATTGAGCGCTTCGGCGGAGCACGACTCGAGGCCATCCGGAACCGAGAACTCGATGCGGCGAAACTCGGCATGCAGGTCCGGCGGCGTGGCCCACGCGTTGGCCAAGACGCCAACGTCAACGGTCTCGGGAAAGTCGGCGCGCTCGTACGCGTGGTATTCGGCCCAGCCGTCGTCGCCGTCCAGGTTCCGAAGGAGGCGAACGCTCGCGCCGACACGGCAGAGGGCGAGCTCTCCGCGCGCGGTTCCCGGGTTGAGGCAGAGCGTAGATCGCGAATCCACCGTCGTTTTGCCTTCGCTTCCCACCGCGACGCTGCGAGGTCCGGTTCCACAGTTCGAATCGCCTTGGCGCCCGACGTTCCACATCACCCAGTTCTGATTCCCTGGGCGGGTGCTTGCGGGGTCGCGAACGAGAAGTCCGGCGGAGTTAAACTCGCCTGTGGGCGCTTCGTCTGGGGCGCCGACGCGGTGGGCGTCGACTTCGAGGATGACCAGAAAGTCGCCGGTGACCTGCTGGGTGAGCGCAGGGCCGACATCGTCGCCGAACCAGGCGTTGCGCGCGGGGCTCTCGGCCCGAAAGCTGATCTGCAGCGAGCCGTCTGCGATTTCGACGTCGGCGAACTCCAGGTTCTCCTCGGTCCAGCAGCCGAGCGTCGCCGGGTCCTCGAAGTCGTCGGAGAGCGAGCAGCTCGGGTCTGAGCCGCTGTCGACTCCGGCATCGACTGCGCCGCTGTCGCGCTCCGAGCCCGCGTCGACAGCGGAGTCCACGGCAGCGTCCCCGGGGCCTACACCGGCGTCGACTGCGGAATCTGCGGGCGCGGCGTCCGGGATGAGCGTGAGGTCGTCATCACCGCACGCCGCTAGGAGGCAGAAGCACAACACCGTACGAAGAGCCATGGTTCACGGTACCAACGGGCGCTCTGCGTTCCCGCTCGCATTGAGCGCGCCCTCTTCGGCCGGGGAACCCGCGCGCTTTCGGCATCGCGCGTTCGAGCGCTCGCATTTCGAGTTCGTCACTCGGGGACCGAGGCGTTTCGTCAGCTGAGGGTTTCGTCAGCTGAAGAGGGACGGAGTTCATCACTTTCTCGACGCCGACCCGACACGCCAGGCGCTCAGCGGCCCCGCTCGCCAAAACTTCCGGCGTGCGCGTCGCTCGGGTGAAGCGCGCTCGAGGATCCCTCGCCCACGGTGATGTCGAAGGTGCGGGTGGTTTCGCCGGACGCGATCGTGACCGTGTGCGGTCCGGGCGCGGCGATGAGCGAAAAGCAGGGCCGCGTCGAATAGGGATAGTCGGCGCTCTCTTCACCAAAGGGAACCGGGTTCGGATCCCCGTCGACGGAGAACGTGAGGGGAGCGCCGTACACCGGCACGCCGCCGTCGGTCCCCACGAAGCAGAGCACGCGGTTGCGCTCGCTTTCGCCGAACGCGGTGGTTACTTCCTCGATGCCGTCGACCTTGTCGGTGATCTCGAGGGTCTGCGTGACGGAGCCGATGGTGATCGTCGCGGGAACCCCGGCGGGCTGAATCGGGAGCACATCCCAGCCGCGATCACTGGTGGGTCGCCCGGTGGCGACCGCTCCGTCCGTTGCCAAGGTCAGGTCCAGATCCACGAGACGTTCGCCCGCGCCTTCCAGGACAGCGATCAACGTGAGCTGCGTCTGGTTTTCGTGAATGCGCCAGGGCCCGTCGAAGCCGCGAAGCTCAATGCCCGCGCCGACGAAGGGACGAACGTACGCACGTTCGGGCGCGGCGACGGGAAAGCGAACGCGATCGAGGAGTCCGCTCTCGTCTTGCGCGAGGATGCGCAGAAGGCCTTCCCCCGGCGCGCCGCCCACGACTTCGACCTCGCCGCTATCGGCGTCGAGCCGGACGGCCTGCGTCAGCGTGAGAAAGTCGCCCCCGTCGGCGGCGAACTCCGGCAGGTCGTAGGAGCCACCGGGCGATAGGGTGATTCGTTGCCGGCCATTGAGAACCAGGCCTGGAAGTTCGCCGATGTAGTCGCTCGGCGGAACGGCCGCGAAGAAAAGACCCTCGGGAGTGAGGTCCGAACAGAGTTCGTCGTCCGGGCAGCCGCCGCGGGCGCGCTCTCCGGCTTCGACGGCGCAGGCGCTGAGAGCGACCATCAGGCTAAGTTGAAAGTAGGTTCGCATCGTGTTCCCTCCGCGCCGGGAGTTTGCAAAGAGCGCACCGCCGACGAAAGCGCGAACTCGCATGGGTT
>JBCDAA010000136.1:0-20371 GCA_039186435.1 Myxococcota bacterium | reverse complement strand
GAGGTCTCCGCCCGGCACTTTTGGAACGCCAGCGGCTACGAGCTCTTCGTCGGCCTCGAGACGCCGCGCGGACTGCGGGTCGTGTTTCGAACCCCCTCCCGGGTGGCCCAGCTCAGCGCGACGAGTGACTAAGCTTCAGAATTTCAACCACATGAAATCCTTGTAGCGATTTCCTCCACGTCCCCGAAAATTTCCCAGTCCCGGCCCTCCTCGGGCGACAATACGCGCGATGGCCGACCTCTGGGTCCAGCACTTCGAAGGCGATACCGCAGAGACAGTGCAAAGCCTTCAGGACGCTTTCGGGGTGAGTGAAGGAACCGCCCGCGGAATCGTGGAGAGCGCGCCGTGCATCGTGAAGCGCAACGTCGATCCGGTGAAGGCGATGCCGTGGGTCAAAGCGCTCCGCGAGATGGGCGCGCGCGTCGAACTTCGTGATGAGAAGTTCCGCATGGATCCCAAGGCAAGCCTCAAGATGCCGCGAGCGAAGTTTGGACGAAAGTCGCTTCGACCCTCCTCGCCACCCCCGCGCGTCGAGGATGCGGACGCCGGGGTGATTCGCAATCCGCTTGGGGATCGAGAGATCGAAAACGACGAGGAGTCCGTCGACGAAGACGACCCCGGAAGGATCTCCGAAGCGGCGGCAGCGATCGAAGCGATCCTCGCGCCGGACGACGACGACGAGCCGAACGCAGAGCCTCCGAGGTCGGATGCTGCGAACGCGGAACCTCCGAACGCTCCGAAAGCAGCGCCTCCAAAAGCAGCGCCTCCAAAAGCGGCGCCTAACGTGGCGCCTCCAAAAGTGGCGCCTCCCACCGCGAAGCCAGCCGAAGCGGATCCGATCGAGAGTGCGGCCGCAAGTTTGCTCTCGCCCATCGACGACACCGGACTCTTCGCCGATCCGGACGCCGACGAAGGGCCGGCAGAACTGGACGTTTCGGGAAGTCTCGACATCGAGCCGGATGAGCCGCCCCCTGCGCCGCCACTTCGCACCTCGGGCGCGCCTGCACCTTCCGCGGCGCCCAACGCCGCCCAGGATGGATTCGGCTTCGGCGAGGATCCCCTCGAGCCCCCCCTTCCCGAGGGCGGTCTTGAGCTCGACATCGTCGAACCTCCGCCCTCAAAACGTCCTGCGCCGCGCTCTTCGATGCCCGCCGGCCGCGTCTCGACGCCGGGCGAGAGCCTGCCGCCGCGAACCTCGCACGCCCCCGAACCGGCCGCTAGCGATCGACCGCCACCAATTCACCGCCAGCTGAAGGAACAATCCTCCAACGGCTGGGGCGGAGTGGTCGCAGGCGGAATTCTTCTGGGCGTCCGCGTGGCCTTTGGTTCGTCTTGTTTTCTGGGGACCTCATCGATCTGGCAGCTCGCCTTCGACGCGATTGGCCTCGCCGCGGTTTCGATGGGTCTGCTTCAGGTCGTGGCGTCCTATCAGCGCAGCGTTCTCGAACCGCGCTTCTACCATCACGGCCTCCTCGCGGTGGCGATGTTTGGCGTCGCGTTCGGACTGAACCTCGCGTTCACCCCCTCGGACGACGTGCTTTTCGTGATGGAGATCGAAAACGAAGACGAGGATCACGAAGAGGCGATTCGTGACGGTCAATACATGGAGGGCCGAACCTGGGCACAAAGCCAGGGCGCCGACGCCAGCACCGTCACCAACCTGATCGAAGAGCTCTACACTGCCGGCGCGACCAAGGTCTGGGTCAACACCCCGAACCTCATCGTCGAGGCCCCTTCGCTACCCGCCGCCCGCGCTGGCATCGAACGCGCGTACCGACGCTTCCTCGGCTTTCGGCGGGATGAGGTTGAATCCAACCTGCATCCCGCGCGCCGCTACTGGAAGATCCTCGTCGTTTTCTAAACGAGAACCCGTCGCGTTCAGCCGCGTTCGGAAAGCGGGACGTAGTCGCGCTTGCCTTCGCCGACGTACACCTGCCGCGGTCGTGCGATGCGCTGCTCGTCGTCGGTGAGCATCTCTTCCCACTGGGACAGCCAGCCCGGCGTACGGCCGATCGCAAAGAGCACCGGGAAGAGATCCATCGGCAGACCCATCGACTGGTAGATGAGCCCCGAGTAGAAGTCGACGTTCGGATAGAGCTTGCGCTTCACAAAGTACTCGTCCTCGAGCGCGATCTTTTCGAGTTCGACGGCGATGTCGATCAGCGGGTTCTTTCCAACCTGATCGAAGACCTGGTAGGCGAGCTTCTTGATGACCTTCGCGCGCGGGTCGTAGTTCTTGTAGACGCGGTGACCGAAGCCCATCAGGCGTCCTTCGCCGCTCTTCACGCCATCGATGAAGGACTTGATGTTCTTCACCGAGCCGATCTCGTTGAGCATGCGAACGACGGCTTCGTTGGCGCCGCCGTGGAGGGGTCCGTAGAGCGCCGCACACGCGGACGCGGTTGCGCTGAAAGGGTCCGCGTGGGACGAGCCGACGCCCCGCATGGTCGTGGTGGAGCAGTTCTGCTCGTGGTCGGCGTGCAGGATGAAGAGCACGTCGAGGGCCTTTTCGATGACCGGATTCGGCGTGTACTTCACCTCGGTCATCTTGAAGAGCATGTTGAGGAAGTTGCCGGAATAGCTCAGGTCGTTGTCCGGGTAGACATAGGGCAACCCGCGCCGATGCCGGTACGCGTAGGCCGCGAGCGTGGGCATCTTGGCGATGAGACGATGCACCTGGAGCTTTCGTGCTTCCGCGTCGTCGAGGTTCTTCGCGTCCGGGTAGAAGGTCGAGAGCGCGCCGACCGTCGAGACGAGAATGCCCATCGGGTGCGCGTCGTAACGGAAGGAGTCGAGAAGCTCACGAATGTTCTCGTGCACCATCGTGTGGTGCGTGATCGAATGCTGAAAGGCGTCGAGCTCGGAGCGACTCGGAAGCTCGCCGTTGTGGAGAAGATACGCCACTTCGAGAAAGCTCGAGTGCTCGGCAAGCTGCTCGATCGGGTAGCCGCGGTAGCGGAGGATGCCCTTTCCGCCATCGATGAAGGTGACCTTGCTCCGGGTCGACGCCGTGTTCTTAAACGCCGGGTCGTAGGCCATGAGCCCGAAGTCGTCGTCGCTCACTTTGATCCCGCGCAGGTCCATCGCGCGAATGGTCCCGTCTTGAATTGGGAGCTCGTATGTTTTCCCAGTGCGGTTGTCGGTGACGGAGAGCGTTTCCTTGGCGTCTGACATCGGACCTCGATCGGGGTTAGGGGGCCGCGAGAGTACCGAATCAAGGGGCTTCGGATCGAGCAACTCTCGCGCAACGAAGCGTTTGCGCAGTTCGGGCCTCTGCTTTCCGAACAAGACCGGGGCCAGAGAGCTTTCTCACCGAACAACGAGGAAGCTCAGAAAGAGACCCGAAGAAGACGCGTAACAAAGGGTAGGGGGCGGCATAGGACTGAGTGCGAGGCGCCCTCGGTCTAGGGCTGAGTCCCTCCCCTCCTTGCTCGATCCAGGCTCCAGACCGAGCGCCGCCCGCGATTTGCCCGTGCGCTTCTGCGATGGCCGCGTGCGATTGCTCCGATCGGCGCGGCGCTCTATCCGAAGGGCATGCTCGCGCATCAACGGGTTGGCGACGGAACGCAGGTCGTTGCGTTCCTGCACGGAATCCTCGGCCAGGGTGCAAACTGGCGATCCCTCGCGCGACGTTTGGTCACCGCGCGACCGGAGCTGCAAGGGCTTCTCGTCGACCTTCGCCTGCACGGCGATTCCCTCGACCTTCCGCCGCCGCACCGCGTCGATGCTGCCGCGCGCGATCTCGAGCCCTTCGCTCCGTCGGTTCTGGTTGGCCACTCCTTCGGCGGAAAGGTCGCGCTCCAATACGCCGCTGCGCATCCGGGCACTGAGCTTTGGATCATCGACAGCATGCCTGGCGCGCGACCGGATCGGCGTGGCTCCGAGGTGATCGCCAAGGTTCTCGAGGCGCTCGAATCCGCCCCGCGCGAAGTGGAACGCCGGGACGAGTTTGTCGCCGCGCTCACGGAGCAAGACATCGCCGAACCGATCGCGCGCTGGCTCGCCATGAGTCTTCGACGGGAGGGTGAACGCTTTCGCTTCGCGACGGACCTCGAGGGCATCGAAGCGCTTCTTGCAGACTATTTTCCCCTCGACCTTTGGCCCGTCCTCGAGAACGCCGCGGCGCCGGCGCACCTCGTGGTGGGAACGCGCTCACCGGTCTTTGGGACCGAGGATTTGGACCGAGCTGACGCCGTCGCGGCGCGCCTGGAACACGTGCACGTCCATCGCCTCGACGCGGGCCATTGGGTACATGTCGAGGCGCCCCAGGCGCTGACGAAGCTCCTTTCTGACCAAATCCTAAGCAAACCCTAAGCACCTGTTTTTGTTTATCAAAATGACAAAGGACTGAATAGTTCGACGCGGGGCCCAGTCCGTCCTCTGAACCCTCGGAGGACCCGATGACACGACGAGCCCTCACCCTTTCGCTTCTCGCCCTCGCCGTCGGAACCGGCGCGCTGGCCCAAGACGGAGCCGACGCCCTTTCGACCCCCGGCGGCGAATCGTCCGCGCACCAGGTCGCGCGCGAAGTGCAGGCCTTCTACGACCAAACCGACACGTTTCAGGCGCGCTTCACGCAGACCTACTACCACCGTCTCTACCAGCGCTATCAGCGCTCTCGCGGGGAGCTCGCCTTCGACAAGCCGGGCCGCATGCGTTTCGACTACGACCGCCCGAACGGCAAAGTGATCGTCAGCGACGGTCGCCACATGACCGCCTTTGAACCGGGCGACGACGGCGACCCCGGACAGTACGTAAAAGCCGAAATGGGCTCGAACGCGCTTCCCGCCGCGTTTGGATTTCTGACCGGCCAGGGTGGACGGATTCTTGACGACTACCGCGTCCGACTGCTCAACGCGGAGGACTACCGCTGGAGCGGCGAGGTTCTTGAGCTGCGACCGCGCGATTCCGACCCGCGCATCTTTCGCATCCTCCTTTACGTCGACGGCGACTCCCGACGCGCCGGCGTGGTGCACCGCATCCGCATCGACGACCACGAGGGCAACCGCAACCACTTCCAGCTGCGACGCATGCGCTTCAACCGCGACATTCCCGCGCGACGCTTTCGCTACGCGCCGCCGAGCGGCAGCATTCGCCTGCAATAAGACTCCGATGATCTTTGGGCGCTAACCTCTCCCGGCACATCGCCCGACCCCACGTATGACGAGCGGGGACCCAGGGACGCTCTTCGCCCCCACGGAGAGCGTCCCGTTTCTATTCCGTCCTTCGAGTTGTCTTGGCGCCCGATGGCGCGTTGCACCTCGTCGCAAATCCTCGGATTTCCTCCTCATCGCGCCTTGCTCTCGAACGCCAATCCGGCGCATCCCTTTGCGACTGTCCTGGATCACGCTCTGTTCAGCGGCGTGCGTTCCTGAAAGAGCTTCCTCGCCTCGCCTTTTCCCTGCACCCACTTCTTGCGCTGCGCATCAGCGAAGGCGTGCACCAGGTCGACGTGACCGAGGACCCTCGCGGGTCGTAGGTGATCGCGCATTAAAGCGAGGAACGCGGTCTTGGGGAGACCTCGTTCGCCAAGGAGCCTTGGTGTGCCTCGCAGGTCACCGCGCGTTCGAAGAGAACGACTCGTCCACCGCAGGAGCTCAAGGTAATCGAGGTACGCCATTGGAATGATCGTGCGACGTGAACGCTCCGGAACCTGGTCCGCGAAAGGCGTCAGTCCCTTGGGCCCATCCGGTGCTTGGGCGATGCGCTTCGCGATCGACGTATGTGTCGACTTCTCGAGGGACTTGGTCATCCCCGCTCGAACCGGGTTGAGGTCAACGTAGGCCATACAGGTGAGCAACGCGGCTTCGTCGAGGAGCGGCTGGCAGGTGAATCGCCCTTCCCAGAAGTGGCCTGTGCAGTCGTCCTCCGCGTTCGCCCGGCGCGCAATCGACTCGTTGAGACAGCGCATCAACCACGAAAGGCTCCAAAGGCGCTCTCGCCACGCCGCGATGAGCAGCGTCTGCACGCGCTTGGGAAGCGAAGCGAGCTCCTTGCCCTTGAGAGGAAAGAGCTTTCCGTAGCGACGAATCACTTCCTGATCGCTCCACCCTTCCGCTCGTTTCATGTCGACCCGAACCACGATGTGCACGTGGTTCGACATCACCGCGTAGGCATGCAGGTCCACGGCGAAGATGGCGCTTAGCGCAAAGAGACGCTCCTCCACCCACTCCCGCCGGTAGTCGAAGTTCTTGCCCGTGTGCGGGTCGTTGCCGCAGAGGAACGCACGCCGAACGCATCGCGACATCAAGTGGTAATACGGCGTCGAGTCGACGTTCAGACGCTCGGATCGAAGTCGCGGCATATAGAGACCCTAAACGCGCCTGCGCCGCGAGTCAACAAAATAGCCTGGCTATTTTCATCTACCACCCGAGCCTGCGCCGCGAATCAATAAAACAGCCTGGCTTTTTTTAGCTATTTTCATCTACCACCCGTTGCGAGTTGTTCTGTGCCGCCCGTCGGGAGGTCGAATTGCGGCTTTCCTTCTTGCCCATCGCCGTCGTGAATGACAGCACCGCGGGGTGACCGTTCGCTTCGACTCCGTCTCCAAACGCCACGGACAGCAGCTTCTCTTTGTGGACGCCTCCTTTTCCGCGGAACCGGGACAGCGCGTGGGTCTCGTCGGCCCCAACGGCTCCGGCAAATCGACGATCTTCCGCCTCGTCGTCGGCGAGGAAACCCCCGACAGCGGCAACGTCGTCACCGGCAAACACACCACCATCGGCTACTTCAGTCAGGACGTCGGCGAGATGGCCGGCCGCAGCGTGCTCGAGGAAGCAATGGCCGGCGCGGGTGAGGTCTCCGCAATCGGCGCGGAGCTGCGCGAGCTTGAGCAAGCGATGGCAGATCCGGAGCGGATGGACGAACTCGAAAGCCTCGTGGAGCGTTTCGGGTTCGTACAGACGCGTTTTGACGAGCTCGACGGCTACTCCCTTGAGGCCCGCGCGAGGGAGATCCTTGCCGGACTGAGCTTTCGGGAGAGCGTGATCGATCAGGACGTCGCCGCCCTCTCCGGCGGCTGGAAGATGCGCGTGGCCCTCGCGCAGATCCTCCTCAAGCAGCCGGACGTGCTCCTTCTCGACGAGCCGACCAACCACCTCGACATCGAATCGATCGTTTGGCTCGAGCGTTTTCTGCAGGCCTTCGAAGGCGCGCTGATCATCACCTCCCACGACCGCGAATTTCTCAATCGCCTGGTCACGAAGATCGTGGAAATCGATGGCGGCGAGGTGACGAGCTACACCGGCGACTACGACTTCTACGAAAAGCAGCGTTCCCTGGCCGACGCGCAGGCCGAAGCGCAGCACGCGCGGCAGGAAGCGATGCTCGCCAAAGAGCGGGCGTTCATCGCCCGGTTCAAAGCGCGCGCCAGCCACGCGGCGCAGGTGCAGTCGCGGGTGAAGAAGCTCGAAAAGATTGAGCTCGTCGCACCGCCAAGGAGCCGCAAGCGCCGCAAGTTCGAGTTTCGCAAACCGCCACGCTCGGGCGAAGACGTCGCCGTCCTCGAAGGCGTTCACAAACGCTACGGGGAGCTCGTGATCTACGAGGGCCTCGACCTCCTAGTTCGCCGCGGCGAGCGCTGGTGCGTGATGGGCGTGAACGGCGCCGGCAAATCGACGCTCCTCAAGCTCATCGCGGGTGAGTCGAAGGTCGACCAGGGCGACCTGCGCGTCGGCCCCAGCGTCAAACTCGGCTACTTTGCACAGCACGCGATGGAGCTCCTCAAACCGAGCGAAACGGTCATCGATACGCTGCAAAACGCGTTTCCCGCAGCGAGCCTCGGGCAGCTTCGAACGCTGGCCGGCGCCTTCGGGTTTTCGGGACCGAGCGCCGACAAGAAGTGCAGCGTGCTCTCGGGCGGCGAAAAGGCGCGCGTCGTGCTCGCACGCATGCTCTACGACCCGCCGAACTTTCTCGTCCTCGACGAGCCGACCAACCACCTCGACATGGAAACGAAGGAAATCCTCATCGAGGCGCTCACCGATTTCGAAGGCACGATGCTCTTCGTCTCCCACGACCGAAAATTCCTTTCGCGGGTTTCCAATCGCGTGCTCGAGCTGACGCCGGAAGGCACACGGCAGTATGGCGGCGGCTACGTCGAATACGTCGAGCAGGTCGGTCGCGAGGCGCCGGGCTTGGAGTAGGTGCGACCTCGATGACGCTGACGCTGCGCGTGCGCTGGGTTCTCGCCTCGTCGGTGGGCGAGGCGCTCGCGCTCGCGCTTTCGACCCTCCTCGGAGCGTTGGTGGCCCGGACGATCGAAGGCGACGCACCGTGGGCGCTCGCGATCCTCATGCCTCTGGTGGGGACCATCGAAGGATTCGTTCTTGGCGCCGTCCAGTCGCGCGCGCTCCCGGAGCCTCTGCGAATACGATGGATTCTCGCCACCGGCGCGGGCATGGGGGTCGCCTGGCTCCTCAGTAGCGCGATGGCGTTTGTCGAGCCTTCCGTGTCGTCACCCTTTCAAATGATCGCCGCGGCAGGGCTCTTCGGCATCGTGGTCGGTGTCGCCGTCGGCGCGAGCCAGAGCGTTGCCGCGAGCAACGTGGAGTGGTGCCAGAGTCCGGCCTGGGTCCTTCACAGCATGGCCGCGTGGGTCAGCGCGATGGTGGTCAGCGCGGTCCTGAGCGAACTGGTCCCGTGGGGTCCCTTCACGCCCTACGTGCTCCTGATCGAAACGCTCAAAGGCCTCGCCGCCGGGCTTCTGGTAGGGGTGGTCACGCTCCCCGCACTCCTCCCGCGGTAATCACCATGCGCCTTTCGCCGAACGAACTGCTCCGTCGCTATCAGGCGGGAGAACGCGATTTCGAAGGCGCGCGCCTCCTCGGCGAATCGCTCCGAGGTTTCGATCTGCGAGGCGTTTCGCTCCGGGGCGCCAACCTGGCGGGGGCCGATCTCGTCGGCGCAAACCTCGACGGCGCAGATCTTCGCGGCGCGAGCCTGCGAGGCGCCAACCTCGCGAAGACCTCGCTTCGGGACGCGAATCTCACAGACGCGGATCTTCGGGATGCAAACGCACGCGCGGACTTCGACGGCGCGCACTTGAGGGGCGCGCGCTTTACCGAGCGGGGTGCATCGCTACAGGAACTCCATGAGGTCACGATCCAGGACGACCGCACCTACCGAGAGGAGCGTCTCGCTCAAGGCGTCGATCCGGACTGGCTTCGCTCTCATCTCTCGCCCGATCTGGATCTCCTCGCCACGCCGTCCGAGAGCGAAGACGAGTGGGAGAAGACCCTCGTCTTTCCCGAGTTTCAGGCCTGGCTCGCCGAACTTGAAAACGCCTCGGCGACCCTCGCGGTCTACGCCGCGCTGGGCGCCGCCCAAAGCACGCTGCCCTGCTGGACCGCGCTCGAAGCGTCGCCTCACCCGCGAGCGCCAAGACTCGTTTGCCCGCCAACCTACAAACTCGCCGGAGTCGCGTCCTACGTCGCGACCCCGAGAGACGAAACGCTCGCCCGCCTCGCCGGACTGATCGACTACTCGTCGCAGGACTCGCGCCGTTTTCACGACGAGATGAAGCCGTGGCTCGACGTTCCACCGGGCGCGTTGATCGACAGCCAAGCCGGGTGGTGCGAGGAGGCCGCCGACCACGCGCTCGAGACCCTTCTTCACGCCGTCATGGGTTCGTACTACCCCTCGTTTAACGTAATCGCAGGACCGCTTTGGTTCACGGGAATGTGCGCGCTGAACGCGCACCGGCGCGGCAGTGAAGAACCGGTTCAGGCAGCTCTCGAAAAGGTCGTCGCAGGGATTTCGGGCCACCTCATGGCAACTCCTCTGACGACGCGCGATCGCCGCTATCCGAAGCCGACCGCTTGGTGACCCTCAAGCGCGCGACGGTATTTTCGAGGGGCTCTAACGTCCCCGCACCGGGAGCCGCACGCGGTACAAACCCTCACGCGCGGTGATGTAGAGCGTGCGTCGATCGTCGTCTCCAAAGGCGCAGTTCGCCGGCGCGCGCGGAACTTCGATCGTGCCCCAGCGGGTGCCGTCGGGGGCAAAGACCTGCACTCCGCTGCTGCTCGTCACGTAGAGGTTGTCCGCGGCGTCGACCGCCATTCCGTCCGCGCCGCCAATCCCGGTCGCAAAGGCTCGTTCTCCGGAAAGCGTTCCGTCCGCTGCCACCTCGAACGCGCGCACCATCTGCCGTTCGGTATCCGCAACGTAGAGCGTCGCTTCATCCACGCTCAACTCAACCCCGTTCGGGCGGCGACTGTCTGCATCGGTGTACTCCGCGTTGATCTCACCCGCAGGCGTCACCCGAAAGACGCCGCGAAAGGACAGATCCTGGTCGCTCATGTCGACGCCAAAACCCGGGTCGGTGAAGTACCAGGTGCCGTCGCTTCGAAAGACCAAATCGTTCGGCGCATTGAAGCGATCTCCTTCGAAGCGCGCGAAGACGTCGATCGCGCTGCCGGTTCCGCGAACAACGCGGCGACCGCCTTGCAGGCAGCTGTAGAGATCGCCGTCCGGTCCGGTCGCGTTTCCGTTGGCGCCTTCACTCGGGCGGCGAAGCACCGAAATCGAACTCGGCGGCGTGAGCGAGAAGATCGTCGTATTCGCCGCGTCCCCAAAGGAGAGATCCGAGAACACAAGCGTTCCGTCCGGACGCCAGTGGGGCCCTTCCAGAAAGCGAAACATACGGCCCTCGTGCATCTCCGCGACGAGCTCCACCGCGCCCGCGCCCTCGAGAGGATTCACCGGCCCGCCCGCGTCCGCCACCCCTACATCCGCGGGCGCATCCGGCAGGGCTGAATCACGCGTTCCGGTATCCTCGGCGCCGGTATCCTCGGCGCCCGTGTCTTCCGCGCCTGTATCCACCGCCGCGTCCGAACCAGAATCACGCTCGGCGGAAGAATCGTCGCCACACGCAGCCGCGAGCAGCACCCAAGCCATCAGCAAACGCACGTGAGGACGGTACTCCGCGCCGCGCTTCGTCGAAAGGAACTTCGCTAGCGAGCGCGCGCGCCTCGGCCAACCTTCTGGGCCACCACGCTCCGCACGGATCGGAGGGCCTTTCCGGCGGCGCTGTAGGGCGTGTTGCACACCCGCGTGACGAGAACGTGATCGCCAGACTCGAGATGCACCGCAGCGCGGCAGCGAACCTGTCGTTGGCGCCCCCCATCCTCCGCGAACACCAGCCTCACACCCCGTAGATGCGACGAAAACCGACCGAGAACACTACGGCAGCGGTCGACGACGAACCCGAGGGCGGAGCCGGAGGAATCCAATCCATCAAAACGAACGGTGATCTCCATGAGCAACCTCCAATTGCAACTCTGGGGCTCACCTCTATGTCCACAAGAGAGAAAAGCTGAACGCAAAACGTCGGTTTTATCAACATAGGAATCCCGGATGGACTGGCTCAACTACCACCACCTCCTCTATTTTCACGTGGTCGTCCGCGAGGGCGGGATTCTTCCGGCCGCGCGCGCTCTCCGTCTTTCGCACTCCACGATCAGCACCCAGCTCAAGAGCCTCGAAGAGGCCCTCGGTGCACCGCTTTTCGATCGCCAAGGCAAGCGCCTCAAGCTCAACGCGTTCGGTCACGTCATCGAGCGCTACGCGGCGCAGATCTTTTCCCTCGGCGACGAACTTCTGCGCGTCGCCCAGGGGGAAGTCGTCCGGCAAAACTCGATCGTCGTGGGGCTTACGGGAGTGGTCCCCAAACTCGTCGCGCGGGAGGTGCTCGCGCCGGTGTTCGAGCTAGAGGACCCGGTGCGCCTCATTTGCCACGAGGATCGATTCGACACCCTCCTCGCGCGCCTCGCCACTCACGAGCTCGACCTTGTGATCGCGGATGCACCAGTTCCCCCAACGTCGAGCGTACGCGCTTTTAACCACTTCCTCGGCGAGAGCTCCCTCGGCTTCTTCGCAGTGCCACGCCTCGCCCGTCGCTTGCGCCGAAACTTTCCGCAAAGCCTCGACGGCGCGCCGCTCCTTCTCCCGACCTTCGAAACCTCCATCCGGCGCGCGCTCGACGAATGGTTTGCGCGCCAGGGACTCCATCCGGAGCTCGTGGGCGAGGTCGAGGACAGCGCGCTCATGAAGAGTCTCGGGGCGGGCGGCCACGGCGTTTTCGCGGCGCCGAGCGTCGTCGAGGCAAGCATTCGAAAACAGTACGGCGTGCACCTCCTTGGAACGGTTCCCGAAGTCCGCGACCGCTTTTACGCGATCACGCTTGAGCGGCGACTTCGCTCCGCCGCGGTCGTCGCGGTCTGCGAGCGCGCGCGGCAGGAGCTCTTCGCGGAGTAAACCCTACGCGGGCGTCAGGTTGGCCTTCAGCCAGCGGGTCGTTTCCCCGATCGTCGACAGCACGTGGGTTTCTGCGACCACATCGGGGATCAACTGAATACTCTCCAACATCGCGAGGGGCTGTTCCTGCAACCCTGTGATCAAGACTTTCGTCCCTCGCTGCTGCAGCCGAACGATCGTGTCCTCGAGGGCGTAGAGCCCGGACTGATCGATGTAGGGAACGCGGTCCATCCGCACCACCAGCACGCGCGTGTCTTCGTCGAGGGATTCCGCGAGCGCGCGAAAGCCGGACGTGAAGCCGAAGAAGAGCGGCCCCACTAGATGCTTGATGAAGACCTTGTCGTCGAAGGTCGTCTGAATGTCGGCCTCGTCGTCCCAGACTTCCTCCGGCGGCAGGTCTGTGAGGTCGTCGATGGAGGACTCCGCTTCCGCGAGGTCCGAGGACTTCTTCATGTAGAGGACGCTCGCCAGGACGATACCGATCCCGACCGCGTGAATCAGGTTGCCGAAGACGGTCCAGCCAAGGACCAGCAGCATGACGACCGCATCTGCGCGCGGAACGTGCTTGAGGTGCTTGATGCCGCGGGTGTCGACGATGGCGAAGCCCACCGAGATGAGCAGACCGGCAAGCACCGAGAGCGGAATGTACGAGGCAAAGGCGCCGGCGCCGAGGAGCACCGCGAGCTGAAACACCCCGTGGGTCACGCCCGAAAGGCGCGTCTTACCGCCCGCGTTGATGTTCACCACGGTGCCCTTGGTCGCGCCGGCGCCAGGAATGCCGCCAAAGAGCGACGCGATGATATTGCCGATACCCTGACCGATCAGCTCGCGATTGCTGTTGTGGCGGTCCTTCGTGATGTTGTCCGCGATCACGGAGGTGAGAAGGGAGTCGACCGATCCGAGAAGCGCGAGGGTGATCCCCGACTCGATGATGAATCGAAAATGCGAGGGATCGACGGCGAGCATCTCGGAGATCCGTAGTGCCGGAAAGCCGCTCGGAATGTCACCGATGGTCGGCACGTCGAGACCGGTCGCCACCGCAACGCCCGTTCCGGTCAGAAGCGCAACGAGTACCGCAGGCACCGCCTTCGTGATGCGCGGAAAGATGTAGTACACGGCGAGCGTCAGCGTGCCGAGGCCGACCGCCGCCCAGTTGATGTTCGCGAGCGGTTCACCGATGTGGAGAAACACGTCGACGGTCGACTTCGGCGAGGAAGAACCGAGGAAAGGCCAGATCTGAAGGAAGACGATGATCAGACCTACGCCGCTCATGAAGCCGGAGACGACGGGGTACGGAAAGTAGCGGACGTATTTGCCGACGCCGAGAAAGCCGAGGACCATCTGAAACACGCCGCCCGCAAGAAAGGACAAGAGCACGATGCCGAGTCCTGCTTCGATGCTTCCCGCGGTCGCGCTCGCGTAGGTGACGATCGACGCGGACACCACGGTCATTGGTCCCGTGGGGCCGGACGCCTGCGTTCTCGTGCCTCCGAAGAGGGCCGCAAAGATGCCCACCGCGATGCCGCCGTAGAGACCCGCCGCAGCGCCGAGATCGGATTGCACGCCGAATGCGAGCGCGAGAGGGAGCGCGATCACGCCCGCGACAAAACCGCCTGCGAGATCACCCTTGAGATTCTTGAAGTCGTAGCCCATCGTGCCTAAGCACGAAAAATAATTCCGGTATATTTTTACGTCAAGACAAAATCGCGTGTTTCGTTACCTGTTTTCCATGTCGGTATCGAACCGCTAGGGATCAACGACGGTGAGGGTCGGCCCAAGAATCGTTCGGGTGTCGGAACCGCATGCCGCTTCGATTCCGAAGACGCGACCGCCGGTCACCGCGAGCGGGTAGTCCGCCGCGGCCGTACCTGCAGGAATCTCGAGGCGAATCGTGTCGACGCGACCGATCGGGTACTCCTCTGGGCACGCCGCCACGCCAACGGCGGTCCCTCGAAGAAGCGCCCAGTCCACGCTCGGTGGAGAGCACGACCGACAGATCGTGCGGCGGATGCACTGTCCTCCGATGGGGTCCGTCTGCATGCGTGGATTGGCGAGTCGAAAGTCCTCGAGCGCGAAGGTGCCCGTCGCCTGGAGCGTGTTCTCGCACCCGTCGGGGCCCAACACGTAGACGTCGACGTCGACAACATCCCCCGGGCAACCGGCCGCGTTTTCGAAACAGACCGTCAGCTCCGTTGCCGAGAACGCGCATTGCGGCGTCGGGGCCGGTGCCCTGCAGCCCGAGCTCCCATCGACCCCGGCGTCGGTCGCAGCGTCAACGTCCGCATCCATCGCATCCACGTCCGCGTCCATTGCAACGCCGGCATCGACGTCTGCATCGATCGATGCGTCGATGCCTCCGTCCACGGCACCGTCGGTTGTCGCGCCGTCGGTTGTCGCGCCGTCGGTTGTCGCGCCGTCGGTTGTTGCGCCGTCCCGTTCGCCGGCGTCGACCGCTCCGTCGACACTACCGTCGGACGGATCGTTACTTCCTCCGCAGCACACCAAGAGACACGAGGCGACCCACACAACTCTTAAGCTCGTCATGACCTGTAGTGCCCCCCACACCCAGGTCCGTCTCATCGCGTTCAGGGCTCGACAACGGTAATCGTCGGGCCGAGAATCGTCCGGGTGTCGGAACCGCACGCGGACTCGATCCCAAAGACGCGGCCTCCGGTCACCGCGAGCGGGTAGTCCCCCGGCGCCAGGTCGGCAGGAATCTCGAGCTGAATCGTGTCCATCCGGCCGATCGGGTAGAGCATCGGACACGCGTCGACCCCGACCGCATCGCCGCGAAGAATCGCCCAGTCCACGCTCGGCGGCGAACAGATCCCGCAGAGGTCTCGCCGAATGCAGCGTCCACCGATGGGGTCGTTCTGGTCCCGCGGATTGGCCAACGCGAACTCGCCCGTCGCAAACGTACCTGTCGCCTGAAGGGTGTTCTCGCATCCCTCGGGCCCACGAACGAAGACCCCGACATCGACTACGTCGCCTGGGCACCCCGCCGCGTGCTCAAAGCACACAACGAGCTCCGCCGCCGACAACGCGCACTGCAGCTCGGGCGGCGTAGTGCTGCAGCCGCTGTCCATTCCGCTGTCCGTGCCGCTATCCATGCCGCTGTCGACCCCAGCGTCGCGTCCGCCTTCCGAACTCGCGTCCGTCGCCGCATCGACGGGCACAACCACCGCCGGATTTCCCCCACACGCCGCCAGCAGTGTCGACGCAACGATCCGGCTCCATGCCGTCATGCTTCGTTGTGCCCAGCTGCGCACGTTTTGTCTCATACTCCGAACGAAATTCCGAACGAGAGCCCGCCTTGAAAGCGGTAGCGCGCCTGGGTGGTGTCGACGCGAACGTTCACCGGACGCACCAGCGCCATCACCTCCAGGCTCACCCAAAGCAGGGTGCGGGATAGCGCCACGAAAACGACACCACGAAGAAGAGGCCCGGACCACCCTGCGGTGCGACGCCGGCCCACGAAGCCGTTGTCGACCGAGAGCGGAACAAAACGGCTCACGCCCGCCGCGTACCCGAGGGAGAGCACCGTCGGCCCGAGGGCCACGCCCCCGGCAAGCGATCCGACCGCATGAATCCCGCGCACGACGCTTGCCTCGCCTCGAAAACGCCCGACCCGGACGCCTCCCGCAATCTGGAGTCGAAACGAGCGAACCCCCCAGTGCACCCACGTCGTTGCCCCGTAGGAACCGACCACGGCGGGAACCGCGAGGTTCGCCTCCGCGCCAACCCCGACACGCCACGCCGGCGGTTCCGGCGACGAAGGCACCTCCCGCAGATCGCGGGACAGCTCCGAAGCCACGAGAGAGATCAGGCGCGGAAGGCCCTCCCGGTCCGAGGCGTTTGCGAGGGTCCGAGAGCGCTGCATCCCGCCCCGGCGGACGTGAACGCGAACAGTGTCCTCGCGGCAATCGATCCTCACCGTGGCGGGATCCACCCCTTCGACGCGAAGCGGCGTCTCGAGAGCCGACCGTTCAGGGCAGGCCGCACCCACTCGTCCCGCCTGCACGAGCAGGATCACCACCGCCGCAACCCAACGCGAGCCCAGGGCTGGTCGCTCCCTCCGAATAGCGCAAGTATTGCCGTGGGTTCGGACTTCGCCAGAATTCTTCGAACGCGATGAGACAAAGGGCGAGCGTGGGGGCACCTAACGATGTGACACACCTTTCCCTCCCGGCGGCATCGAGCGCGTCCGAGGGGGCTCCTCGCGCTTCCCTTCGCCTAGACACCCTCTTTCGAGAGCACTCTGCCTATGTGTCTCGCGTGGCCTTTCGGATCCTTGGACAACCACAGGACGTCGACGATGTCGTCCAAGACGTCTTTCTTAAGGCGTCCAAACGACTTCACGCGATCCGCGACCCCGGAGCGGTTCGTGCGTGGCTGGCGACGATCACCGTGCGGGTCGCCCGGCGCCGAATCCGTCGTCGGCGCGTGCGGTTTTTCTTTGGTCTCGAGGCCGTCCCCGAGGAAGCCGCGGGACCCGATGCGGAACATCACGCAATGCTCCGCGACGTCCGTCGAGTCCTCGACAGCCTTCCCGCAAACCTTCGGATCGCGTGGGTGCTTCGGTACGTGGAGGACGAACCACTGGAGCAGATTGCGGCGTACTGCTCGGTATCGCGCGCGACCGCGCACCGCTGGGTGGTGCGCGCACACACAGCGCTTCAGGAGGCGTTCCGTGACTAGCGCACGTCCTCTTCATGTGCAGACGGCTCGTGGGCTCAGGAGCGAGAGCGATGGTTGATCCCGCGAAGGTCTTGCGCGACGCCCGCGTCCCCTGGTCGTCCGAGCACGCGGAGGCTCAACTCCGTCGCCTGCACGAGACCAAACGGGCGAAGCGGCGCAGTCGTATCGTCGTCGGAGTCACGACGCTCGCGGCGGCAGCGGCGGCACTCGTGATCTGGCCGGCCCACGATCACACCCTCGATGGGGTGGAAGATCTGCAGCTCGCCGACGGCACTTCGATTACGTCGACCGACCCGGCGACCCGAGCGGTGGTGGCACACGCATCCGTACACCACACCAAGGTCGAGCTGCGTGCCGGCGCGGCTACGTTCGCGGTTCGCCGCAATCCTCAGCGGAACTTTGACGTTCACGCGGGCGACGTTCGGGTTCGTGTCCTGGGCACACGGTTCGTCGTTGCCCGTGAGGGTGTGACGACGCGGGTGACGGTCGAAGAAGGTCGCGTCTCCGTTGCGTGGGGCGGAGGTGAACGCGAACTCGCCGCCGGAGAAAGTGGTGCGTTTCCGCCGAGAGCCGATCCTGGCGTTGTCGACAATATCGAGAACCCTCGCGACGGGAGTGCGGACGAGACCACCGCCAACGAGACCACCGCCAACGAGACCCCGGTCGATGAGACCGATCCGAACGCCGACCGCGCCACGAACGCCGACCGCGCCACGAACGACGAGGCGGGCGCCGACGGACCGCAGCGCGTTCGAACCAACGATTCGGACGAACGCCTGGCGGCGCGCGCTATGCCATCGGAAGCGCGGAACCCTACGAATAGGTCACGAGAAGATGCACGGCCCGCACCGCCCAGGGACGCACCGCCCGGGGACGCACCGCCCGGGGACGCACCGAACGCACCAGCCGAGGATGCACCCACCGAGGACGAAGGGGCCGAGGACGAAGGGGCCGAGGACGAAGGGGCCGAGGACGAAGGCGTCGAAGCCTTGATGCGCCAAGCCGATCAGGCGCGCCTCTCGGGGCGGCCTCTCGCTGCGCTGCCCTTCCTCCGCCGCGTCGTGCGCGAGTACCCCCGCGACTCGCGGGCTGCCCTTGCGGCGTTTACCGAGGGCCGGATCCTCGTCCAGGCTCGTCGCTACCGCCAGGCGGCGCGGGCGTTTCAACGCGCCCAAGAGCTCGAGCCTGGTGGTCCGATCGAGGCTGACGCCCGACAGCGAGAACGCGAAGCCCGCGCCGCCGCCGAACAAGGCGAGTAACACTACGCACGAGTAACACTACGCACGAGTAACACCACGCGCGAGCAACACTGCGCGCGAGCAACACTGCGCACGAGCAACACTGCGCACGAGGCTCGCGCGAACGCGCGTAGTCTAGAAGCGGATTTCGTAGAGACCAGGGTCCGGCGGTCGGCGCGGGTGTTCCGGGGCGTCGTGGGCGCCGACAAGAAGTCGATCGCCTGGCTGCCAGTGAAGCTCGACGCTCCACGCGCGCCCAGGCGTTCCCTCACCGCTCGGCGCAACCCCAAAGGTCTCCTGCTGCTGAAGCGAATAACAGCTCATCCGCTGGTCGCGTTCCCCGCAGATGATCACCGAACGCCGGTCGGACGTCCCGTCGGTGAAGTGGCTGGTCTCTTCGCGAACCTCTGCCACGAGCCGTTTCTCGCCCGCGGGCCCGATGGCCTCCCATCGAAGACTCGCCGTGACACCGACGCGCACGCTGCCGGAGTTCTCGCAAAGGAGCTCGCCGACGTCGTGCCCAAACCATCCGGCTTCCGTGCGCACGAGCAGCCCGCACATCGCGTCGTCCTCCGCCGGATCGAAGCGAATCGCGACGAAGTGGACTGCAAGGATCGGCGGCGCCGGCGCGAGGGTTTCGCGCACGTCGATATAGCCCTCCTCGTCCCGCTGCCGGAGCCAGACGAGGTCGCAGTCCACCTCCGTGTCGTCCATGAGCCGGCGAACCACCCCGCACAGAGAACGCGCGGGGCCACGCATACGATGCGCATCCAAGGGTTCCAATGGCGGATCGAGCGCAGCTGCGGGCGCGGTCGAAGGCGCAGGCTCCGGAGGCGAGACCACCGGACCCGAAGGCTCCGAAGGTGTCACCGGCGAAGGATCGCTGCACGCCACCATCACCCAAAGCAACCACCGCATCTCCCTGAGGATCTCGCAACTTGCGAAATCCTGCTACGGCCGATCGGGGACTGCGTCCTCAAGACGTGCAAGCGCCGCCGAAAGCGCCTCCGCGGCATCGAAGAACTCGCTCTTCTCGTCGCTCCATCGAAGAGGATCGTCGGGACCAAGACGCCGAAGGCAGGCCTCGGACCAGCTGTCGAACGCCGCGCTTAGTTCGATCGTCGACGTCTCGTAGTTGTGCGCGGCAGCCTCCATCGCGTCCCGCGCCACGCGCCGCCCCTCGTACACCTCATCCAGCGCAGCAAACTCGCCGGGACAGCGAAGCCACTCAAAGTCGGCGTGGGCGTCTTCGTTGCCCTCTGCCGCCCCCTGGGCCGCCAGGAGGTGTCGCTCGACGCGCCGGCGAAACCCAGGAAGTCCACAGCGCATGGGGTACGCGTCAAAAAGGACCGAGAGCTCGCCGCTCCACCCGGAGAGCGTATCGACTCTGCCGCGCACATTCGCGACGTCCACCCGCGCCTGCGCGATGTCGTCCACTGGAGTCCCCTCCGAAAACCCGCCGAGGTAGAGCGTTGGGTTCCCACCGATGGCGGACTGAGGCGCACGGCCGATCGCCCGAAGCTCGCTCACACACACCTCGCGATAGTTGCGGCGCGTCCCCGGGATCGTCTCCAGAATCTCGATTCGCCACCGACCTCCACCTCCCTGAATATTGATCGGCTGAAGATCGCGTCGTTCGGGATCCAGGTTCACTTCCACCACGCGGTCCAGATACTGAACGCGAACTCTGGTGATGCGTAGGTTCTCGGTGAAACGGTCGTGGCCATCGACGCGCTGCGTAAACCCGGCCGTCATCTCCAGACGTTCCACCTTGGCCGCAGTCGGCAGCTCGAACTCGATGACGGCGTCATCATCGCCTCGGTGGCTCGCCCAAGACGTCGCGGGGTTGCCGTCGAGCAGAAAACGCGGTCCGCTGCGAAGCGAAGGCGTTGTGGTCGAGACCGAAAGCCGCGTCGCCACGCTGGGCAAGAGATCGAAGGCGGGAACTTCCGGCTCCGTTGCTTCGTCCGCTGGATCAGACGGCGGATCCGACGGCGGATCCGAGACCGCCGGTTCCGAGACCGCCGGTTCCGAGACCGCCGGTTCCGAGACCGCCGGTTCCGACGCCGACGCCGCGGGATCCGAGACCGATCCGCTGCATGCGACGAGCAGGGCTGCGCAAACCATCCGCACACCACTCGCTACCAAGCCGCGGCGATCCGTTCCAGAGCGGATCT
>JBCDAA010000135.1:0-20573 GCA_039186435.1 Myxococcota bacterium | reverse complement strand
GGCGACCGCGCTGCCGCTCTCGAAGAGCGAACTTCCGGAAAACCTCCAACGTTTCGGCGACCCCAACGCTCCCACGCCGGCCAAAATGATGGCCGCCAAGGGCCTTGTACCGGTCAAAGGCGCGGGGCTCGTCACACTGCTAGCGCAGCTCGCTGCAGATTCCGACGCCAAGGTCGCCGAAGCCGCAAAGGGAACGCTGATCGAACTGCCCCACGGTGTTCTCCTGCCAGCGGTGGAGGGGGAGCTTCATCCCGCGGTAGCGGGGGCGCTGGCCCAACACTTTCGTGCGCGCGAGGAAGTCCTTGAGCGTCTCGTTCAATCACACACCACGCCCGACGAAGTCATCGCCGAAGTCGCAGCGAGCTGCAGCGAGAAACTCTCGGAGCTCATCGCGATCAACCAGCAACGACTTCTCGGCGCGCCGCTGATCGTCGAAGCGCTCTACAAAAACAAGAACACCCGCATGTCGACGGCGGACCGTCTGGTCGAGCTCTGTGCTCGCAACGGCGTGGAGCTGACAGGCATTCCGTCGTTTCAAGCACACGTGGAGGCGATTCAGGGCGAACTCATCGCCGAGCCCACCGACGAGCCGCTTCCGAGCGACACGATGTTCTCGGAGGTGCTCGAGGAAGCGAACGACGAGGCGGCGATCGACATCGACCGCGTGGACGGAACGGAAGAGCTCAAGGAGAAGTTCAAGCCGCTCAGCTTTCGCATTCGTGAGATGAAGACGTCGGAAAAGCTCCGCCTTGCGATCGTCGGCGATGGCGCGGCGCGGTCGATTCTGGTTCGAGACCCCAACCGGCTTGTGAGCTTTGCGGCGATCAGCTCGCCCTCGATGACGGTCGCGGAGGCCGCCGGCATCGCCCACTCCAAGGAAATCGGCGAGGACATCCTCCGCTACATCTCAAACCGCAAAGAGTGGGTTCGCAGCTATGAAGTTAAGCGCAGCCTGCTCTTCAACCCGAAGACTCCCGTCGGCATCGCAATGAAGTTCCTTGGACATCTCCGACCGAATGACTTGAAGGCCCTCTCCCGGAGCCGCGGCGTCGCCAACGCGCTGAAAACGGCCGCCAAACAGCGGCTCAAGAAGAAGGGGGTGAAGTAGTGGGCCTCTTTGGAAAACTCTTCGGTGGCAAGAGCCCCGAGGATCGCAAAGCGCGGGCCGAACGCCTGATGGACGACGGCGACTTCGGAAGCGCGAAGATTGAACTCGAACGCGCGATCGAGGGTGCGAGCGGAGACCTCAAAGCAGATCTTCAAGAGCGCATCGACGAGTGCTGCAACGAAATCGCGCTCGGGCGCGTGGACGAGGCGCGGCGCTTGATTCGCCAGGGCGACCTCGACCTCGCGCGACAGGAACTCACCGGGGCCCTCGAGGTCGCCGTCAGCACAGATGTCCGGGAGACGGCGCAGAGCGTCGTCGACGAGCTGGAGCGCGACGATGCCGTGGAGCTCGCCAACGTCACCGACGACGTGACCGACGAAGAACGCTGGGTGCTGATCAGCGGGAGCTGGGAAGGTCCGCAGGCCGACGAGTACGACGAGTATGGCGACACCTTCGCCGACGGAATCCTCGCCGTGCACGACGGCCGCGCGGAGGAAGGGCTCGCGCTTCTCGAAAAGGTTCTGGAGGGCGCCGATGCGCCTCGCTACCTCTGGCTCGAGGTCGGACGCGCACGCTTGGTAACGGGAGACCGGGACGGCGGGCGCGACGCGCTCGTCGAGTTCGTGGATAGTCTGTCCGACGACGAGGTGGGAGAGCCGCTTCTCGCTGCGTACATCGAGCTCGCGAGCATCGCGCAAGAAGACGGTGAGTTCGAGGAAGCGATGTCGTTCTACGAGCGCGCGGTCGACGAGTTCGAACAAGATCATCGCCCCTACTTCGTGATGGGCGTTTTCCTCCGCGACCACGATCACCTGCAGGAAGGCATCGAGGTCCTCGAAGCGGGGGCGACGCTCATGGACGACATTCGACCCGATTGGGTCGTGTTCCAGGAACTCGGCCATGCGTACGCGATGGCGGAACGTGACCAGGAAGCCATCGCGCAACTCGAAGCGGTGATCTCCTTCATGACGAGCCGGAACATTCTCGACTTTCCGCCGCGCTCGGCGAGAAAGCTCGCGGAGCTTCACGAAAAGGTCGGCAAGTTGGATCGCGCTGCGGACCTTTACGCGCAGCTCGCCAAAGGGTCCGACCGAGACAACCACGCGCTCTACTATCGGGAAGCGGGACGGCTTCTTGGGGAGCTCGGCCTCGAGGATGAATCGAAGCGTTTGTTGAAGCGCGCGCGGGCCCTCGACGAAGCTGAAGATGACGCGGAGAGCCGAGACGAAGACGACGCTGGCCGAAGCGAAGAGGAATAGGCCAAGTTCGCTCGATCCTTGCGCTTCCTAGGTTTTTCGAAGCGACGGCTTTTCACGGCTCCACCCCGTGTTAGGGTGAAGATAGCTGAAAGGCGTGGACCGGGAGTTTCCTCGGCCGCGACTGGACAGTCCTCAGAGTCATGAAGCAACCCTCCGACCGTCGCCGGCCGGTGACCGTTCCGCGATTGCGCCGCATGAAGGATCGCGGCGAGCGCATCACGATGGTGACCGCCTACGACGCGACTTTCGCGCGAATGCTGGACGAAGCCGGGGTCGAAATGCTCCTCGTCGGCGACTCCCTTGGGATGGTCGTGCAGGGCCTCGACACGACGCTCCCGGTGACCGTCGACGAGGTGATCTACCACTGTCGCGCCGTTGCCCGCGGCCGACGTTTTGCGCACGTCGTCGGAGACATGCCCTTTCTGAGTCACCAGGTGAGTCCCGAGGAGGCCCTTCGCAACGCGGGACGTTTCCTCTCCGAAGGCGGCGCACACTCGGTGAAGCTCGAAGGGGGGGCGGACGCAGCGCCCACGATCTCGCGCATCGTACGCGCCGGCATTCCGGTGGTCGGTCACGTCGGACTCACCCCGCAAAGCGTGCACGCGATGGGCGGCTTTCGCGTTCAAGGCAAGACCGAATCGGCCGCCGAACGCGTGGTCGACGATGCGGTCGCAGTGGCGGAAGCGGGCGCGTTTGCCCTGGTCCTCGAAGGGATTCCCAGCGACCTCGCGGCGCGTATCAGCGAAGCGATCGACATTCCCACCATCGGCATCGGCGCCGGCCCGCACTGCGACGGTCAGGTGCTCGTCTCCTACGACCTGCTCGGATTGACGCCCGATCTTCGGCCGCGCTTTGTGAAGCGCTACGCCGAGTTCTTCGAGGAAGGCGTCGCCGCGGTCGCGCGCTACTGCGAAGAGGTCAAAGCCGGAAGCTTTCCCACCGAGGAGCACGGCTTTGGCGAGGTGAAGAAAGCGCCGGCGGAGGTGGTGCCGATTCAGGCCGCCGCTGGATACGGTCCCCAAGCCTAGAAGTCTCGGGGGCGACCATGCGGATTGTGCATGAGCTCGACGCGTTTCGCGCCGCGTGTGATGAGGCGCGCGGTCGCGGGGCGCGAGTGGGACTGGTCCCGACGATGGGCGCCCTTCACGAGGGACACCTCGCCCTCGTGGACCGCGCGGCCGAGGCTGACTTTCGCGTGGTGACGATCTTCGTCAACCCCCTCCAGTTCAGGGAGAACGAGGACCTCGACCAATACCCGCGAACCCTCGAAACCGACGCCGCAGCCTGTGAAGCGCGCGGGGTCGACCTAATCTTCGCACCCTCCCCCGCCGCGATGTACCCAACGGGCTTTTCCACAAGCGTCACGGTGGCGGGTGTGACCGAGCCGCTGGAGGGAACGCATCGCCCGGGGCACCTCCAGGGCGTGACCACCGTGGTCTCGAAGCTCTTTCTCCTCACGGGTCCCTGTCTCGCCGTCTTCGGGCGGAAGGACTACCAGCAGTGGCGCACGATCGTTCGAATGGTCCGTGACCTCTCCTTTCCGGTGGAGGTCGTCGGGCACCCGATCGTTCGCGAAGCGGACGGTCTCGCGCTCTCCTCACGCAACCGCTACCTCAGCGCCGAGGACCGAACGCGGGCGCTTGGCCTCAGTCGCGGGCTCGCTGCAGCCGAGGACGCATGGAACGCTGGGGAACGCGACGCCGACGTGCTCCGCAGCATCACGCGAGCTCCCGTCGCCGAAGTCACCGACCGCATCGACTACGTCGACGTTGTCGATCCCGACGACCTGCGCTCCCTCCGCGGAGTCGTCGAAACCGCCACGGTCGTGATCGCCGCCCACGTCGGCGCGACGCGCCTCATCGACAACCGCGAGCTCGCGTAGCCTGGCGTCGCCGGGCCGAGTCAGTCCGTGCGCTGCGTATACGTCGTCACAAACTGCCCGAGGATCCCGTCGGCGACGCGCAGCCGCCGGCTCAGCTCGCGAGCGATGTTCATGATCAACAGCGAGTACGCCTTGAGATCGCGGCGGTAGAGTAGCTTTTCGACGTGTTCGTTCGTCACCCGAACCAGCATCGTCGGCGCGACCGCGCGAACGGTCGCAGAGCGAGGCTGCACATCGAGGATCGACATCTCGCCGAACCAGTCCCCCGGCCCGAAAAGCGCCACGCGGAACTCACCCCCGCGGGGGCCCTTTTTCACGACCTCGAGCTCCCCGCCAATGACCACGAACATCTCGCGGGAGGTGTCGCCCTCTTCGACGACCGGAGCACCGATATCGGCGGTGAACGTCGGCAGCTCGCGCGCCAGCAGACCCAGCGTCTCGTCGTCGAGACCGCCGAAGAGGCCGATGTCGCGGAGCATATCCGCGGTGATCCGAGGGCCCGGTCGCTCTTGGTCGCTCATGGGCTGGCTCTAACACACTCCGGCTGCGAATGGTCTGAAGTCGGGGAATTTCCAAACGTTGCACCTTGCGGCAAGGTCACTTCGTGGAAAAAAACCGAAATCCTCAGTATCCTCAAGGGGCTAGACTTTTCAGCTGAGAATGCAACGTGCCGCTTGCAGGGCGAGCTAACCTTCCCCGCTCCCTGGGCCCCTACACCCTCCTCCGACGCATTGCCGTGGGAGGCATGGCGGAGGTGTACGTCGCGAAAGCGCGCGGCGTCGGCGGCTTCGAAAAGCTCGTCGCCATCAAGCTGATTCATCCGCAGTTCTCCGAGGATGATCACTTCGTTCAAATGCTCGTGGACGAAGCGAAGCTTTCGGTTCTGTTGAATCACGCGAACATCGGGCAGACCTTCGACCTCGGCCATCTTCCGAACACAGGAACCTACTTCATTGTGATGGAGTACATCGATGGGGCGGACGGCTACAAGCTGCTGAAACGCGCAGCGGCCAAACGCGCCACGATCCCCATCGATGTCTGCGTGTATCTAATGAGCGAGGTCTGCAAGGGTCTCGACTACGCCCACCGCAAACGCGATGTCGCTGGCGCACCCCTCAACATCGTTCACCGGGATATTTCACCGCAGAACGTTCTGATCAGTCTCGCCGGCGAAGTGAAAATCGTCGACTTCGGGATCGCAAAAGCGGCGATGCGCAGCGGCCAAACCGAGGTCGGTGTGATCAAGGGCAAGTACTACTACATGTCGCCCGAGCAGGCGTGGGCGGATCCCGTCGACAACCGAAGCGACATCTTCAGCACCGGCATCGTGCTCTATGAGTTCCTGACCGGAAAGATGCTCTACGAGGAGGAGAACCTCCCCCGGCTCCTCGACGCGGTCCGCAAAGCCAACATCACGCCGCCGTCGCGCCTTCGCCCGGACATTCCACCGGAGCTCGATGAAATCATCATGCGCTCCCTCGCCAAGCACCCGGCGGCGCGATACCCCAGCGCGCACGAGTTTGGCGAGGCACTGACCCGCTTTCTGTACAAGCGGCAGCCCAACTTCACGTCTGCGCGACTCGCGGACCTGATGGCGAGCCTCTTTCCGAAAGAGCATCCCCCCTCGAAAGCGGTGCCCATCTCAACGGAGTCGCTCGAGGCCATGAAGCTCAGCGAGTTCCGCCCTGACGTTCGCAAGAGCGTCATCTTCGACCTCGACGACTACGAGGACCAAACGCGAACGGAAGCGCCGCTTCCAAAATTCCGACCCATCTCGGAGGAGACCGAAGACGACATGACCTTCGTCCAGCCGCGTCAGGACTGGGACGAAGACGAAACCACCGCGCGCTTCGGCATCCGGAAGGCTGCGGTTGTCGAAGAGGACGCGTGGAGCGACGCGACCTCAGTCGACGATCAGGGGGAGATTCTGCAGCGCATGCGCGAGGCCCTCGAGCGTCAAGTTGCGGAGAAAAACCGTACGAAGACCACACCAAAGCCTCCTCCTCCGGCGGCTCCCGTACCGCTTCCTCAGCTTCGGCCGGCCAAGGTAAGTGGTCTCGCGGACGAAGCGTTTGAGGACGCAACAACGTCCCCCGACGTGGCCGCCAAGCCCATCTTCTCGGGAGGTATTCCCGACTTGAGTCGCGGTGCGTGGGACGACGCCTCCGACGGGGGCGCACGGCGAGACGTGTTCGCGCCGCCGTCCGAGACGTTGGATCTTTCGCCGCCTCCGAAGCGACGCTGGATCGCGCCTGCCATCGTGGCCGTTGTCGTGCTGGTAGCCATGGTGGCGGTCGCTGTCGTGTGGGGCGGGTCAGAGCCTGCGGTGCCGCGCCTCGATGTTGTTTCACGCCCCTCGGGCGCTCAGGTCTTGCTCGACGGGGAAGCGATCGGGCAGACCCCGCTGACGGGCCACGGTCCACTCATCCTCGAGCAGAACTACCGCCTCGAAGTGCGGGCCGAAGGCTACGAACCATGGGAGACGGAGTTCCAGCCGGTGGCAGGAACGCTTCAGCAGGTCGCGGTCCTCCGCGCATCCCCCTCGATCAGTCCCGGCGAACGCTGATTCGAAGCGCATCGATCGCGCCACCAACGAAGGGGTTTTCGCCGGGCGAGAGCGCGCCGCTGTCCGCGCCGGTTCGGCCGCTGCCGATGTACCAGGGTTCGGCGTTTCCCTCGACGCCGATGTCGAGCCGGTCTTCGGTATCGCAAAAGTAGTTCATCTCGAGGCCGGATTCCTCACCGCGCGGTCGGGGGACGCCATCGATGTCGACCTGGGGTTGTCCTGCACCCACGTGAACCGCGACCCGATACCAGCGATCGGGTTCGAGCGGTTCGTCCAAACAAAAGAACGCGCGGAGGCTCCGCATGCTGCCCTGCAGGCGTACCGCGAGGCGATGCTCTTCGTTCATGATCATCGTGAGGTGACCGGGCATAGCGCGCGCCGCATCACGAGAAAAGATGTCCCGGCGTACGGGCGTGCCGTCGTGGCGAAGGTAGAACTCCACCGTTGCCGTTTCGAGATCCAACGTCGCGCTATGCGGGATGTAGATCGGCGTGGCGTCGTCAATGGCGAGCGCCTGCCCGCAACCGGGCGGTCCTTCCACCAAGCGAGCCGACGACGCCAGGATGTCGTTTGTGCCGACGAGGTCGCTGAAGCGCCCCGACACCACTTCCTCGAAGTCGTACATCGCGACGGTCAACGCGTCCGCTCGCAGGTCCTCACACGGCGGGAGCGGCACGTTGGTGTCAGGCCCTACATCGGCCTCTGGGATGCGTGCGACGCGAGCCTCCCGCGGAGAGCAAGCCACGAGAACGAACGCGACGACCACGAATCGCACGTTTCTACCATAGGGTCCCGCGGGTGAGATTTCGCGAAAATTCGAGAGAAAGCCGGACGACGCCGGGACATTGACCCGTTCCGCGGACTTCCTCCGACACTAGGATGGAAAGGGCTCCTTTGCCGGCTCCCCAACAACATCTTCGCGTCGTCCGCGACAACGACCAGCAACCTCCGAAACGGCGGGTGGATCCGCTTGCGCCGCTTGCCCGGCGCGCGGCCGAAGGAGATCGCATCGCCCTTCGGCAACTCTTGGAGACCTTGGGGCCCTTCGTTCTTCGCGTCGCCCGCGGCATGCTCGGTGGTCATCACCCCGACGCCGAAGACGTCGCGCAAGACGCGTTGATTCGCACTGTTCGCGGGCTGCGCCGATTTCGCGGCGAGTGTTCCGTCCAGTATTTTGCGGCGCGCGTAACCCACCGTGCCGCCGCCGACTATTGGCGCAAGCGTCGGTCCCTGGAACGAGGAGACGATGCGGTGGTCGAGCGAGACAACGCGCATCTCGGCGATGGTATTGAGAACCGGCAGCTCGCGACGGAACTCCTCTCACAACTATCTGAGGTGCAAAGCGAGGCGTTGGTCCTTCGGGCGGTTCTTGGCTACTCCATCGAGGAGATTGCGATGGAAACAGGTGTGTCCGTCAACACGGTGAAGAGTCGGCTTCGTCTTGCAAAGCAGGCCCTTCGGGAACTTCGGGGGCTGCGATGAACGACTCGCGCCTCGACGAGCTCTTTGAGCGATCACAGCGCGGTGAAACGACCGCCGAGGAGGAGCGTGAGCTCCGCGCGCACGCCGCCGAGTGCCCTGCTTCTGCGATCGAACAGGCGCTTTGGCGCGCCAGCGAGCTCGACGAGAGCGACGACGAAGCAGTGCGTCGCGTCGTCGATGGCGCCTTCGCCGCGCTGGTCGCGGATGCGCCATCCAGCGAGGAGCCGATCGACCGCATCGTCGCATCCGCCTATGCGGAACTCACTGCGACGAAGGAAACTGCAGTTGAGGAGGCTCCGACGGAGGACGCGGCGGAACGCACCGGCGAGTCCCGGCCAGGATCGTCACCGTGGCGCCGTGTCGCGCAGGCCGCCGTGGTGTTGCTCGTCTTCGGCGTGGGCGCAGGCGCGTCGGCGCTTCTCCTGCGGTGGATCGATCCCGGGGAACAAGAGCCCGTACCGCATCCCCCTCCGGCGACCCGCGAGGTCGCTCCTGAAGCGGTGGAACGCGAGGAGGATCCGGTCGTCGAGATCGCGCCAGTCGAGATGCCGACGGAGGTTGAGCCGCGCGCCCAGCCGAGCGCCGACGAGCTTCTTCAGGTTGCCACGGAGGCGCGGCGGGAAGGCAACCCACGTCGCGCGATTCGAACGCTCCGGCGACTCCAGCGAAGGTATCCGCGGAGTTCTGAAGCGATCGTGTCGCAGGTCAGCCTCGGAAATCTGCTCCTCGGATCAGGTGATTCGAGGAGTGCGCACGCCGCATTCGCGCGCTACCTGAGCCGCCGACCGAACGGTTCCCTCGCTCCCGAGGCGCTGGCTGGCAAAGCCCGAGCCGAAGAGCGCCTCGGACGAGACGACACAGCGCGACAAACGTGGCGTGTGTTACTGGATCGCTTTCCAAGTTCCATCCATGCGGCTCGCGCGCGCCACCGCTTGGGGGAGTAGCAAACGATTCGAACGCTTGGGTTTATGGGCAGGTTGATGGGCGGGTTGATGTGGGCCGCGTTGCTTGGCACGCGCACGACGTCGTACGCGCAAGACTCGCAGACTGTCGTGCTACGCGCGGTTGGTGAAACCGAGTTCTTTCAAGCTCTCGACGCCGACCTTCGTCCGACGCTCACGCCACACGCCCTCGATTCGGCGGTCGTTGACCAGCTTACCCTTGAGAACATGCTCGCTCCGCCCGAGCACGCGCCCTTTGTTCGCGTTTGGATCGAGCTCACAGAGGAACAGGCCACGCTAACGATTTCCGACGACGCGCGAGGCCGGGTCCTTCGGCGGACGCTTTTGCGACGTGCGTCGCCTTCGGTCCTTCGAGAAGAGCTGATTCAGATCATCGCAAGCAGTGTGGAGGCGATCGTCGAGGGACTGACCATCGGAGAAACCCGCGCGCAGACCCGGCGAGACCTCGAGCTTCCGTCGAGCGAAGAGCCGGCTCCGGAACCGGAGCCCGCACCGGAGCCGGAGCCTGCCGAACCTCCTCCAACGATTCGCTGGAGTGCGGGCGTGTACGGGGGCGGAAGCCTGATCAACGAGGAGTTTCCGGTGGCCGCACTCGGGGCCACCGTCGCGCTGCGGGCCAGGCAGGGATCGCGGAGTGTCGGCGCCTGGTTCCATCTGCACGGTGAGCTCCCGCGAAGAACGGGAGAGGAGTTCGAGTTTCGGATCGCTCTCGTCGGGGCGCGCGCAGGACCCTCCATCGCGGTTCATTTTCGGCGAACCGAACTCCGCTTTCTCGCCGGGATTGGGATTCGAGCCAACTACATCGACCCCCAGAGCGCGCGACCCGAGTGGGTGCTCAGCAACGCGCGTTTTAGCCTGGGCGCCGGCGCAGGGGGAGGAATCGCCGTCGCGCTTGTCACGGGGGGCGTCCGCGTCGGCTTCCTCGCGTACGCAGAAGCCGAGCTCCCTCGACTGCGGGTCGTCTTCGAAAACCGCGAAGGCGCCAATACTCCCCTCCTCGATTCCTGGCCCGTCCGACCGACCCTCGCGCTTCTGATCGAATACGGGGACCGAGGGTGACCCGAAAGCGAGAGCGTCGCCGACAAGATCCCCGTGACCCGAATGCTCGCCCTCGTGCTGGCCCTTGCATGTACCGGAGAAATCGGACCCGGCGGCACCGAGCCAACTCTGGACCCTGGTGATCCTCGACTCCCGAGCAACGTGGACGAGGATCGATGGCCCGACCTGGACGGCGATCCCGCGGTCGTCCGGCGGCTCACGCGCGCCGAGCTCGACGCGACGATTCAGGATTTGCTCTACGACGACACAGGGTGGACCCCAGCCGCGAGCTTTCCACCGGAAGAAGCCATTTTGGGGTTTCGAAACAACGGTCCCGCTCTCACATTTCCTCCCGCGATGGCCGAGAACGCGCTCTCCGTAGCGGAGGAGATCGCGCGGCGGGTCGTCTCGGACCTGAGCGCCCACGTGGACTGCACGCCGAGCCGAGCGTGCGCCGAAACGCTCGCGCGCGAGTTTGGACTTCGCGCCTGGCGGCGCCCCCTCGACGAGGACGAGATCGATCAACTCCTCGAAGTCTTCGACGTTGCGACCGAGCCGACTCGCGGAATCGCACTGGTGGCGACGGTCATCACCGCGTCGTTTCCGTTTTACTACCGGATCGAAGCAAGCGCCGAGGACTCCGACCTCACCTCCTACGAAATCGCATCGAGGCTGAGCTATGGCCTCATCGGATCGATGCCGGACGCACGTCTTTTGGATCTCGCTGCGGACGATGCGCTCCGCGATCCGACGGCCGTGGAGGATGAAGCGCGGCGGCTCCTCGATCATCCGCGTGCGCGTGAAACCGTCGCGCGCTTTCATCGCGAGTGGCTTCACCTCGGAGACGTCCTCTCCATCAACAAAGACCCAGAGACCTTTCCCGACTGGAACAACGACCTTCCGGTTCACCTTGCGGAGGAACTCGATCGCGTTCTCGATGCGGTCGCCTGGAACGAGGAGATGGGCCGCTACCGGGACCTCTGGACCACGACGACCAGCTTTCTCAACGAACCGCTCGCCGCATTTTACGAGGTCTCCGCCCCGGCCGAGGAGTGGGGCGAGGTCAACCTCGGAAGCGAGCGCACGGGGCTACTCACCCGAGGCGGCTGGCTCGCGATTCACGGCTTCGATCAAACGTCGCCGGTCCTCCGTGGTCAGATGGTGCGCGAGCATCTGCTCTGCGATCTCATTCCGCCACCGCCCGAAACCGTCGACAACGTCGCGCCGCCTCCGGCGCCGGATGCCACCACCCGTGAGCGCATCGAGGCCCGAACCGGCGGCGGCAGCTGCGGCGCGTGCCACTCGTTGATGAACCCCGTCGGCTTCGCCTTCGAAGGTTTCGATGCGGCGGGACAACCTCGGACAGAAGAAGGAGGCAAACCCATCGACGCGACCGGATCGTTTGCGGGGACCTCCATCGACGCGTTCGATGGGCCCGTCGAACTTCAGCGGCTCGTCGCCCAAAGCGAACTCGGACGTGCGTGTTTCGTGCGCCAGTGGTTTCGCTTCATCAACGGACGACGCGAGGGCCCCGCCGACCTGGAGGACCTGGAGGCGCTCCTCCGCGTCATGAACGAAAGCGACGGCGCCTATCGCGAGGTCATCGTCGCCGTCACGCAGACCGACGCCTTTCTGACCCGAAGCGGAGCGAGCGAATGAACAAGAGCAAGCGAGGATTCACTTCCGGCAACGGACTCCGGCGTCGCGCGTTTCTTCGCGGCACCGCCGGTGCAGCCATCGCCCTTCCCTTCTTTCACTCCCTCGCGCGCCCTTCGCGGAGCGCGGCCCAAGCCACCAAGCGATTCATCGCGTATTGCCAACCTCTGGGCACCTTTGGCGAAGAGTTCTTTCCGCACGTGCCGGGAGGTTCGGCCTACGTCTACCCCACCACCGCCGAATGCGACGGGGGTCGCTGCCGTCAGCGGACCTTTCGAACTGGGGAAACGTTCATGGACACGCGCGACTGGACGCCCTCCACAATTCTCGCGCCCCTCGAGGCCCATCGAGACGACCTGCTCATTCTTGAGAACATCGACAACTACACCGGCAACCACAAAGGCTACGCCGCCATGTTGACCGGCGACGAGGTAGACGGGAACGAAGGCGCGATCGGGATCAGCGTCGACCAGGTCATGGCGACGAGCCTCGGCCGAGACACCAAGTTTGGCAGCCTGCACTTCGGCGTTCGCAGCGCCAACGCGCCCGGGTCGCGGATGAGCGTCAGCTGGCTTGGCGACAAGCGCGGCATCGTTCCCGAGAGCGATCCTCAGGCGATGTTCCGGCGCGTGTTCTCAGACGTTCGAAGTGATCCAAGCGACATGGACCAAGCGCTGGCGGAGCGACGCTCGGTGCTCGACGCAGCCATGGGCCAAGCCGAGTCCCTTCGACGTCGTCTAGGACGGGAGGACCAGCAAAAACTCGAGCAGTATCTCGAAGCGTTTCGGGACGTCGAGCGGCGCATCGCGCTGATGCCCTCCGCCGCTTGCGTCGCCCCGGAGGAGCCCGACGCCGATACGGGAAACGAACGACGCGATCTGGAGCTCGTTCCCGAGGTCACCCGAGCACAAATCGACCTCCTGGTGATGAGCATGGTTTGCGACCTCACGCGTGTGTCGACGTTTCAGATGGCCTTTGAGGCGACGAATATGGCGCATCCGTTCCTCGGCGTTTCAGGACGCTGGCACGACCTCTCGCACAACGGCGGCTCCGGCGACGGGTGGCAGAACGACATGCAGGACTACGTCCGAGTGTCGCAGTTCAACGCCGAGCAGATCGGGTACCTCATCGACCGAATGAAGTTTCACGACGTCTTCGACGGAACCGTCATCCTCTGGGTCAATCCCATGCAAAACGGGCAGATTCACAACAGCTCGAATCTGCCCTTGATGCTCGCGGGGAACGCCGGGGGCTTCTTCGATACCGGTCGCCACGTGCGCTTTGAAGCGGACAAGCATCTCATCAACGACCTGCACGTCAGTTTGCTGCAATCGATGGGGATTGAACGAACCGAGTTCGGAGCACCCGAAGGGAACCGTTCAGCCCTCACCGAGCTCCATTCGTAACTTGAATGATCCGATCCGGCGAACTCGTACGACGAAAGAACATGGATATGTTGCCTTTCGTCGCGATCCCTTCCATCGACGAGCCGCCTGATCCCGAGCGATGCCGGAGGACGACTCGCCAGTGTTCGCACGGTCAAACCACCGGCAAGGAACGCTTGTGAGGTTCGTGAGATGTACAGCGGCGCTCCTCCTCTGGGCGCTTCTCTCGGCGAACGCGACGAACGCACAGGAGCTCACTCCCGTGGGCATTGGGATGACGGTCCCCTCGGAGTCTCCGATGTACGGGAACACCGGCGCTGAGCTCACGCAAGACGGGGACGTATACGTGTTCGACGGCTGGGGACATCGGCCCGACGACGGCTGGGATATGATGGGCTTCGCCTATGCCGAAGTCGCCGAGGATTTCGAGTTCTCGCTCGAACTGCTCTCGGTTCCAGACTGTTCGTTTCTGAACGTTGGGTTGATGGCGCGCGAAGGGTTGGTCGGGAACGAGCGCATGGTTTTCTTCGGCTACAACCGCAGCCGCGACGGGTGGCAGTGGGTTCACCGCTACGATCCCGGGGATGAGTCCGGCGTGAACTGCCCCGCGGGCTATTTTCGATGCCGCGATCGGGAGAACCTCGAAGGGCCTGCGCCAACCAACGTCGGCATTCGACTGGTGCGAGCAGGAGGGAGCGTCCGCGCCGCCTTCTTGGAGGACGGTTTATGGCGCGACGTGGGCGTTGAAGCGGAGCTCCCCAACGCGACCTTCGTCGGGGTCGCGATGTCCTGCGGGAACAAAGGCGCAGCGCGTGGAGAAACACGCTTTCGAAATCTCCTCTTAGTCGGCGAAGCCGAGAGCGACGCGGGCGTTCCAGACGCAGACGTTCCGGACGCGGGCGTTTCTGACCGAGTTCCAGATGGGGGCCTGGCGGACGCGGGCGCGCCAGACGAGCGTGACACCGGCGCTGATCGCACCTTGGACGCCGGTCTGGGCGCGAGCGACATCGACGCTACATCCGGCGGCTGCAGCGCGACCCCCGCGGCCACCGGCTGGCTCTTCTTCGGCGTTTTCGCCGTCGTTCGGCGAATTCGACCTAGATGATGCGAACCGGTTTGCCCTCATCCTCGAGACGCTCTTTGTAGGTCTCGAGAATGATCGTCGCGGTCTCTTCGATCGCGCGGTTGCTCACGTCCACGAGCATCCACTCTGGATGGGCCTTGAAGATGTTGTGGGCGAACTCGAGCTCGGCCCGAACGTGCTCGCGCATGCCGTAGTTCGCATCCTCGGGCATCCCGAGCTGCTGGAGTCGCTGCCGGCGAATCTCCAGGAGGAGCTCGACCTCGATCGTGAGCGCAACAACCTTGGTCGGCGCGATCTCGTAGAGCTCCTTCGGCGGCTCCACGCCGAGGACAAGCGGTACGTTAGCAACCTTGAGCCCTCGTCCGGCGAGATAGGTGCTCAGCGGCGTCTTGCTGGTTCGACTGACGCCCGTGAGCACGAGGTCCGCTTTGCGAAGGTTGCGCGGTTCCTTGCCGTCGTCGCTCTTCACCGCGAACTCGATCGCCTCGACCCGGCGAAAATACTCTTCCGACAGCGACATCTGCGCCGTCGGAATGTTCAGCGGGGTGGCCTCGAGAAAGTTGCCCACCTTGTGGATCAACGACCCGATCACATCGACCGTCTCGACGCGACGTTCGCGTCCCTGCTCGAACATGTAGTCGCGAAGCTCAGGACGTACGAGCGTGAAGACGACCATCGCCCCCAAATCGCGGGCTTTGTCCATCACGCCACGAACCGCGTCGCGGTCGCGAATGCGCGTGTAGAGGCGCACCCGAACGCGATGATCGGGGAACTGCAGAAGCGCGGCGCGAACGACTCGTTCGGCGGTCTCGCCGGTCGAGTCGCTCACCACGAAGATGGGCTTCTGCTCCATCGTGGAGGCTCAGGCCTTGCCGAGCTTGCGGCCGAGCGAGCGGCGCCGCATTCCGTTGACGCGCCGGCGGTTCTTCGCCTTCTTCTTGGCCTTCAGACGGGCGGTCTTGCTGCGGCTGACGATGCGGGAGTTGGACTTTACGAACAGGAACATCGGAATCTCCAGGGAAGAGCGAGGGTCTAGAAGATCTCGACCAGCGAAGCAAGGCAGACGCGTAGGAAACGAGCGTCGTTAACGAAACAACCCCGACTCGACGAGCCGGGGTTGTTCACGATTCGCGCTAGGTCCTAGCGGTCGACGCAGTCACCCGCCATCGCGCCGGCCGGCACGTTGCAGGTCTGGGTGTCCTTGCAGTCCTCGTCCGTCTGGCAGGCGGGGAAGCAGACGTTCGTTCCGGAGCCGTCGATGTCGAGGCAACCGTAGTTGTCGTTACAGTCGGCCGGCGAGTCGCAGGCGTCCAGGCAGAGGGCGAAGGTGGTGTCGTCGGGGTCGAAGCCCGGGACGCACGCGCCGCCGTCGCCACAGATGCCCGTCGGAAGACCGGGGGCGCCGCAGTCACGGATGGAGCAGTAACCGCCGGAGAAGTCCCCGCCGTCGCCCTCTTGAATGCAGAAGCCGCGACCGAAGGGGGACCAGCAGTCGGAGTCCTCGGTGCACGGGCCACCGATGTCGGCCGTGTCCGTGTCGTTGAACTCGCCGGGGACGCAGCCGCCGTTGTCGGCAACGCCAGCGCCGCTCATGCCGTCCCAGTTACAGGTGTAACCGTCGCGGCAGCCACCCTCGGCGACAAGCCAGGTGGAGGGGTCTTCCGCGTCCACGTCGGTGCCCGTTCCCACGGTGCAGCCGTCGACGCAGAGGAAGATGCCAAGGCCACGCTCCTGGCACTTACCGCCGCCCGCACACTCGCGACCCGCAAGGTCGCAGCGGAACTTCGTGCAGTAGTTGCCGGGCCACGCCTCGGTGCCGTCGTCGTTGACGAAGTTGATGCAGTCACCGTTCGCTTCGCAGTCGGTGTCGACGGAGCAGGTGTTGCCCGCCTCGGCGCCCGGCGTACCGGTGAACTCGCAACGGAAGGAGTCCGTGTTGCAGGTCGCGTCGGTCTCGGTGTTGTACACGAGGTTGTCGAAGTTCATCGCGTCACCGCCGCAGTCCGCGGGCGTCTCCATGCAGTCCGCGGGGGTCTGCAGGCCGTCGATGCCGTTCGACTCCTCACGACCGATGCGGCACTCCGCGTCGGAGTTGCAGCCGGGGAAGCAGACCTCGAGGTTGAGGTCACAGGAGTAGCCGTCGTCACGGCAGTCGGCGTTGTCGGTCCCGGTGGGGGAGCAGTCTCGGGCGCACATGGTGTCCGGGCCGAGGTTCACGCAGGTGCCGCAGCTGCCGCACGTGGTGTCGGCCGCGTTGGTCGGATCACAGATGTTGAGGCTGGCGCCGGAGAAGTCGTCCGGCGTGCAGTAGCCACCGCTGAAGAACACGCCGGTGGTGTCCGTGCCCGCGGGCAAGTCCACGACGTCCTCGTCGTCGGGGTCAAAGTTGATGGCAAGCTCGGCCTGGCAGAACGCGGAGCGTCGGCAGCCGCGGTCGGGCATGCAGGGGTCGCCGAGGTCGCCACAGGTGCCGTCGCCGGTGTCCGTGCCTCCGCCCGAGTCGGTGCCACCGCCGCTGTCCGTTCCGCCGCCACCGTCGGTGCGGGGTCCCACGTCAATGCGGGGGCCGGTATCTCCACCGCCTCCATCGTCGTCACCACAGCCCGCGAGTGCGAGCGGCAAAGCCAACGCCAAGCCAATCAACAGTCTCATGTTCTTCCTCCGAAACAGACCATCCCACCACCCGTTCCAGGAGGGCGGAAAAATCCTCAAACCTTCGTATTCTTTCACGAGGTTGAGGCGCCGCAAGCTAGCAGGGCCCCCTAGCGTGTCAAGCACGCGTCAACATTGGCGAAGGAAGATTTCCCTTTCCACCACGTACATGGCGGACTCGCTACGAATCGGTGTCGACAAGGCGCTGAAGCACGTCGTTGTAGTCCTCACGATGGATGATGCCGGCGTCGACGAGCACGGTCACGAGAGCCTCGTGGCGCTGCGCGAGAGAGCCGTGCTCGCGGCGGTCCAAGCGCTCGGTCCCCTCCACCATCCGACCCTGCACCCGGCGGGTGATCTCGGCGCGAAGTTCCGTTCGAGGAAGGACGCTGGTCGCCTCGGCGGCCCCGTAGACCCGTTCGAGGGCTCGCCGAAGGGAGGATAGAGGGGCGACCAGGGGCCGTACCTGCCGATCGGTGTTCTGTTGCACCGCCGCGCGCGCGGCCGGGTTCAGCGGGTCCGCGAAGACCACATGGAGCGAGGTTTCGTCGAGACTCCACGGGATCACCAGCAGGGCGTGCGCGCGGGCGGAGTCGACAAACGCGAGCGCCTTGGGATCCACCTCTGCCGCGTCGAGGTCGACCACCGTCGCGCTCGTCTCCTTTGCGACGAGTTCTGCGAGCACTTCCTCGTCGACCAGTCCTCGATCGACCAGTGCCGCGACGAGCGTCTCGCCGGGCTGAAGGGCAACGTGGTCGATGCCGAGGCGGGTTGCGACGAGCGAGGCCAAGGTCACCATGGGCGAACTGTACAACGGAGTGCGCCATGCGAATCCATCACCTCGCGTTTCGAACCCCCGACGTCTCCTCGCTGGTTCATTTCTACCGAGAGCTCCTCGGCCTCATCGAGGTCGCGACCCAGCCTCACTCGGTGTGGCTGCGAAGTGGCGACGCCGTCGTGATGATCGAAGCGATCGAACCTGGCGAAACGACCGTCGCACACACCAACGAACTCGTTGCCTTCGCCGTGGATCACCACACCCAAAAACGACTTCGCGACACACTTGCCGCGGCGGGCTTTGCCCGCGAAGCGCACACCGAAGCAACCGACTACTATCGCGACCCGGATGGCCGACGCGTCGGGCTCTCCACCTACCCCTTGCCGTGAGATCGCCTTCGTCGCCGGAAACGCGCGTTAGATCGCTCACGTTTTCCCCTCAAGGACAGGTTTTGCCCGGAGCCGCTTGACGTCCCCAGGGGTCGCGGCGGAGCCTCCCCGCGATGGCTTCTGTCGACAAGCTTTGGCGAGAGCATGTGGTTGCGGCGCGTGGTCAGACCCTCGAGGACCTCGCGGCCACCGACGCCGCCAACGTGGCTGTACTGATCGGCGAGGAATCGGAGCGACTGATCCGCGATCTTCAGCGCGACGCGCTCGCGCGGCGATACCCCGTGAGCATTGTTTCGCTGGCGGAGTATCCGCTCAGCGCCCTCGACGAGGTGCTTCGCGAAGTTGCCCAGAACCTTCGTTTGCCGGATGTCCGCGGCGTCGCAAAGCACGGCCTTGGGTCCGCGCTTAGCGCGTTTGTTCGTGAGCACGGAACAGCTTCCGTCGAGCGCTTTGACGAGTTTGCGAGCGCAGACGGTCTCAGTGGAGAGCTTCGCCACCTCGCGCGGCAGGCCATCGAGGAAGAAGGCTCCGAAAAACCGATCATCCGTTGGATCCGTGGGCGCGCTCTGACGCGGACCCAGGAGCGAGCGGGGCTGCGTCCTCTCGACTCTCGAACCGCCAAGAGCACTCTTGTTCAGTTCACCCGCCTCCTTCGTACCTTGGGCTACCCTGGCACGCGACTGGTCTTCGCCGACGCGGAGAGCCTGGTGGACCTTTCGCCGGGCAAGCGAGAGGTCGCCTACACTGTCCTGCGCGAACTCGTGGACAATGCGGACAGTCCGCGCGGCATGATCGCGGCTGAGGTTCTCCTGATCGGTGGCCCCGGTCTTCTCGACCGAAAAGCATCGATCTATTCGCACCCTGCCCTCGCCTCCCGCCTTCTCTCGGACGTGCTAATCGGGCCGCCGCAGCCGCATCGTCCCCTCGAGCTGCTCGAGCCGCCGGAGGACGAAAGCCGCGACACGCTGGGCGCTCCGCCGCGAACGCAGCCGGTGCCCGAAGGCCGCGTGTCGCCGCTTCGTGCGCAGCTTCGTATCGCTCAAGGGCTTCCGCCTCTCGACGGAATCGAGTCGCTCTCGGTCGGTATGGACCAGATCGACGCCCGCCTGAATCGCTTGTTCACGCACGCCGCGCACGACGCGTCGGTGTTCGCGCTTTTGGTGGGCGACTACGGCACCGGGAAGACGCATCATTTGATGCATCTCGAATCGCGTGCCCTCGCCGATCAGCGACCGGTGTTCCACCTGTCGGTCGAACGCCTCGACGAAGACCTCGGCAATCCCCAGCGTCACCTACGGCGTCTCCTCGAGCAGGGAGTGCTTCCCGGTCGACGGCATACCGGACCCTTCGAGCGCCTCGACGGCTGGCTCTCTCGTCGAAGCAAGCGTCGCGAACTCTTGGCCCTCCTTTGGGAGATCGCCGAGTCGGATCGCGAGGCATCGGTCGCCGCAAGCCTGGCCCTGGGTGAGAGCACGGAGACTGAGCTCGACACCGACTCCGTGTGGGAAGTGCTCACGACGCGCGATCTCGAGCATCGCTCGTCCGCGCCTCGGCATCGGCGGGACGCCTACAACCGGCTCCACCTTTGGCTCGAGCTTCTCGCTCGCCTCGAAGGCTGCGAGGGACCCGTCATCATCCTCGACGAAGCGGAGAATCTCTACCGGACGGGGGTTTCGCGGCGAGAGCGACGCACCGCCATGCGTTCCTTGGCGTTCTACTGTGGTGGATCGCTCTCTCGCGCCTGCGTCGTCCTCGCGGTGACGCCGGACACGCTCGAAATGCTCCGCGAAGAGGCGGACGAGCTTCTCGACGAAATCGACGAGCAGGTCTCAAGCCTCGCCGAAGAAGATCCGTCGATGCTTCGCCGTCGACTTCGCGCACGGCCGATTACGATCAGCAGGCTCCGCAAGGCCGACCTCGAAGAACTCGCACGGCGCGCTTACAAGCTGGGGCGCCGCGCGCGGGGCGCCGTTCCCGACCCGAGCTGGGAAGACGACCTGCAGACGATTCTTCGCGCGTCGGCAACGCCCCGCGAGGTCGTGCGCATGGTTGCGATGCGGACGGAGCGGCTGGCGTGGTCCGGCGTGCCCTGACCTAGAAACGTATCGATTCGATCGTCTGGAGAAGATCCCCTTCCGTGCTCAGGAGCGCGGCGGCTTCCCCGCCGATCGCTGGATAGATCACCGTCGTCATAATCCCGTGGGGTCCATTCGGATTCGGCACGACGACCTGTCGGTAGACGTAGGTACCCGGCGCGAAGGGCCCGAGGCGCTCAGGAACGTCGAACGCCGAATCCCGCCGCATGAAGCTGCCGCGAGAAGTCGGAAGAGGC
>JBCDAA010000134.1:0-20714 GCA_039186435.1 Myxococcota bacterium | reverse complement strand
TATGGTTTTGTGATGGACGCCGCCGAGGCCTCTGACCCCAAGATTGGGATGATGCTGCAGGACCGCTACCGCGTGGTCCGTAAGCTTGGCGAAGGCGGCATGGGCGCGGTGTACGAAGGCGAGCACGTGCTCATCAAACGGCGCGTTGCGATCAAGTGTCTTCACGCGCAGTTCGCGCAGAACGCCGAGGTCGTCGCGCGGTTTCGCCGCGAAGCCCAAGCCGCGACCAGCATCGGACACGAGAACATCATCGAAGTCACCGACATGGGTCTCTTCGACGACGGGACCGTGTTTATGGTGCTGGAGTACCTCGAAGGACGTGATTGGAGCGACGTCATCGAGGCCCAGGGAGCGATGTCCCTCGGGCGGGTCGTTCGAATTCTCTCGCAGGTCTGCGACGCGCTCGGCGCTGCGCACGCCAAAGGGATCGTTCACCGAGATCTGAAGCCCGAGAACATCTACCTGATCGAGCGAAGCGGCAATCCCGACTTCGTCAAAGTGCTCGATTTCGGGATTTCGAAGTTCATGGATCCGGAAGGCCCGAATCACTCGATGACCCGAACGGGGACGACGCTCGGCACTCCCTATTTCATGTCGCCCGAGCAGGCGCGTGGCAGCAAAGAGGTCGACGGCCGCACCGACCTCTACGCGCTCGGCGTGATCCTCTTTCATTCGCTTACCGGGCGCTATCCCTTCGACGACGAATCGTTTCCCGCCCTGATCCTGAAGATCTGTCACGAGGCCGCGCCGTCCGTGCGAACGCTGCGCCCCGATCTTCCAGAAGCGGTGGACGCGATCGTTTCCCGGTTGCTGTCCAAGGAGCCTCGCGAGCGTTTTCAGGACTGCGCCAGCCTGAAAGCAGCGCTTTCTCCCTTCGCCGACGTCGATACCATTCCGCTTCCTTTCGATGACACACAGCTCGGCGAGAGCGCGCCCCGCGATCCAGGTCGCGAAGTAGCTCCCGATCGAACGCCTGCGGATCAGAGCGTGGTGGTGCCGCGACCCGGGCGGCTGCGTCAGGTCCTTGTCGCGCTTGTCGTGGTCGGTGCCGGCGTTGCGATCGCGATGGGCGCGGGCGCTTTTTCTGAGACCGCTTCCAGTGTGAGTTCCGACCTCGAGGAGCCGGCTGCCACAACCGAGTCGCGGGACCCGGAGCCTCCTTCGGAGCCGAGCGATCAGGTTGCGGTGAGCATCGCCACCGTCGATGAAACGGGGGCGCAGGTGGAAGCGGACCTCTTCCTCGATGGGCAGCCCATTCGTAACCCGTTTCAAGGACGGCTCCCACGACGCCTCTTTCGTGTGGAAGCACGCCTGACGGGATACACGAGCGTGATTCAGGACATGAACCTCGAGTACGACGCGGGTGGTGAGCTCGTCCTTCGGATGCAAGTCGGCGAGGGCACCGAGGATCGACGTGCATCCATGCGGCGAGCCAGTAGCGCGACGGCGGCAGCGCAGGCCTTGGAAAGCTCGAGGGGATCCAATGGGGAAGCCATGGAAACCGCCACAATGACGACGACGATGGAAGCGGTGACGGAGCCGACGGCAGACCTTGTGCCCGAGGCCGCCGAAACGATGGAAGCCGAAGCCGCCGACACGCGCGAGCCGTCACCGACTGAGATCGCCGAACCCGCCGTGAACGCCGACCGGATCATCCGTCTGAGTGGGATGATCTGAACCCTTCGGTGCTACGCTCGTCGCCATGGTACGTAGCTGGGGGTTGCTGCTGCTAGGTGTTGCGTCGACGGCGATCGCCCAGCCGCCAGGCACGCCGACGGATCCTGTAGAAGAGACAGGAACCGAGGCGGCGCTGGACGAAGCGGACGGCGAAGTCGAGGAGAACGTCGTCCAGGATTCTCCTCAACTGATCGAGGCGCGAGAGCGCATTGCGCGCGCCGAGTCTCTCTACGACGCGGAGAGCTACGAGCCTGCCCTCGCGGAATTTGAGCGCTCGCTTTCGCTCCTCGAAGGGCACGAGATGCGCTTCTTCGTTCTTTTCAACATCGGGCGCTGTCAGGAGAAGCTTTTTCGATATTCCGAGGCGATGGCGAGTTACCGCGGTTTTCTCGAAGAAGGCGGCGCAGACACCGAGTACGCGCCCCAGGTCACCGCGAAGATCGACCTCCTCGAAGGTTTGCTCGGGACGGTGCGGGTTCAGGTGGACATCCGAGGCTACGAGCTCTGGGTGGACGACCGGATCATTGGCACCGACGTCGATGAGGTTCTGCTCCCAGGCGGTTCGCATGTCGTCGAGGTTCGCGCGCCGGGGTATGTCCAGGCGCAGCAACAGGTGGATGTCGCGGCGCGCGACGAATCCGAGTTGAGCTTCGAGATGGTGGAGCTCGCCGACGAGTTTGAAGGGCTCCACCCCGGGCTGTTCTGGACGGGCGTGGGCGTCACGGTCGCTGCGCTTGCGGGGGGAATCGCCTTCGGCATCCGGGCGCTGAGCCAAAGCAACGATGTGGATGGACGAGAACCCTCCGTCGCAACGAGCGGGGAGGTGGACGATATCAACAACGCCGCACGCAACGCGGACATCTTCTTCGGTGTCGCTGCTCTCGCTGCGACAACGACCATCATCTTCGGTCTCTTTACGAACTTCGGCGGCGAGGACGACGCGAACGTTCGCATTCAGCCGGCCGCCGGTCCAGGAACCGCCGGCGTCCATGTGCAGGGTGCGTTCTGATGCGCGCAATTCTCCCCGTCTGCGCGCTTTTGGGGTGCAGTGTGCTCGGCCTCGACGACTTTGAACGCTGCGACGAACTCGGCGATACGATCGCGGAACAAGAAGCGGCGTGCGCGCGCGGCCTCAACGAAGAGTTTGGCTTTCCTGAAAGCTGCCGGCCCTTTCGCTGCGTGGACGGCGAGTGCGTTCTCGAGCGCGAAACCGAGCGTTGCGACGGAGCGGATAACGACTGCGATTCCGCCGTCGACGAGTCCGTGTTTGCACCCTCGGGTTTTGCGTCCGTTCAGTATGGAGAACCGCCGGCGTTCCTGAGTGTCGCCGCCAGCGGGAACGAGGCGCGGGCGTTTTGGAGTGAGGCTCGTTCTGGAGAGGCCGCGACGGCGGCGCTCGCTCCGCTTGTAGGCGAGGTGCGCAGCACCGTGACGTATGCGCGACACCGGGACGGCGACGCGGATGGTGTAGACGAAGGAAGTCTGACGGAGATCGCTTTCGAGGAAGGTTGCTGGCAGCGGGAAATCGTGGATGCGCTCGGGACCCGGGCGCCTCAAGTGCGAACTTCGGACTGCAACATTGACCACGTTGTTGCTGCATCGGCCGCGTCTCGAACGTTTGCGGCTGTGGTGGGTACACGCGAGTGTCCCGAGGGACGCCTTCGCTTCGCCGAGGTTCGCGAGGGCACGAGGTTGCGCGTTGCGGGGCCTCTCGGTCGAAGCAACAGCTTCCTCGGAGTGGGGTTGACGGAAGACGGTATGTGTTCCGCGGCCCGGCCCAGAACCTTCCAGCAGGCTCGCGACGCCCTTGTGGACACCGGATCGGGCGATTCGTGTACGGACGCTTGCCCCAGCGGCGAAGAATGCGTCTGTGGTCGTTGTGTAAGCCCGGCTCAGGCGCTCGTTCTGCGCGAGTGCGGTTTTACCAACATCGCCGTTGATGCGATCTCGACGCCTCGGGGCGGGAGCGTCGAAGCCCACGCGCTGGTTGCTGGGGTCGGCGGCGCCCGGAGCGCTGAATGCGTACTCGACGTCCCGAGACCGGTTGCGCTGTGGGGCGGGTTCATCCAGGGCAGCGGCGATCTCTCCGTCGTGAACGCGACGGATGAAGGGACGCCTTTGATCGTGGGTGAGACGACGGGCGTCGGGGCTCCCGCGGTTGCTGGTGCAGGGGAGGTGTTCGTGGTTGCCTACCCCAATCTCACCGGCGGCGCCGACGTCGCGATCGTCGGGCCCCTCGACGAGCCATCGCCAACCGACCCGACGCGCTGTGAGTCTGGGGTCGAGGTTGCGTGCGGTACCACGACACCGCAGCAAAGCCGTTGCCAGTTCACGACCTGCGGTTCGGACGTGGGCGTCTGCACCAGCGGAGAGCCTCGCTGCGAAAACGGGATCAGCTTTTGTGTCGGCGTGCGCGAACCCAACGTGATCGAGCAGTGCGACAACGAGCTCGACGACGACTGTGATGGGCGTACGGATGAAGCTGACTGCGGGAGCTGCGCGGCGAGCGTGGAGGTGTGCAACGCCATCGACGACGACTGCGATGGGTCCGTCGACGAAGACGTCGCGGACACGCTGGACGGAGCCCCCGAGGGAGCGCCTTGCGGCACCGAGATGGGGGTCTGCGAGGCAGGAATCGTCGCCTGTCGAGGCGGAAAGCTCCTTTGTGCGGGCGGGGTCATCCCGCGGACAAGCAGAAGCGGAAACCCGACGGATCTCTGTGGCAACGGGGAGGACGATGATTGTGACGGCCGCGTCGACGAGTCGGCGTGCGACGCCTGCGTTCCCGCGTCGCCCCCTCGCGAAACCTGTGATGGACAAGACGACGATTGCGACGGACGCATCGACGAAACCCGGGTGGTTGGACCCGCGTGCAGTCTGATGGTGGCGTGCCCTGACGGGATGGGACTCTCGTGCATCGATGGGATGTGCGCTGAAGCTGCACAGGTCCCCGCGCGCGGCGACGACCCGGAAGAGATCATTCAACCGCCCATGAGCCGCCCCCTTGGCAACGTTCGCGAGTGCGTTGCGATAGGCGCCCTTCCTGCGCCCATGAGTACGACGGTCTCCTTCATCGCCAGTGGTCTCGACAACTTCGCGCTCGCTCCGGGAGGGTCGACGGACGACTCCCTCACCGTGGCGCTCGCGTGGACGGAAGAGGACGGAACTCGCGTCGGTGTGCGGGTCCTGACCTTTGACGCGAGGTGTCAGTGCCGCGATGGAAGCGCGTGCTCTGCGGCGGCGTCGTGCGAGCGCGTCGTGACGCCAACCGCGCTGCGCGACGCGGGTACACCGTCAAGCGTCAGCCCCGAGGAGGGCGCCTATGGGCCACCGACGATCGCTTACGCGTCGACCGGCTTTCGCGCGGAGGGCGATACCGGAGGGTGGTTTGTCCTTTGGACGGATCGAAATGCGCGACAGGTATTCGGCGCGCGAGTCGCGGCCGACGGAAGCGTGTTGGATGCCGCTTTTGCGGCCGGGCGCGACCCGTCGAGTGAAGACCTGCCCGCCGCGTTCGGGCTCGCAGAGGGGGTTGGCTACGCGTACGCCGATCGCGCGGCCGGTGAAATTGTCACCGCGCGGATGCAGTGTCCCGCGCCGACGCCCGAGGAATAGCGTCGATCGTGGTTTCGATACGTCACGTCGAACGAACGCCGTTCGAGATCGGCCGCCGCATCGGGTGTGGACGATGGCACTATCGGGAGATGCGAAGGCTTCTGATGTTGGTGCTTCTTGTTGGCTGCGGCGACGATTCCACCGCGGCCATGGTCGACGCGGCGCCCGATCTCGACGCGGGCTTCGATTCGGGCGCCGACGCTTCCTCCGAAGACGCGACGGTTCCCGATGCCGCCGATGATGCAGGCGACGTCGACGCGGGCAGCGACACCGGCATCGGCGAGGGGTCGGCAGGATGCGGCAATGCGCCAGCGATCGCGACGGGCGAGTTCGTGCCCGGAACCCTCGATGTCGGCGGGGAAAGCCGCGATTGGTTCGTCTGGCTGCCGGACGGCTACGACCCTGAGCGCGCGTATCCGGTCGTTTATCAATTTCACGGCTGCTCCGACAATCCGGCGCGTGAAAACAACAACGTTCCCGTACAGCGCGAGAGTGGAAGCGACGCTATTCACGTGCGCGGTCGCGCGGTGGAGCGATGCTGGGACACGTCGGCGGACGGGCCGGACGTGGCGTTCTTTGATGCGATGGTCGCCGAAATCGAAGCGACCTACTGCGCGGACCCCGCCCGGCGATTTGCCACGGGCTACTCGAGCGGCGGCTTCATGAGTCATCGCCTTGCCTGCGTTCGGGGCGATGTGCTCGCGGGCGTTGCGACCATCGGCGGCGCACAGGGTGGGAACGGCTGCGCGGGCACGGTGGGTGCGCTCTTGATTCACGACGCGGACGATGGCGTTGTGAACGTGATGCAGTCGATTCGCGCGCGCGATGCGCATCTGGAGCGAAACGGCTGTGAAGCGACGACGATGCCGACCGATCCGGATCCGTGTGTTCGCTACGACGGGTGCGCCGGCGAAACGCCAGTTGTGTGGTGCGAAACGAGCGGCATGGGTCATTCGCGCCAGGACGCATTCGCCGCGCCCGCGTTCTGGGGCTTCCTCCGCTCGCTTTGACGGGGTGGTCTAAGGCACGCGGTCTAAGGAGCCGTGATCTCGACGCGCGAGTCGAGCGGCTCGTCTGCCAGAAACGCCGCCGCTTCCGCGTCGTCGAAGAGACGCGCGCGCACGAACGCCAGGGTGTACGCGCGGAGCCAAACCTGCTCTTCGAGGGGATCGTTGTCCGGGCAATCGAGAAAGCCCGGAACGCGCGCACAGATGTCGGTGAAGGAGTTGTGGTCGCCGCCGATGAGGTTGACGCGGAGGTCGCCCGCGCCGTTGAGAGCGGCCCAATAGGGGTCGTCACCCGGAGCGCCGGGAGGGTTCCCGTCGCCTTCCGCCACCATCTGAAGCACCGGTACATCGATGGCCGCGACTCCCTCGTTTTGAAAGAGCGCGATGTTGCCCGACGCCATGCCGATGACGAGGTCGAAGCGATCGTCGGCCAACCCGCCTGCGAAGATGGCTTCCGCGTCCGCGTCGATCTCGGAGCAGAAGGGGTCGCTGAGTTCGTCCGCCGCACAGCCCTCCGCGAGCATGTCCCGGTAGAGGGCGCCACCGACGGCGTACGCGGTGTAGCCGCCGAAGCTGTGCCCCGAAATGACCGCGGGGGTTCCCACCAAACCGGCAAGGGGATCGTCCGCGAGGTTCTCCATGAAGGTGAGGCTCTCGCTTACGTCGCGGGGCCGCAGGTAGTAGATCGAGGTGAGGCGCTCGGGACCATCGGGGGTGGTGTTCCCGGTGTGCTCGGGGCTGAGGGCGAGCCAACCGTGCGACGCGAAGTGTTCCATCAAGAACGTCGTCACATCCGGGATGCCCTGATGGCCGTGGGAAAAGACAATGACCGGAAAAGGGCCGTCGAGGGGCGCTCCGTCGGCCGTCCCAACCTCGGAGTTTCGAAAGGGATAGCGCGGTCGCGGTCCTTCGGACGCTTCGGCCGGGTACCAGATATGAAGCTCGAGCTCGCGCTCGCCTTCTCCGTCGGGGCGCTCGTAGGTGACCTGCCGCGTCGCGTAGCCCACCGCGTGTTCGCCGTACTCAGCGAGCTCGCGTTCGATGGGAAGATCTGCGTCGAAGTTGGCGTCGAACCCCGCGTCGAATCCGCTGTCGGTTCCTGTGTCGGCTCCGGTGTCGGTCCCGCTATCGCCGCCGACCGCCGCGTCGGTGCCTCCGTCGTCGTCGCCGCACGCCAAAAGAGCAAAAATCGCCACCCAAACAAGCCCACGCATGCGCGTCAAGGTAGCACGCTGGCGTAGGATGCGGAGTGGTGAGAAGGCGAATCGCAGCGGCGCTAGGGGCGGTGGTGTTGCTCGTCTTCGGCACTCGATTTGTCTGCCACTGGTGGTCGTCCGCGCCGGAGTACGCCCACGCGATGGCGCCGGGCGCCTTGCTCGTTGCGGGGGACTTTCAGCGCACCGCCTGGTTTGAGCGCGCGATCGGGCGAGAGCAAAACGATGAGGCGCGCGAGACGCTCATCGATGCTCTTGTGGCGGAGCCGGCCGGTGGGCTGCTTCTTCTCGGCGACCTCGTCTTCGACGGCTCCACCTGTGGTGACTGGGCGGCGTTCGATGCGCTCGTGGCGCCGCTTCGGGACCGTGGCGTTGCGCTCGCGCTTGGCAACCATGACTACTGGGGGCCCAACGTTGCGGCGTGCCGACATGTTCGCGAGCGCTTCCCCTGGCTTGCCGCCGAAACCTGGGAAGTCGTGCGCTGGGGACGCGTTGCCCTCGTTGTTCTCGACTCGAATCCCGGCGAGATGGATGCCTGGGAAACCCAGCGGGAGTGGTTCGGGGAGACGCTTTCGACGCTCGAAGAAGACGCGAGCTGTCGCGCGGTGATCGTGGCGACGCATCACCCGCCCTACACCAACTCGGCCGTGACCAGCGATGAGCCGCACGCGCAGGAGCTCGCGGCAGCGCTCGAGGGGCATCGAAAGCCGCTGCTCTTCCTTTCGGGACACGCGCATGCGTACGAGCACTTCGTCGTGGATGAACTTCACTACGTTGTGTCGGGCGGTGGTGGCGGACCCCGCGTTCGTCTCTTGCGCGGAGCCGAGCAACGACACGTGGATCACTTCGAAGGACCGTCGCCCCGACCCTTTCACTACCTCCGGCTGCGCGAGCGATCGGGCGGCGTTCAGGTCGAGGCTGTGGGCTTTCAGCCGGGCGACGAAGCGGAGGTCTTCGACCAATTTCTTCTTCCCTGGCCGGCCGAGTGAGCGCAGGCCCTTGCGCGCCGCCGGGAGGCGACGCACCTTCCGAGCACTATGTCGCTCCAAGAACAGATTATGGCCGACCTCAAGGCGGCGATGAAGGCGAAGGACCTCCCGACCCGCGACGCGCTTCGCATGCTGAAGACCTCGCTGATGGAAGCGGAGATCGCGAAGGGAACGCTCGACGAAGCGACCGAGCTCGAGGTCGTGATGCGCGCGGTGAAGACCCGCAAGGACAGCGCGCAGCAGTACGAGGAAGCCGGTCGTACGGAGCTCGCCGAAAAGGAGCGCGCGGAGATCGTCGCGCTCGAGCGCTATCTTCCGCAGGCGATGAGCGAAGAGGACGCCCGCACGGCGATTACCGCCATCGCATCGGAGCTCGGTATCACCGAGAAGAAGCAGATGGGTCAGCTCATGAAGGCCATCATGGCGAAGCACCGCGGCGTCATCGACGGCAAGCTCGCGTCTCGGATCGCCGGTTCGATCCTCAGCTGATCGCGTCTTCGGCGAGAGAGTAGGGTCGGCTCAATCGAGGGACCCAAAGACGACCTGCCGGGGACCGAAGGAAAGGTCTTCGGCAGGTCCCGACCCAAGCTGTCCGTGGGCGTTGTTGCCCCAGCACCAAAGCGTTCCGGGCGCGCCGAGGAGCGAGTCGCCGATGCTTCCTCCAAGGAGGGCGCAGGCGAAGTCCTCGGAGACTTGGACTTTGCGAACGCTCGCGAATTCGCCCCGGCTGACTTCTGGGCGCTCGCGGCAGCGCCCGTCCACGAGATCGACGCCCCAACAAACCAGCGAGCGATCGCCCTGAATCGCGCAAGCGGTGCTGCGTCCCACGGAGAGTCCGGTGGAACCATCCACCAGTGCGCCGGAAAGCGGTTCGGGGGCGAGGGAGTCGACGCCGCAGCCCCAGTCGCCCCAGCAATAGGGGCGAGTGGACTCGTCGGTGGCAAAGTTGGCGCAGCCGCCGAGCGGGCCGAGGTCCACGTCGAAGCCTGTGTCGAAGCGGAAGGTTGTGCCCGCGGGGTTGATGGGCGTCGGCGTTGCCGCGCCGGTGTTCACCGCGTTGCCAACGTAGATCGGCTCGTCGTCAGCGGGGGTGCCCCAGCACTGGAGGTCGGTTTGAAGCCCGGACGCGAGCATGTTGGAGCAGGTGGTGCGCCCATGTCGTGCGAGGCGAAACTCGCGTAGCGCGCCGAGGCTGGTGATGAGCGTTTCCGTCGCGAGCACGGTGGAACGTGGGAGCCGGTTGTTCGCCCCAAGGGCATCCGGATCGAAGGGTTCGAAGATTCCGAGCGAGCGGTCCCCAAAGGCGAGGAGGCGCCGGGTAAACGTATCGATGGCGAAGCCCGCACCGTCGGAGACGTCCATCGAAAACCCTGCGACCCCGATGCGATCCGGAACGGTGGCTGTCGTCCCGTCGAAGGCGTTTCGGCCCAAGAACACCGCCTGCTGCGTTGAGATGAACATGCTGGTCGAGAACGTGATGTAGGAGGTGGCGTCGTCCATGGGTCCCACATTCACCGCAACGCCGCCTGCCACGGGGCCAAGGTCGACGAGCACTGGCGTTAGCGGTGAGTCCGTTGCGGGCGAACGAACCTGGCCGCTTTCGTTCGGGCCCCAGCACCAGACCTGGCCGTTGCTGAGGAACGCGCAGCCGTGTCGCGGCCCAAGCTCGAAGTTGAGGACGCTGACGCTGCAGCCCGTCGCCTCGCAGACACTGGCACCGCACTGCACGCCGCATCCGCCGCAGTTCGGTTCGCGTTCCAGGGTGGCGCCACCCCCCGAGCGGCGCACCTCGCAGCCGTTTGTCGGATCGCCGTCGCAGTCGAATCGCCCGTCCGGACAGGCGAGGCCGCAGGTCTCACGAATGCAGATCGCCCCATCCCGGCCGGAAGGACAGGGGTCCTCGCAGCGCTGGCCGCAGGTCGCGACCGCATCGTTGCTTTCGCAACGATCGCCACATCGGTGAAACGAGTCGCCGCACTCCGGGATGCACACGCCCTCAATGCACTGCGGGGTGCCGAGGAAGTCGCTCGGGCAGGGTTCGCAGCTTCCGCACGCGTCGACGCTCGTCATCAGGTCCTGGCAGCTTCCGCCGCACAGGGTTTCGCCGTCGAGGCAGCCAGTCGCGCAGACCGGCTCCTCCCCTTCCCGTCGGCATACGGGTGCGGTGTCGGGGCACACCTCGCCGCAGCTTCCGCAGTTCGCGGCATCGAGGAGCGATGTTTCGCATCCATCGAGGGGGTCGCCGTTGCAGTCGGCTTGAAGGTCCGAGCAGTCGAGGCCGCAGACGCGATCGTTGCAGCTCGCGGTGCCCGAGCCTGTTTCCGGTACCGGGCAGGCCGCGAAGCAGCCGCCGCAGTGCTGCGTATCGCGGTCGAAGTCAAAGCCGTTGTCGTTGACCCCATCCCCATCGTCGTCGCGTCCGTTGCAGAGTTCGTTGCCGACCACCGCCTGACCCGCCACGAACGGAGGAAGATTGTCCGGAGGAATCGCGGCGAGCGCGCAGCGCCCGCTTTGACCGTCGACGACGCAGGTTTCGCCGGCTTCGCAGGAAAGCGCGGTGCAGAGCCGGGAGAGATCGACGCGAAGGCTGAGGCTTGTTCCCGGGACGAAGCGCGTAGTCCGCGTTTGACGCGCGAGCAACGCACCGTCCGGACCGAGGCCGGTGACGGCGACTTCGAGGGGGGCGTCGTCTGCACCTCCAGGAACAACCGTGAGCGAGAGCGGGAACTCAGGCGCTCCGTCTCCGGTGAGATCAGCCGTGGTGGTTTGTGCTTCGCCCGTGGACCGGACGGAGAACGCAACGGCCGCGAGCTCGCCGGGTGCGAAGTCCGTTTCCACGAACACGACGATCTGGGTGAGGTCGCCCGCTTCGCACGCGGGTCCAAGGAAGGGAACCGCGAGGAGGACGCTCCACTGCCACGCTCGTCTCACCGCGTGAGGTTATCACTCGGGGGGGCGGTGAAGGGAGCCCCCGAGATTGGCCTGACGACGCTCGAAAGCGGATCAGGTGCCGGCGTCTGCTCCGGCGTCGGCGGCAGCGTCTGCGTCCATCGCAGCGTCGACCCCGGCGTCCATTTCACCGAGCGGGCATCGAGCAAGAATGATCGTGAGATGTCCGGGGAGCAGTTCGGTCGCCACGCTTCCCGCGGCGCTTCCGGGCCAGCCTTCGTTGGGTTCGCAGTCGCCGCCGGGGTTGTTGTAGACGACCTCGACACGGCCCGGATCGACGTTCGTAAACACCCCCAGACCATCATCGCTCGTCGCGGAGAGCTCGAGGGAGGGCAGGCTGTCCATCGTGTAAAAGGGGCCCATGCCGCTCACGGGCATCAGTGTCGCGGTGACCCCTTCGATCCCGGTGCCAGGACCGCTTTGGGCGAGGAAGGCGAGCTGCCCCTTCGTCTCGTCCACGGTCACGCCCGCGGCGCCGATGAGCGGTTCGATGTTTCCGCGCTTGCCCATGTCGATTTGAATGGTTCGCGGCATGTCGTCGGTGACGTACGTATTGAGCTGTGGAAAGTATCGAATCGCGTTCGAGACGAGCTGAATCTCCGCCCCGACGGGAACCTGAATTTCCCCCTCGGCGGTGGTCTCATCCACCTGAAGGCACTCGATCGCCGGAACGTCACGAACGCAGATATTGGCCGTGACGACCGGGTCTCCGGTGAGCAAGTCCCGTGCGCGTACCATCCAGGTCACCGTCGGTCCGGCGTCCCCGGGGATGAATACGTCCTCGCTGGTGTCTTCGCCGCCGATGTCCGCGGGAGCATCGCGACCTCCCCCATCGTCGGCCCCGCCTCCGTCGTCATCACCGCACCCGAAGGCAAGCCCCAGTATCAATCCCCATAGTCCCAAGCGTCGCATCTCGCCATCGTATCAGCTTCTTTGGCGGATGTGCCTGTTTCACTCTCGCCGCGATTTGGGCGATGCTCCCCGGCCGTGGGCCGCGTTGCCGTTGTTGTTCTCTGCTCGCTTCCTTCTGTGGCGTTTGCCCAGGAGGCGAGCTTTGCGTCTCGGCCGGTGGTCTCACTCCTCGCCCTCGCTGCGCTGACGATTCTGCCCTTCGTGTTCATGACGGCCACGAGCTTCGTGAAGATCAGCGTGGTGCTCTCGATCCTGCGAAACGCGCTCGGCACGGGGCAGGTGCCCTCCGGAACGATCATCACCGGTCTTGCCGCGCTTCTGACGTTTTATGTGATGACGCCGGTGGGGGAGCAGATTGCGGAAGTCGCCGGGCCTGCCGCGGCTCGGGTGGACTTCAACGACCCGCTGGAGGGCGACAGCTACGAAGCGCTCTTCGAAGCCATCGACGCAGGCAAGGAACCCCTCCGCGATTTCCTAGAGCGCAACGCAGGTGATCGTGAGCTCGCGCTCTTTCTCGATCTTGCGCGGCGCGTGCGCTCGCCCGATCAGCGGGGCAACGTCAGCGCGCGCGACCTCATCGTCTTGCTCCCCGCGTTCCTGATCACGGAGCTCGCCGAAGCGTTTCAGATCGGCTTTCTCGTCTTCATTCCCTTTCTCGTGATCGACATGGTGGTTGCGAACGTGCTGCTCGCGCTCGGTATGCACATGTTGAGTCCGACGACGGTGAGCCTTCCCTTCAAACTCCTGCTCTTTGTCCTGGTGGACGGCTGGTACTTGCTCGCGCGCGCGTTGATACTTGGGTACGCATAATGGGCGGGGTGATGGACGCGATTCATGCGGCCTTTCATCGGCCGAGTTCGCGCGTTCACAAGCGGGTCGACACGGCCGTTTGGACCCTCGTCTTGGCCTCGATCGCGCTCTTGATCGTTGAGCCTTTCGTCCCGGTGCGATTTCAGCGGGTGCTCGTCACCGTCGACCGCGTGATTCTCGGGCTTTTCGCAGTGGAGCTCGTGCTCCGCGTCGTCAGCTACCGCCCGCCGGCCCTGGAGGTCTTTGCCAAGCCGCCGCTTGGGGCGCTCCGAACGCATCTCACCGCTCGCTTTCGGTACCTGCTTCGGCCGATGACCCTGATCGATCTGATCACGGTGCTGGCGGTGGTGCCGCAGCTGCGCGGGATTCGCGTCCTCCGTTTTTTGCGCCTGCTTCGTTCGTCGCGTCTCTTTCGTTACGCCAACCCCTTCGAAGGTTTGACGCGCGCGTTCGAAAACGACCGGCTGCTTTTTGCCTTCGCGTTTTCGGTCCTGGCGGTCGAGACAATCTTGGGCGGGCTAAGCCTCTACCTCCTCGAGCGCGGCCACGCGGATGGCGTCGAGAGCGTCGGCGAGGGGATGTACTGGGCGCTCGTAACGCTCACCACCGTCGGCTACGGCGATGTCACGCCCGCAACGGATCTTGGGCGCGTCGTCGCGGGCGCGTTGATGATCGGCGGCATGTTTACCCTCGCGCTCTTCGCGGGGATCGTGGGGCGTTCGCTCCTCAACGCAGTACTCAGCATTCGAGGGGAGCAGTTTCGAATGGGCAACTACGTCAATCACGTGGTCGTGTGCGGTTACGAAGAGGGCGCCGAGCTCTTGTTGCGGGAGCTCCGCGAGGAGCTCGACCTCGACCAAACCCGCATCGTGCTTTTTTCCCGGGGGGAACGACCGGCCGGCGTGCCGCCCGAGTTCTTGTGGGTGGCCGGCGACCCGACAAAGGAGAGCGAGCTCGACAAGGTTCGACTCACTCACGCTTCATCCATACTGATCATCGCGCCGCGGAGCCTGCGTCCCGAGCAAGCGGACGCGGCGACCCTGCTGACGATTTTCACGGCGAGGGCATACCTCGCGAAGCGCGCGAAGGACGCGAAGCGAAAGCGGCCGGTGCACGTCGTCGCGGAGATTCTGGATTCGGAAAACATCCAACACGCGGAAGCAGCGGGCGCCGACGAAGTCATCGAGTCGCGACGGCTTGGTTTCTCGATTCTCGCCCACACGCTCGCCTTCCCCGGCGTCGGGCACCTCACCAGCGAGGTTGTGGCCTCCGGGTCAATGAACATCTACGTCGGGCTGATTCCGGAGGGCGTGGAGGCGAAGACGTTTGGCGAGCTGGCCGATCTCGTTCGCGCGAAGAGTGGCGCGCTCGCCATTGGGCTGCTCGGAAAGGGAGGCGAGAAGATCAATCCACCGGACGACACCGCCGTACCGGACGGGAGCCACGTCGTGTACCTCGCGGCGAAACCTGTGCTCGAGTCTCCGTAAGAACGCTTCCGGTACGCCACCAGCACTGCGTCAAATAGGTCGCCGTCCGATTCTCTTCCGGAGCGAGCGGCGAACGGAATGTTACGTCTGCTCGTGTCCCCTGAACCAAGGAGTCGACATGCAGGCGTTACGGAGAGCGGGTTTGGTCGTCGTCTTCTTGGTTGCCGGCTGTGACTCTGCGCCCTGCGTTCGCGGCGAGACCCAACGGTGTTTGTGCAGCGGTGGGCGCGACGGGGTTCAAGTCTGTTTGGCAGGCGGCGAAGGTTGGGATTGGTGCGAGTGCGGGCCGGACGACACGGACTCGGGCACGCCCGGGGAAGACGGCGGCGTTCCAACCGATGGAGCGCGCCCTGGCGTCGATGGCGGCGACGTCGATGCAGGCTCGCCGCTTCGCCCCCCGCCCCAGACGTGTACCGAGGTCGATTACCCGGGAACAGTTCACAACGTGGTCGACGACGGCGTTGCGATCGACACGAACGCCGACCAAACGGCAATCCTTCAGCGCATTGTCGACAACGCGAATAGCGGGGATGTGATTCGCTTTCCCGGCCTTGGCGCGGGTCACTATGTCAGGATGGACGGTCCGGTTCGTATCACCAAGCCGATCGTCCTTCTCGGAAGTGGGGACGATTCGGCCCTCGAAATCCGAACGAGAAACGGCTTCATCATCAACGCTGATCAAGTGGTGGTGGACGGGCTTTTCATCACCGGAACAGGCTACGGCGACGTCGACCTCTCGCAGGGCGCCATTCGGTGGGGAACCGCTTCGGCGAGCGACTTTCGTTCGGGCATCACCGTTCGACGAAACCGCATTACGGACAACCCCGCCTCTGCACTGACCGCCCGCTATTGGCGCGACGTCCTCGTGGAGTGCAACACGATGGAGCGGCTCACCTACGGCGGCGTGTTCCTCTCCGTCACGCACGACGTTGTCATTCGGCACAACGTGATTCGCGAGATCGGCGACAACCCCGAATCGGTTCGTGAACGTGGAACCTCGGGCGCCATCATCGCCTATCCGATTCTCGTCACGGCTGCGGGCGGTCTTGCTGGAAGTCCCGCTACCTGGGCGCTCATCTACGACAATGTTCTTGAGAGCGCGGAGTGGCAGGGCATTCACAACCACGGCTGCCATGACTTTATCGCCTTCGACAACCTGCTCGTGGACCAGACGCACGGACTTCAGGGAGTGGCCTACAGCTACGGTTCGATGCCGAGGTTTCGCTTTACGGGCCAGATGTACATCAACAACGAGATCCGCAACACGCGAACCTACATTGCCGCCATCGACAAGGCCGATGACGCGCGTTTCATCGGAAACCGCGTGACGGGAACCTATGCCCGGTCGAACGACATGATGCGCGTGTTTGGAAGCTCCTCGGGCGCGACCGTGTACGGAAACCGCGTCGACGTCTCCACCGCGTTTCAAGCGGATGGCATCGTGCGCATCTTCGATGCCACCGGACCGAACGATGCGTACTACGTGGGCAGAAACTTCGTCGACGGCGTACGCACGGACGCCGTGCTTTTTTCGGGACGCGGCAGTGGGCCGGGTGCGCCCGTAGAGGCACCTCCAGCGCCGGTCGACGTGCGGCTGGAACCTTCCACCGAAGGCGCCTGGTTGACGTGGGACTTTGGTGAAGATCCCCACGACTCCTTTGAGGTCGAGGTCGATTCGGGAGACGGGTGGACCCCCCGGGCGTTCCGGCCGCCCGCGAGCAATGCCATGGCGCGCACGCTGGAGAACAACGACGCCTACGAAGGCTTCAACGCGCGCGAGTATTTTCTTCGCAACTTCGCTGGAGATCGAGTTCGGATCCGCGCCAACAACCGCCTAGCGTCGTCGGACTGGGTCGAAGCTTCGCTGTAGGCAACGCCCGCTATGCGTCAGGGTCGCCAGTGGATCGCCCGCGACCCGATGCTGCACAAAAATGCATAAATGGTTTGCGACTGATGTATTTTAGTGCATAACGTTGCTCGTGAGCGAGCGAATCGGGGAGCGGGTGATCTACGCGATGTTGACGACGGCCACCCGCCTCGCCTGCCGCCAGAAGCTTGGCGTGCGGCCCCTCCGTCAGCTTCTCGAAATGGCTCACTTTCACGAAGCATCGAAGGATGGACGACCCCTTCGCGATGTCGCTGTGCTCCTCGACATCAGCCCCCGCAAAGCTGCTCAGCTCTCAAAGCAGTTGAAGCTCAACTTTCTCGAGCCGAGCGTCGAGATCGGTTTGCCTCGACGCGTGGAGTTCTTGCTCTGGGCTGCCCCGCTCAGCCGGAAGCGGATTCGTCAGGCCCTCGACCCGGTGGACGAGGGCGATCTCGACAACGCGCTCGCCACCTTGGTGCGCGAAGGGCGGGTCATCGTGAAAAAAGAGTCGCGGCGCGAGGTGTATCACCGGGTTCGGAGCAACTCGCGACTTGTGGGCGATGGGTGGAGCGGGCGGATCGATGGGCTTCAGCATCTGCTCGACAACTTGGCGAACGTTATCTACGCGCGATTCTTTCGCGATGATCGAAAAGCGTTCGCCCGCACGATAAGCGTGCAGCTTCGCGCAGAAGACTTGCCCGAGCTGGAGCGCATTTACGAATCGGTTTGGGAGCGCGTCACCGCCCTCGAAGCGAGCGCCAGGGATGATCCCAACGCGCTCCATGTCGATCTCTCGATGTTCTGGGGGCCTGATCAAAAACTCGGAGGAGGAGAACGTGGTTCGTCTTAGCTTAGCGACGGTGTTGAGATGCGCTTTGGCGTTGCCTGGAAGGGTGTGGCCCTTCCTATCAAGGGTGAAATTCGCTCGGGTCCTTCGGCCAAGTTTCGCGTCAGTGGTGCTCGTCGTTGCGCTCCTTGGGGGCTGCGCCGGCACTGAAACGGGGTTTGGCTGCGCTGGGCCGGGTGGGTGCTTTTGCGCCCTCGTGGGGGAGGGGAGCGCCGTGGTCGCGGAGGTTCTTTCCACCGACGACGGCGGGTTGGATGTCGAGGTCGAAGTGGTCGAAGTTCTAGCCGGGACGGTGTCCGTTGGCGATGTGCTTCGGAGCCGTCTCGTGTTTCCGGTGGCGGAGGGAGACCAGCTTTTGCTCAAGGTTGAGCTCGCGACCTTTTCCCGACTTCAGGAAGGGCGTTCGTATTGCGCCGGCGACATGGAGCGCAGCGGTGAGTCCGTAAGCCGCGCCGAGATTGTAGACCTCGTCATGAGCAACGCAGATTGTGGCACGTGGCTGATGACTTTGAGCCTGCCGGAGCCGGAGCCCTGCGATGACTCGACGGGCGGATGCGCAACCGCTCCCGGTGCGCAAGCTGGGTGGTGGGTTCTCGCGCTGCTGGCGTGGCGGGGTGTTAAACGCGCTCGATGATCGTTGCGATGCCCATGCCGCCGCCGATGCACAGGGTGATCAGCGCGGTGTTGAGGTCGCGTCGCTCGAGCTCGTCGACGGCGGTCTGCAGGAGCATCGCGCCTGTCGCCCCGAGGGGATGACCGAGGGCGATGGAACCGCCGTTGACGTTGACCTTGTCGTGGTCGATGCCGAGGTTTCGCATCGTTTGAAGCGGCACGACGGCGAACGCTTCGTTGATCTCCCAGAGGTCGATGTCGCTCGCTTCCATGCCGGCCTTGGCGAGAGCCTTCTTGGACGCCGGCGTCGGCGCAGTGAGCATGATGATCGGCTCGGCGCCGGCCGTTGCGGTCGCACGGATCTTCGCGCGCGCTTTCAGGCCGCTCTTCTTGAGGTAGGCCTCCGACGCGAGAAGGACTGCCGCGGCGCCGTCGACAATGCCGCTCGAGTTGCCCGGGCTGTGGATGTGCTGAATCGCGTCGTGCTCCGGATAGCGAGCGAGGGCCAGCTGGTCGAGCGTTTCGCCCTTCGGGCCCACGGGCATCGCGCCCATCTTTTCGAAGGCGAGGCGCAGGCCCGCGAGACCTTCGGCGGTGGTGTCCGGCCGAGGGTACTCGTCGCGCGCGAGCACGACCTCGCCGGTCGCGGGATCCTTCACCGGCACGAGCGCCCCCTCGAAGCGACCTTCTTCGATCGCGATCGCCGCGCGCTTTTGGGACGCGAGGGCAAAGGCGTCCGCATCCTCGCGAGAAAAGCCCTCGACCGTTGCGATGAGGTCCGCGCTGATCCCCTGGGGGACCTGAAAGACGCGCTTTCGCAGGTGTTCGTTGTTTCCGTCGATGCCGGCGCCGTCCGAACCCATCGGCACGCGGCTCATGCTCTCCACGCCGCCGCCGATCGCGAGGTCCTGCTGGCCGCTCATGACACCGAGCGCCGCGAAGTTCACGGCCTGGAGACCCGAGCCACAGAAGCGGTTGAGGGTGACGGCGGTGACCTCGTCCGGCCAGGCGGCGGCGAGGACCGCGTTGCGCGCGATGCACGCGCCCTGTTCCCCGGCTTGCGAAACGCAACCGACCACCACGTCGTCGACGTCGCTCTTTTCGATGCCGGTCTTTTCGGCGAGACCGTTGAGCGTCTGCGCGAGCAGCTCCTGCGGGTGAATCCCGCTGAGTGCTCCTTTGTCCTTCTTGCCGCGTCCTCGGGGCGTACGCGCTGCGTCGACGATGTAGGCCGTCATGATCAGAGCCCCAGGATCTTGGCGATGGCGTAGCGCATGACCTCGGTGGTGCCGCCACCGATGCGGAAGAGGCGTGCGTCGCGCCAGGCGCGCGCAACCCAGAGCTCTTCGAGGTAGCCCATGCCGCCGTGGAACTGGACGCACTCGTCGAGGATCTCGCCGGTGATGTCGCCGACGAACACCTTCGCCATCGAGATGAGCTTGGTGGTCTCCATGGAGACGGCGCCATTCTTCTCGAACTTCTCTTCGTTGTAGGCGTCGCAGGCGCGGTAGGAGAGGGCCTGCGCGGCTTCGGCCTTCGTGTAGAGGTCCGCGAACTTTTGCTTCCAATACTCGCGCTTGATGATCGGCTTGCCGAAGGCGACGCGCTCCCGGCCGTAGGCGACGCTTCGGTCGAGGGCCATTTTCGCGGCCGCGACGGCGCTGGTGCTGCCGACGAGACGCTCCGACTGGAAGTTCTGCATGAGGTACATGAAGCCCATGCCTTCGCGTCCGAGGAGGTAGCGCTTTGGCACCTTCACGTCCTCAAGAAAGAGCTCGGCGGTGTCGCTGCACCAGTTGCCGGCCTTCTTGAGCTTCTTGCTGACGCTGAACCCAGGCACGTCGGTCGGCACCAAGATGATCGAGATGCCGTTGTGACCGGCCTCGACGTCGGTCTTCACCATGAGCGTGACGAAGTCGGCCCGCGTGCCGTTGGTGATGTAGGTCTTGCTGCCGTTGATCACGTACTCGTCGCCGACGAGGCGCGCGGTCGTTCGCAGTCCGGCAACATCGGAGCCTGCCATCGGTTCACTGACGCCGAGCGCCGCGATTTTCTCGCCGCGGATCGCCGGCTCGAGGAACTCCTTCTTTTGCTCGTCGGTGCCGAGGTCTGCGATGCAGGGCGTGGCCATCGACGACTGGACGAGCAAGCCCATCGTGACGCCCGCCGCGTTGCAGCGCGGCAGCTCTTCTGTGGCCGCGACGTTCATCCAAAAGTCGCCGCCGCTTCCGCCGACGTCTTCGCCGTAGGAGCAGCCGAGGATTCCGAGTTCACCGGCGCGTTTGAACACCCAGTTGGGAAAGAGCTCGTCCTCTTCCCAAGCGTCGACGTGGGGGGCGAGTTCCTTTTCGGCGAAGTCGCGAACGGTCTTGCGAAAGAGCTGATGCTCTTCCTGAAAGGGGCTGGGCATAGTTCCTCCACCGCGCCGACGATGGCGCACTGAATGAATATTCATTTAGCGGCAGCGGCCCGAGAAAGCAAGATTGGCGGCTGGAATAGAAGGCTTTGCGGCTGAGGTTCTGCGAGCCATGAAGAATCTCTCTCTGCTCAGTTTCCTCGTGGCGTGCGCGACCTCGCAGGCCCCCTCGCCTCCATCCACGCCGGCTTCGCCGGAGGCACTTCAGGCGGCGGCCGAGCGGGAGGTGCAGTTCCTCACCGAAGAACGCGAGGCGGCACGGGCGTTGGTGCTGGCCCTCGATGTCGAGAGCGCGGACGTCCTCGGCCACGC
>JBCDAA010000133.1:0-20876 GCA_039186435.1 Myxococcota bacterium | reverse complement strand
GGGTGACATCCCGCAATCGGTGATGCATCGACCTTCGGTGTCGTTGCAGGTCTGACCCATCAGGCACGGGTCTTCTGTCGCTGGCGCGCATCCGCGGGCGTCCGCGCTCGCTGCGCCCGGAAGGCAAAGCTCGCGGCCGTTGCAAAAAATCCCGTCCTGGCACTCGAAATCCGCCGTGCAGGACGACCCGGCGTCGACTTCGCTGTCCGGAACCGCGTCAGCGCCCGCATCCACGGGTGCGCCACCGCCGCCGCCGCAAGCCAAAAGCAAGACTGCCCAAATCCTCTTCATCACCAACTCCAAGCTCTCTGCGGCGCCTTCATGCGCCCGCACACGCCGCATTGAGCAGCAACCGTGCCAATAAAAACCTCAGGGATTTCGCGAGATCCGCGCTGGGACAACCTCGCGCCACCGCGAGACAACCCCGCAGCGTCGTGGGACGCTCGCTCATGATTCGCTCGGGCACGCGAGGGAAGCCGCCTGCACTGCCGAGCCATCGCCACCGACAAAGGTAACGGTCGCCGGCCCGGTCGTGTCGAGGGCGATCGGCGAACCGGCGCGAACGTCCGTGGTGAGTTCGAGCGGAACGTCGATCGAGGTGCCGGCGGCGTCGACCCGGTCGAGATGAACAGTCCCTGCGGTGGTCCATGCGACCGCCCAACCGGCTCCGAGTGACGCGAGGGAAAACGATTCCGCCGCAGGCGCCATCTCGCGCCGAAATACCTCGCGCCCATCGCCGCGCGCGATGACGGCGAACATCAGCGCACCCCGGCACCCTTCGCTCCAGAGCACGCCGACGCGATCCTCAACGCCGCCAGTGAGGACGACCTCAAAGACGGGTTCCCCGGATTCAGACGCCAGCGTTTGCTCTGGCGCCGGAACGACGAGGGGGTCGACGGGACGCACATCGTCAAAGCGTGCATCGGGAGACACGGGAGCCGGGCTCGCCACGCTCGAAAGGAACTGCAGCACGACACCGTCCGCGCCGCCGTAGCCAATCAGGTAGCCGTCTTCGATCGCCGCAACCCCCGCCTTGCCTCGCGCTTCGCCGAGGACTTGCGGCGCGCCGCTGTTGCTGCCCGTGACCCAATAGACGACCTCGCCACCCGAGTTCCCGCTTTCTTCGATCACTTCGATCGCTTCGAGATCGACCAGGGTGTCATCGCAAACGTCGCGCTCGAGAGAATCGGCGAGCCATAATGCGAGGGCTCGATCACCGGCCGATTGGATCACGGGCTGGGTCGCACCGAGACCTCCACTCGATCGGGACGCGCCGGTGCACGGGCGGTCGCTCCAATCGACATCGATCCCAAAATGCAGGTTGCTTCGAACTGGCGGTCCGCGGAGCACCACGCGCGGCGCGTCGAGCTGGTCGATCCGCCCGAGGCGAAGCTGCCCTTCAGGACAGCCGCGATCGTGGACCACCGCCGCAAAGAGGGCCGAACCGCTCGCCGGCGCGACGTCGAGGGTGCGAAAGCCGCAGCGCGTCCCGAGCGCGTCTCCTTCAACGAGAAAGGGGCATTCGTCTTCGGCCACAAGCTGTGGCTGCATGAGGTTCGATTCGTTGGCCTCCCGCGTGTAGCCGACAGGGCGCGGCGTGTCGTCGGACGAGGCCAACCACGCCGATTCGTCGCTCGTCGACCAAGCGACAACCTCGCCGGCAAAACCCGCGCTGGTCACGGCACCGGAGCTTCGAAAGCGCGTGCGCTCGACGAGTTCGCCCACCGTTTCATCGACGACCTCATCGCAGTCGTTGTCGAGACCGTCGCAGAGTTCCCGCGTGCCAGGGGCGATCCGCGCATCGTCGTCGTTGCAGTCGGTGCCGCCACAGGCAACGCCCGCTTCGCCGTCCCCGTCGAGGTCGCTCTCCCGAAAAACGCACATGCCCCCGAGGCTGCAGCGGTAGCGTGAGCAGGAGTCCGCACCGATGCCTTCGGCGGCGTTGAGAGGCTCGCAGTCGTCGTGGGTGGCGCACGTCGCGAGGTCAAACTCGTCGAGACCGAGGAGCGAGCACCCCGAGAGAAGCACAAAGAGCGCGAGGCGGGTCACAGCCGACCTCCGATCGCAATTCCTGCTTCATGCGGCCCGACGAAACCGGTCACCGCCACGTCGTCGTCGCTCCAATCGGTCACGACCCCAAGGACCACCGCGGTTATCGCGAGGGCCCCCGCAACCGCGAAGAGCGTGTCGGCGGTTCGCGAGAGAGACGTGATGCGCGAGCGGTCACTCTCGGTGACCTCAAAGCGTTCGACCGGATCGGCGAGGCGCTGGTCGACGTCGTCGCGTTCCCGCAGCGCTCGAATTCCCACGCCGGCTCCGGCAATGGCGGTCGCAACCGCACCGGCCGCCGTAATCCAAAACGCCACCGGTCGCGGCCCCTGCGACGGCTCGGGAAGCGCCTCGAGATCAAAGCTCAGTGTTTCGGTAGTGCGCGCCGCAATGAGGAGCTCCTGCTGCTCGCTCTCGTACCCGCTCGCGCGAAGCTCGACGACGTGGCGACCGCCGGTGACGTGCACGCTTGCGGGCGCTTCCCCGACAAGCCGGTCGTCGATCCAGATCGCCGCGGGCACATTCGACTCGACGACCACCGTCGCCAGCATTCCTTCGAGCGTCCGCAGGATCGTCTGAACTTCATCTCGGTCCTCCGCCTGCTCGCCTCCCTCGTCGAGGTAGCGCCGGTAGTAGGTGAGCGCGTCGTCGTAGCGAAAGAGCTGCTCGTAGGAGCGCGCGATGTTGTAGAGGATGAGAAAGCGCGCCGGGTGGTCGCCAATCCGTTCGTAGGCGCGCTCGAACTCGGTGAGCGCCGCTTCAAAGTCACGGCGCTCGAACGCGGCTTCGCCTCGCTCAATTCGCTCCCTTGCTTCGGCAAGACCTGGTGGGTCAGCGACAGCCTCGGGGGTCTCGTCCGGCGCGTCTTGCGCGCCCGCTGGCATCGCCGCCCCCAAGAGAAGCAACGCAAGAAATCGGGTCATGAAATCCATCTGCGTTTGGGGCTCTCAGCAACGCTCGTGCCACACGCATGTACGCGAAAATCGCGGGTCGTTGTCGTCATTCCCGATGAGACAATAGGGGACCGGAGCGGGACATCCACACGACCGAGTGGGACATCGGTCGGTTGGCCCCGCTCACCGATCGAAACGGCCAAAAAAGGCACAAATAATCTGCTGACGCGGCGAACCTGTCTCTCTACAGCATCGCAAAGGGGTCGCCGTCCCCGATCTCCGCGCGGATTGCGTCGAGCTCGAAGTCGCGAAGAAAGTCGATTTCGACGTGCCCTTGGGTGTCACGAAAACGCACTGAGCCGACCTCGTCCGCATCGACCGAGGCAACCACAAACGCGACCTTGTCCTTGCGGCCCGCGACTTTCGCTTTGTCCCCGCGGTAGACGCCGAGGTTTCGCCCTTCGAGACGAATGCGATACGGCGGATGCGCGAACCGAGCGACCACAACGTTGAACACGCCCACAATCGCGATCCACGCAGCGAGTGCCAGTACGTTCGCGAGCAGCGTGTCGACCCCTCGCTCCTCAAAAAAAAAGTAGATACCGACCATGACGAACGCCCCCGGCATGATCGAAAAGAAGAACGACGCATCGACCTGGCCGCGAATGACGGTCCATAGCGGTGGCGGGGCGATGTGGATTTCGACGAGCCCCTTTTGCGATTCGACGCGAACGCGGTTCGGCGCCTTCGCGAGTCTTTCCGCGCGTCTCTTCCGCGAGGCCGCGTTCGCCTCTCGCTCGGTCCGGTCGTCCTCTTCCCGACCGCGGACTTCGTGGTCGAGACTCTCGGTGTCTTCGGCCTCTTCTTGAAGCTCGTTGAGTTTCGCTTTCAGCGCGCGGTTTTCTTCCTCGAGCTCGCGCGACCTTTCTTCGAGCGCTTCCTTTTCGCGTTCGAGTGCTTCCGCCCGGCGGCGAAGCGCTTCGTGTTCGTCCCGAAACCCCACGAAGGAAGTGTACCGCTTCCCTAGATCGCTCGTTGCTTAAACCAACCCGCGCTCGCTTGTTCTAGAAGGTCGCGCGGACTCCAATGTTCGGAAAGAAGATGCGCGGGCCGCGCTCAACCGGGCACGGCGGGTCCTCGGTGATCACCCCATTTTCGCGCTCGCAGTCGAGGGCGAAGGCCTCCCGCGCAAGGGTGACGTTGAACCACTCAAAGGAAAAGCGGAGCGTTCCCCAGGGCCGGCGCCACTGATAGCTCGCATTGAAATCGAGGCGAAAGAACCCAGGAAGCCGTTGCTCGTAGCTTTCGAGACCAGCGCCGTCGAAGCGAACTCCGTAGTCGACGAAGCCGCTTCGGTAGAGCATCCGCAGCCCGAGCTGAAAGCCCGCCGGTTTTCGAAAACGGAGTTGCGCGACGAGGTTGAGGACGTGGCGAATGTCGAACTGCGGCGTGAAGCTCTCGCCGTTGTTGGATCGCGCCCAGGCGCGTCCGAGGGTGTAGCTAATCCATCCACTGAACACTTCGGTGACGGGCCGTTTGAGAAAGAACTCGAGTCCGACGACGTCGGCGTTCGCGCGCGGAAGCGTCTCGCCGGAACAGAACGTCGGCTGCGAGTCCTCACTCGGATCGCATTCAAAGAACTGGCTCACAGGGACGATCCCCTGGTAGCGGCTATAGAACGCGGTCGCTTCCAGGGAGAAGATGCCCTCGAACTCAAGGGCGCCCCCCAACTCGGCCTTGTAAGAGCGCTGAAGTCCGTCGTCGAGAGAGATGTCGCTCGTGCCCGGTGCCGGTGTGGGAAGGGACGCGGGCTGCTGTCCTGTACCCGCCGCGACATGGAGCGTGAGATAGTTGTTGGCTTCAAACTCCGCGCTCGCGCTCGGGGCCACGCCCACCTGAAGATCGCCCGCGGTGATCCAAACGTCGCTTCGCAGCCCGAGCTCGAGGGTGAAGCGGGAAGGCGTCCAGCGGAGCTCGGTGAAGGCGCCTCCGACCGAACGCGTGCGTGCGCCTGTGCTGAGTGGATCGAGGAACTGGTCGAAGGGGGAATCGCCGTCCTCGTCGTCATCGGCGGGAAAGGGATCGTTGCTGAAGCTCCCGGTCACCGCGAAGAACTCCGCGCCCATGCGAAGCGAAAGCCGAGGCTGAAGCTTGAGCGCGAGCCAGGTCCGCGGACCGAGACGCGCCGCGCGAATCGCGACGACATCCCCGAACGCGCTTTCCTCCCAGCCGGCCTGAAGCGCCGCAAAGTACGTAAAGCGGCGACGCTCGCGAATGAACCGGAGTTCCGCGCGGTGAAACTGCAGCGTCGCCTCGTCATCGGCATCCGAGCCCTGGGTCGCGCGATCGAAGGACCCGAAGAGCGTGGCCTGAAACCGGTCGCCACCACCAAGGGGAAGGTCGACGCGGGCCTGATAGTCCCAGTAGGTCAGGCGCACCGATTCGCTCACAAGGCTGACCACCACCCCGGGCCATCCGTAACGTGCCGCGAACGCCACCGAGCCGTCGTCTCCGATCGGAACGCGCACGTAGCCTTGCGCATCGATCAGGCGAAGCTCGAGCTCGCCGCCGACGCCCTCAAACTCGCGCGCGGAATCGACGCCCTCCCCCGCAAAGACGCCGCCGATGACACGACCGTAGCGCGCGGGGGCCACCGAAGGATGAAAGCGAAGATCCCCAACCATCGCGGGGTGAATCACGGCCGGGCCAAGGATGAGGTGAAAGAGGCCCGGAACCTGAATGTCGTCGTAGTAGTAGTTCGTGCCGGCCGGCGGCGCCCCGCGCACGTAGACGTAGGGCAGACCGCTGAAGGGCGCGACCACGCCGGGGAGCGAATCGAGAACGCGAAAGGGATCGCCAAATGCCCCCGGCAAATCCCGCATCTCCTCGAGCTCAAGACTCCGCGCAGTCGCCCGAATCGGCGCAACCTCCGCCGTCGCCCCGAACGTCGGACGAGAAGAACGCGAAGCCTCGGTATCACCGACCCCCGTACCCGTACCCGTACCCGTACCCGTACCCGTACCCGTGCCCGTGCCCGTGCCCGTGCCCGTACCCGTAGCCGTACCCGTACCCGTACCCGTACTCGTACTCGTACTCGTACTCGTACTCGTACTCGTGCCCGTGCCCGTGCCCGTGCCCGTGCCCGTGCCCGTGCCCGTATCATTCGAGTCCTCCCCCACTGAAAACTCGATTCGCACGGTCGCGGAAACCGCCTCCCCGTTCACCCGCGCCGGTACGAACCGCGCCCCCGCGAGGGCCTCTCGTACCGCGGCCGCAAGCGCCTCTGGCAACTCCTCGGACACCAGCGTCCCGCTCCCATCGGGATCGATTCGAACCCGAACCACCAGCGGCCCGCTTAACTCGACCCCGTCTGGAACCGTGACCGCCGGCAGCACCTCGATCGCCGGAGGATCCACCTGCGGCTCGTCCGGCCCTTCCTCGTCCGAAGATTCCTCGTCCGGCCCTTCCGACCTCGATTCACTCTCCGACGAAGTGTCACGCGGCGCACCCTCCGGTGCCGATTCGTCGGAGCCCACTGGCGCCTGCGCACGGGACACCGCTCCGCTCAGAACCAACCCCACCACCAGCGCGCATCTCAAAACGACCGTCGTGTCGCAGCACGAACACCCGGGCCAGCGTCGCCTCACGCCTCCGAGCCACGACTCGCACCTCACGTTCATGCGGGCCGGCCTTGCAGGAATCGGTCCCGCACGGGTCTACGCAAAGTGGCGCAGCGCTTCCATCTCGATCGCATCGAGCGACTGCATCAGCGTGTGGTCGTCATCCACCTCCACCAGCCTGACGTTTCGTCGATGAAGCGAGTACCGCCGGGACGACTCGATCGGGACAACCTCGTCACGCGACCCATGAATGATGACCGTTGGGCACGCGACCCCGGGCGCAGCGCTTTCCGTCCGCGCTTCTTCGAGAAAGCCATAGTGGATCGGAACCGGCGTTCCGCTCCCGTCGGGCAGCGGCAAGGCTCCCTCGCGCTCCCACGTCGCAATCGCCTCGGCGCCAAGAAGCTCGGGCCAGCGCTCCGCAAGACCAAAGCCCGGACAGAGAAGAAGAAGTCGATCCACCCGGGTCTGTCGAAGTTGCGCCCAACGCGCCGCGACCCATCCGCCGAGACTCGAGCCGATAAAGCGCCAGGGCCGGCCGTCCGGCGTCATCGCGTCCACCTGATCGAGGTGGGCGAGCATCGCGGCATGGCTCAGCTTGGCAAAGCTTGGGCAGTTCAGGTCGGGGAGCCAAAGCTCGACGCCCTTTTCTGCGAGGCGGTCCCGGAGGTGGACGCCCTTTCGTGACAACGGACTGGACGCGAATCCATGGAGGTAGGCGTACCGAAAGCGCGTATCCACCCCGAGACTTTCGCACCTGCTCTGCGAGAGGTCCATCACCTCCCCAGGGGCCAACCCGCAGACTTGCCCCGGGCCAAAAGGGTGTGCATGGTGCGCGCGATGCTTCGATTTCACGACACGCTAAGCGGCGACAAGAAGCCCTTCGAGACTCAGGAAAAGGGCAAGGCCAAAGTCTACGTCTGCGGGCCGACCGTCTATGACTACGCCCACCTTGGCCACGGTCGCTGTTATGTCGTGTACGACGTCCTTGTTCGGCACCTTCGCGCGCGTGGCTACAACGTCACCTACGTCCGCAACATCACGGACATCGACGACAAGATTCTCAAGCGCGCCAAAGAGAACGACGAGGCACCGGCCGAACTCGCATCGCGCTTCACCACCTTCTTTCAGGAAGACATGCGCACCCTCGGGTGCCTCGACCCCGACATCGAACCGAAGGTGAGCGATCACCTCCCGCAGATTTTCGAGATGGTGCAGGGCCTCATCGACAAGGAGCACGCGTACGTCTCGGACGGCGATGTGTACTTCGCGGTCGAGACCTTCGCGGGCTACGGAAAGCTCAGCCACCGTGACCTCTCCAAGATGGAGGCCGGCGCCTCGGGTCGTCTCGACCAGGAAAAGGCATCCCGAAAGCGCCACGCCGCGGACTTCGCGCTCTGGAAATCCGCCGACGAGGGCACCGAGGCGTGGGAGAGCCCTTGGGGACTCGGTCGCCCCGGTTGGCACATCGAATGCTCTGTGATGAGCACGACCCACCTTGGCGATACCCTCGACCTCCATGGCGGGGGCCTCGACCTGGTGTTCCCTCACCACGAAAACGAGATCGCCCAAAGCGAGTGCGCAACAGGGTCCACCTACTGCAAGCACTGGGTCCACAACGGCTTCGTCGAAGTCGACAAGACCAAGATGTCGAAGAGCCTCGGCAACTTCTTTACCGCGCGCGAACTCTTCAACCGCGTCGAGCCGGAAGCGATTCGCTACTTCATGATGACCGTCCACTACCGGGCGCCGTTGAACCTCGACTGGACGCTCGACGACGCGGGCAACGTGACGGGCTTTCCGCAGTTTGAGGAAGGCGAACGTCGCGTGGAGTACCTCTACGCGACCAAACAGCGCCTCGCGAGCATTTCGGAGAAGCGCATCGTCGATCGGGACGATCCCCCGCCCAAAGAGATCGCCGACTTCGAGGAAGCGATCGCCAACGCCCTCGACGACGATCTGAACATGCCGATCGCGCTGGCCGCGCTCGCGGAGTTCCTTCGGGCTGTCAACGAGCTCTGCGACAGCGCGACCCGTAAAAAGGGAAAGGTTGCAAAAAGCGTCGTGGAGCTCGCGCAGCAGGGCTTCGCCGCGCTGGAGCGTGAGCTCGGAATCGGCGGAGACGACGCCGACGCCCTCCTCCTGCGGGTTCGGGACCGCCGGGCCGCCGCCCGCGGAATTCTCGGTGAGGACGTGGAAGCCCAGATTCAGGCGCGTGCGGATGCTCGGGCCGACAAGGACTTCGCCAAGGCGGATGCGATTCGGGCCGAGCTCGCCGAAAAGGGTGTCGAGCTCCACGACAACCCCACGGGCACCACCTGGACCATGCAGTAGCCCTTGCGCGAAATTCGAACGCGCCTGCCCTCGCGCTGAGTTACTCTGCGGATCCGATGAGCGCCCCGGAGCCCATTGCCCAAGGCAATCTGCAGCGGTCTCCCCTCGCCCACGTTCTGCTTACGATTCATTCTCGCGAGCTCGATGGGACGCTCGCGGTGTGGCCCGACGATCAGAGTCGCGGGCAGGATCGCGTGCTTTTCGAAAAGGGCGTCCCGGTTGCAGCGAGGCTCATGGAGCCCGCGGCGACGCTTGAGCGAGGTCTGCTTCCGCTTTTTCGACGAGCGACCGCCCCCTACGCGTTCTACCCGGCAGATCTGCTCGGCCAAGCGGTGACGGTGCGCGGGCGGAGCGACCCCTACGCGCTGATTGCGGCGTCCCTTCGTGGCGGGGGCCGCAAGGACATCATCGAGCGCATCCTCGGCGCCTTCGGAGAACAGAAGCTGCGCATCAAATCAAGCGCAGACCTGAGCCGCTTTCAGTTCATCGCCAAAGAAAACGCGTTTCTCCAGATGCTCCGCGCACAGCCGCAGTCGGTCGCACAGCTCGTGGGCGCAGCCGGCGAGGCGAAGGTTGCACGGCGTACGCTCTATCTCTTGTCGATCACGCAGCTGCTCGAAACCTTCGAGGCCGCTCCGCGACGCGACGACACCCCGACAACGCCCTTCGCAACCGAGTCGCCCCCGGAGATCGAAGCGCCCGCGGTGCAAACGCCGCAGGTCTCGTCGGTGCCGCCGGCCACGGAGTTCAAAGTCGCCACGGTGCCGCCGCGGTCGGTGCCGCCGCGGTCGGTGTCGTCGCCGCCACGCGTCTCCAAGCCGCCTGGAAAAAGGAGCATCTTCGACGTCGAAACGCCGCCGGATCCGGCGCTGGATCTCGCCCCGGAGCACCTCATCCGCTGGAACGAGGTGAGCGCGCAGTGCGTGAAAATCGACACGATGAACTACTTCGAAATGCTCGCCGTGGAGCGCTCCGCATCCGCGGAGACAGTGCGCGACGCGTACTTCAAGCAGGTTAAGAAGTGGCACCCCGACCGCCTGGCCGTCGAGATTCAGGCGCTGAAACCGTGGGTCGAAACGATCTTTCATCACCTGACGGAAGCCCATCGCGTCCTCACCGACGCCGAAGAGCGAAAGAAATACGTTTCCTCCCTCGCGTCCGGGTCGTCGGGCACGCCGCTCGAGGAGCGGAAGCTCGCCGCGATCCTCGGCGCCGCGATGGAGTTTCGAAAAGTCGAGGTGCTCATCCGGCGCAAGAGCCTCGACGAAGCTCTTCACCTCCTGGACCAAATCCTCGAGATCGTTCCCGACGACTCGGACTACCTCGCGACGCGCGCTTACATCCTCTTTAAGCAGAACGGCGCGCATTCTCCCGCGGACCGAACGGAGATCATGCGCTGCCTCGATCGCGCGATCGAAAAGAACCCGCGAAGCGAGCGCGCGCTGATGACCAAAGCGCACGTACTTCTTCGCGAGGGAAAGAAGCGCAACGCCATCCGCCTTTTCGAAGAGGTCAGCGAAATCAACCCGCGCAACCTAGAGGCCGCCCGCCAGGTCCGGCTAGCGCAGATGCGTGGGACGTCCACGAGGCCGCCCTCGACCAAAAAAGGGAAGTCCAAAGAAGAGGGCCTTCTCGCGAAGTTCTTCGGGAAAAAGAAGTAGCCGGCGCCCGCGAACTGCACCCCGCCCGTGAGGGTTGTCACGTCCCGCGCACAAAATCGCGCTCGGCCTCCCAAGAGAGGACATGGCCCGTCGTGTTCTCGTTTTGGCGCTTGGTTTGATTCCGACCCTGGCCCTCGCCCAGGAGCCTCGGTCCGCACAGCTCGATTTCGGCAGCAGCGTCGAAGGCTGCCCCACGCCCGAGCGCTTCGGCGATGAGGTCGCTGCGCGCGTGGGTCGCATCGTCTTTCAGGAAGAAGGCGACCTCGTTCGCGTTCGGGTGTTCGCCGACGGTGACGAAGTTGTCGCGTCCGTCGAGATGGGAGGCGACAGCCGCGTCTTTCGCGACGTCTCCTGCAACGAAGCGCTGGAAGCAGCAGCCGCGGCTGTCGCGGTGTGGATCGACGAGACCCCGCGCGTTGGCATCCTCGGCGCGCTTCGAGGAAGCGAAATTCCGGAGTCCTTCGGCGTCGGAGGGCTCGGCGTGCAGGCCGAACCTGACGATGGCCGTGTCGCCCTCCGCGTTTCCACCGACGAAACCGAAGAGCTGACCTTTCACATCGAGACCAACACCGGCCGGGGACAGGTTGGCGCGCGCTTTTTTGAACGCCTTTGCGTCATGCCCTGCGAGACGCGCGTGCATCCGGGCGTACAGCAGTTTGGCATCGCGTACGGCAACGGCATCGCGTGGGCGCTCCCAAACTTGACCGAGATCACGGAGGACAGCGAGCTCTTCATCCACGTTCGGCGCCGCAGCCCCTGGAACGTCGTCGGCGGCATACTGGCGGCAACCGGACTTCTCCTTGTGGCGCCCATTGCGATTCCGATCACAGCGGTCAAACGCGACGACTTCGGTGACGCGCCCTTGTGGACTTCGGTCGGCTTGTCGGTTGCGATGATCGTCGGTGGAATTCTGATGGTTTCGTTTTCGGACAGCGGCGGGACGGAGGTCGAACTTCGCCCGCTCGGCGCGCAATGAGGACCTCGTGCGGGCGTTCGCGATCCCTCGGAGCTTTTTCTCGGATGCGCTAGGGTCCCGCCCCTGGGCCGACGCGATGCGTCCTGATCTCGCCGACATCTACGAAGAGCACTACGAATACGTGTGGCGCACGCTGCTGCGCCTCGGGGTGCGCGACGCGGAAGACGCCGCCCAAAATGTGTTCCTGATCGTGCAGCGAACGCTCCCTCGCTACGATCCGGCGCGCCCGATTCGTCCGTGGCTCTTCGGCATTGCCTACAACGTCGCGCGCGACCATCGCCGGAAAGCCTCCACGCGCTACGAGAGCCCCTCCGAGGTCGTGGGTGAAGCCGCAAGCCAGACGAAGAGCCCCGATGCGGATCGCCTGGAGGCCGCGCAGCTCGTTCACGCCGCCCTCGCCGAGATCGAGGAGTCGCGTCGCGCGGTCTTCGTGCTCTACGAACTCGATCGCCATCCGATGAAGGAGGTCGCGGAGGCCCTCGGGATTCCCCTCAACACCGCCTACTCGTCCCTGCGCCGCGCCCGAGAGGAGTTTCGCCGCGCCGTCGCCCGACTCGGAGGTCAGCCATGAAGCCCGACGAGCTCGAGCCGGCACTTCAAGCGCTCCTCAACGCGGAGCGCTCCGCACCGCTCCCGGGCATGGCGGACGCCAAAGCACGCTTCCTTTTGAAGTTCGCCAAGAAGGGCGCGATTGCCGCGGGCGCGACCAAAGCCGCCATCACGGCGAAGACCGTCGGCGTTGTCGGCGTGACCACGGGCGTTCTCGGGGCGGTTCTCGGGGCGACGATCACCTGGTCGGTCATGAAGCCGGAAGAGCTGCCCGAGGTTTTCGTGGAAGCGCCGGTCGACGCGGCCGTGGACGTTCCGTCGGATGCGCCCGTCGACGTTCCGATCGACGCGCCGAAGGAGGAGGTGGAGCCGCTCGCGGTTCCGGACGACCTTCCCGAGGAGACCGACGTCGTCGTGGTGGTGATGGAGCCCGAAACCCGAGAGCCGGAAGCGCCGCGCCCTTCGGCCCTGGCGCGGGAGCGGGCGCTGATCGACCAGGCGCGAGCGGCCCTCCGCGCGGGACGGGCGCACGACGCACTGGTCGCCCTGATGGGGCACGAACGGCAGTTTCCAAACGGAAGTTTTGCGGAGGAACGCGAACGGCTCGCGATCGAATCCCTCGTGGACACCGGGCGCCACCGGGCTGCGCGTAGACGAGGCGACGCGTTTCTCCGGCGCTACCCGCAGAGCGCACACCGCGAGCGCATCGAACGTTTTCTCCGCGACCTTCCGCTGCCCTAACGCGTCGCGAGAGCGTAGAGGTGGTGGTCGTCGCTACCGACGAGCAGCGTCCCGTCCGGCATCAACACCGGGCTCGCATCGACGTCGGCGCCCGCTTCAAAGGCCCAGCGAAGCTCCCCGGTCGGCGCGAGCGCGTAGAGGTAGTCGTCGTGGGCGCCGAAGTAGATGTTGCCTTCGCGATCCACGAGAGGCCCGGAGGCGACGCCGATCTCAGACGTGTCCGCAACGGTCACCGGAAAGTACCAGCGGAGGTCGCCGGTCGCGCCGTCGAGGCAGGCAACGCGCGGACGCGGCCCGAACACGCCAACGAGCACGGAACCATCCTGGGTGAGACCGACCGGCGCGCGAATCATGCCTTCGAGATCCTGCGACCACTTGAGTTCCCCGTCGCGAGAGAGCGCGTAGGCTTTGTGGTCGTCGCTCCCGAAGTAGATCGTTCCGTCGTCGCCGATCGCGGGACTTGAGTCGTTGTCGCCTTCGGTGCGGTAGCTCCAGCGCATGCGGCCATCCGGTGCGAGCGCGTAGAAATGATCGTCCTGCGATCCGAAGTAGATCGTTCCGTCGTCATCCACGGCCGGGGTGGAGTAGACCTTGCCCTGCGCCGCGAACTTCCAGTCCACGGTTCCGTCGGACTGCACCGCCCAAAGCTCCGGGCCGGCGCCGAAGTAGATTCGCCCGTCGTCGGAGACGGCGACCCCGGTGTCCGCGTCGCCGTCGGTTTGAATGCGCCAGCGAACCTCCCCGGAGGGCGTGAAGCTCGTAAACACGGACGCGTCGCTGCCCACGTAGATGTTGCCGTCCGCGTCGATCGCCGCGGTTGAGTAAACCGGCCCGCCGAGGTTTCGGCGCCACTGCTCACCGCCGTGGGGACTGAGCGCGTAGAAGCTCCCGTCGAGGCTCCCGACGTAGATACGGCCGGCGTTGTCGACGACGGGCTGCGCGACAATGCGGGAGCCGGTTTCGTAATTCCAGATCACCGAGCCGGACTGCGGACCGGTGTAGGGACTGCGACCGGTGTTGCGACGATCGCCACGAAACACCCGCGGCGGCCCCTCCGGTACCTCGGCCACCGGAAGGTCCGCGCGCCGCTCCTCGGGCGCGCGGTCCTGATCGCTCGTCACGCGAACGCGCACCGGCGCACCGGGTGCACGACGAGCGGGCGCAAGCGTGGCCTCGTCGTTCCGGCCAAGCCAGACCGCGACCATCGCACCGGCCGCGGCGACCCACATCGCGATCAGAATCAGTGTTCGTCGAGACAAGCCGCGAGGTTAGAGCACATCTTCGAGGCGCCGCCAGCCGGCGGCCGCCACTTCGAATCCGCCGATCCGCCGATCCGAGGAGGCAAGCTCCTGAAATCACGTCGTGCCCCCTGCGGCACGAACCGTGCTGTTTCTCCGTTCATGTCCCGTCCCGTTGCATCCCGTCGCGTCGCGTCCCGTCCTGCCGCGTCCCGTCCTGCCGCGTCCCGTCCTGCCGCGTCCCGTCCTGCCGCATCCCGTCCTGCCGCATCCCGTCCCGATGCTCGCGAGCGCCTCGCGCAGGCCGGACCTGCGGCGCTCAACGATCGCGAGCTCCTGATCGCACTCTTGGGCGCGGGCCACGCGGGGGTTTCCGCCGACGCGCTCGCCCGGCGGATCCTCGCGGATCTCGGCGGTCTCGAAGGACTCGCGACGGTCTCGCGCGGCGAGCTTCTTCAGGTGCCAGGCATTGGGGTCGCCCTCGCGAGCCGTATTCTCGCCGCCTTGGAGCTCGGTTGTCGCGCCCTCACTCGGCCCCTCGACAAAGGACGACCGCTCCGCTCCAGCCGGGATGTCGACGAAGCGCTGCGACCTCGACTCGCGCGGCAGCCTCAGGAGCATTTCTTCGCGCTTCCTCTCGACACCAAACACCGGCCCCTCGGCGAACTGCTCCTCGCGAAAGGAGGACTGGCGGTTTGTCCAGTAGAGCCGCGAACCGTCTTTCGAGCTCTCCTCCGCGAGGGCGCAGCGGCGGTGGTCTTCGTCCACAACCACCCGAGCGGAGTTCCAACGCCCAGCCAGGACGACATCGAACTTACCGATCGACTTCGCCGGGCAGGCGCGCTTCTCGGGGTCGACGTGCTCGATCACGTTATTATTGGCGCAGAGGGATACTATAGTTTTCGGGACAGCGACTGGCTGCTGCTCGAGCCCTTGCCTTGACAGTCCTCAGCGCGCGTGCTTTGTTGCCCGACCCTTTCGGAGAGGTCGAACCGTGAAGCGTACTTACCAGCCCAGCCGGATCCGTCGCGCCCGCAAGCACGGCTTTCGTGCTCGCATGGCCACCAAGGGCGGTCGCAAGGTCCTCGCGGCGCGTCGCGCCAAGGGCCGCAAGCGGCTCACCGTCGGCGCCTACAAGAAGTGAACGCCTCCGCTGCGCCTCGTGCGCAGCGCTTCCGGGCCGCCGACCGCGTTAAGAAACGCGGCGAATTTCGACAGATCCAGGGTCACGGGCGAAAAGTCCACACGAAGCATTTTCTCGTGATGGTGCATGCGCCCCTCACCGAGCATCCGCGCGCGCGCCTCGGCATCACCATCACCAAGAAGGTGGGAAACGCCGTCGCACGAAACCGCACTCGCCGTGTGGTGCGCGAGGTTTTTCGTCGCAATCCCGCGATCTTCCCCGCAGGGATGGATCTGGTCGTCATCGCCAAAAAGGGCGCCCCCGAGCTCGGCTTCGACGATGTCCTCGGCGAATTTCGAAGGGCGCAGAGCGCGCTTCGACGAGCCGCAAAGCAGGCGCGCGGGAAATCTTCTGCAGATCCCGCGCGTAAGGGAAGAAGCGAACGACAATAAGCGCTTGCGCCAAGGCTCCCGCGGGGCCAAAGGATGCAGCCACACCCTCCTGTTCCTCCATGGACGACGCGAAGCGACAGTTCTACGTCCTCGGCGCCATCGCGGCGATCGTGGCCGGCGTCTACCTCGCCGGAGAATTCGTCAAACCCGAAGAAGGTGAAACGCCGGAAGGCGAAACCACCGCGGGCGCGGAGAGTGAAGCCGAAACCGGCTCGGAGAGCGAAGCCGGCGCGGAGAGCGAAGCCGGCGCAGCGCCCGCATCGGACGCAGTCGCGGGCGGGCTCGAGGGCACGCCCTTGGTCGCGCCGCCCCTCGACATCGCGCAGCGCGCCGCCCGCTCAGAAGCGCAGCAGATCTTCACCGTCGACACCGACGAGTTTCGAGCGAGCTTCAGCGATCAGAGCGGGGGCCTGGTCGCCCTCGAACTAAAGAACGACCAGTTCGCCGACGACGACGGAACGCTCCTCAACCTCATCACCACCGACAAAGAGCGCTACCACCCCTTTCGCGTTCATCTCTCGGGGGTCGATGTTCCCGCGGACGCGACCTGGACCGGCGAGCAGATCTCCGAGCGCGCAATCCGGCTGACCTGGAGCGGTGACGGGATTCGCGTCAGCCGCCGCATCGAAGCCGGCGAGGCGCCCTACCAGCTCTGGTCGACGGTCAACGTCACCAACGAAAGCGACCACGCCCGCTACGCACGCCTCAGCTACTTCACCCACCACTACGTCTCTCAAGACGACGAGTCCGGCGGGTTTATCGGTCGTCCTTCCACGCACCTCAGCCACGGGCTTTGCGTTCACGACGACGAGGGCGCGGAGACCGAGCGGGAAACCGGCGATTCGCTCTCCACAGATGTCATGGGGTGGGCCGCCCCGGAGCTCGTCGGTGTTCACGACACGTACTTCGCGAACATGCTCGTGGCCGCGGGAGGTCCGGCGGACCGCTGCGTAATCGCCGCCCAGCGTCGCCCGAATCCAGACGAGTACCTCGGCACGCTCTTTCAGGCGGAGCTGCGCTACCCGGGTCAAGAGCTCGCGCCGCACGCGTCCTTCGAAGAGCGAACCATGGCCTACGTGGGCCCTGCCGATCGCGACGCCCTTCGCGCCGCGGGGCACCAGCTCACCGAGGTGATCGATCTCGGCTGGTTCACCTTCATCGCGAACGCGCTGATCGATCTCCTCAAGCTGCTCTACGGCTTCGTCGGCAACTGGGGCTTCGCCATCATCCTGCTCACGCTGATGGTGAAGGCGGTGTTCTACCCGCTGACCGTGAAGAGCTTCCGCTCGATGGCGGGCATGCGAAAGCTCAAGCCCAAGATCGACGCGATCAACCAGAAGTACGGCGACGACCGCGAGAAAAAGGGCGCCGCCACCATGGAGCTCTATCGCAAGGAAAAGATAAACCCCGCTGCGGGTTGTCTGCCTTCGCTGCTCCAGATGCCCGTGTGGTTTGCGCTCTATCGATCGCTCTCCACCAACCTCGAGCTCTACAAGGCTCCCTTCGCCCTCTGGTGGACCGACCTTTCGGCGCCGGACCCCTACTTCGTGCTGCCCGTGGCGACCGCCGTGCTGATGCATCTTCAGCAGCGGCTCACGCCGTCCACCATGGACCCGGCGCAGGCGAAGGTTTTTATGTATCTCATGCCGCTCGTTTTCGGCGCGTTCCTGCTCTTTCTTCCGGCCGGTCTTTGCCTCTACATCGTGACCAACTCGTCGCTCACGATCCTCCAGCAGCGCTGGATCTACGCAAAGCTCGACCGCGAAGAAGCAGCGGCCAAGGAAGCGCCAACGGCGGTCGACGATGACCCAGAAGAGGACCCATCGTCCGAAGAAGACGCTGCTGAGGAGAAGGAATCTCGTCCTTCGTCGTCGAGCACGCGTCGTCGGACGAATAAGGGTCGCAAGAAGAGGCAACGACGTGGAAGAGCTTGAGAACAAGCCTCAGGATGGTGCGCTCCTGGTCGCGCCCGAACCCAAGGCCAAGCAGAGTCGCGGTACGGACGGCGTTCCTGGAGACGGCAAGGCGGAAGAGTCCGCTGAGCTCCTCGACGATCTGCTCGAGATGATGGACCTGGACGTCGACGTCGACATTCGGGAAGACGAAGAGCGCATCGTGCTTGACGTGAAGGGCGAGGACGCGGGCCGAGTGATCGGTAAGAAGGGGCAGACCCTCGACGCGCTCCAGTTCCTCCTCAACAAGATTTTGAATCGCTTTCCGGATGGTCGTCGCCACATCATCGTGGACTCGGGCGACTACCGCGACCGGCACGACAAGGGCCTCGAAAGCCTCGCGCGCCGCGAAGCCAAGCGAGCCGTCTCGGAAGGCCGCGTCGTCACGCTCCAGCCGATGAGCGCGCGCGACCGCCGCGTGATTCACCTTTCCCTCGCCAAGTTCGAGGGAGTGAGCACCGCATCGCAGGGGAAGGGAATGCAGCGCCGCATTCAGATCATTCCCGCGCGTCGCGGCGGCCGTCGACGCTAGCGCTCGCTTAATCCAAGCCGAGCCACCAAACGCCGGCGCCGAGGAGCGCGATCGCGAAGACCACCGCAGCGATCCACACCCACGACACTCCGGCCGACTCGGGAGAGACCGCCGCCACGGGACGGCTTGGATCGATCGGCGGGGGCACCGGCTGTAGCGCGGGATCGATGTCGATCTCCCCGGTCTCGTCGCGGCGGGCGCGAGGAATCGTCGGCTCGAGCTGATCGACTCCGATCGATTGCGCCAGCTCGGGAGGGAGCGCCTGTGCCCCTGCAAGAAGCTTCGGACCAAGCGTCTCCTTGACGAGCTCCGCGAGCGCGCCTTTGGGATCGTCCAGCCGGTCTTTCCGCGCCTCGTCGAGGAGCTCCCCAAAGAGGGCCGCCGTTTGAAAACGCGCGTCGCGCTCAGCGGCAAGCGAGTTCAGCACGATCCCTTCGAGCTGCGGAGGGACGTCGTCCCGATACGAACTGGGCCGCTTCACCTCCGGCGAGCGCACTGCCTCCATCAGCTCATGGGTGTTCAGGTCGGCATAAAGACGCCGCTGCGCGAGCATCTCCCAAAGCACGACACCGAGCGCGAAGACGTCGAGACGCGCGTCGAGCTGACCCCCGACAACCTGTTCCGGGGCCATGTAGCGAATCTTGCCGCGAATCTCTCCCTGGCGCGTGCGCTCTGCGCGGCCACCCGCCTGCGCGATTCCAAAGTCCGTCAGCTTCACCGCACCGTCGTGCCCGAGCATGACGTTCTGCGGGCTCACATCGCGGTGAATCACCCCGAGAGGATCGCCTTGTTCATCCGCGAGCCGATGGGCGGCGTCCAATGCGAAGGCGACCTCCCGCGCGATCCACGCGGCGAGCCAAGGCTTGAGGCGGCGCCGACGCTTCGCCAGCGCCACCATCAGCTCCGCGAGCGTGCAGCCGTGCACGTACTCCATCGCGAGGTAGTAGAGACCGTTCTCTTCGCCGAGCTCGTCAACGCGCACGATGTTCGGATGCCGAAGCCGAATGGAGATCAGCGCTTCGTCGATGAACCAGCGCATCGCCTCCCAGTCCTGCGACAGGTGCTGGTGGATCACCTTCAGCGCGAAAGGCGTGTCGTCCTTGCGGGCAACGAAAACGGTCGCCATCCCACCGGCGGCGACCTTCCGCACCAGCTCATACCCACCGACCGTCTGTCCGGCCTGAAACATTCCGGAAGAGCAAACAACAGGCGACGGCGATTAAGTCAACACCTCGGTATTGCAGATACAGTTTCACGAACGCGCAAACGCTCTACGTACCGACTACCCTTCGAGTTGGCGTGCAGTTAAACGGGGTGTTTTGCACCGTACTCATGCCTCGGTACGGAGACGCCCCACCATCTCTGGTTCCTTCCGACTCACTCGCGCTCGAGTGGCCGCGAACGCGACCATCGGCTCCCCGCTTCAAGTCCAGCTGTGTCGTTCTAGGTCGGTCCATCCTTTAGTTTCATGCACTCGTCGCCAACGGAACGCAGTGACTACCGAACGCAGTGGTTACCGATCGCCGTCGGGTTGTGTCTGAACGCCGTTGTGCTGAGCTTCGCTATGCGGATCGCGCTCGTCTTGGTCTTCGCCGCGACCCCCGTGTTTGCGCAGAAGAGGAGTGCCGACTCCATTCTTGTTACTCAGGAGGCCGCGGGTCGTCCCAACGCTCCCCTCGCGGTTACAGCGCTCATCGAGGCGTTCCTCGACCCGCAAAACACCATCCTCGTCGCGCTCGATCCGAACGAGATCATCGGGAGGCGCATCGATGCACCTCTGGACGTGGACGAGGTCGTTCTCATCGGAACCGACGACCCCAGATTTCGGGAAGAGATGAGAACGAGACAGCGGCTAGAGGCACTTCGGGAAGAAATCGGACGGGCGTGGCGTGAGCACGAGTCTGATCGCATCGACTTCGAAAGTGGACCTGATCGCCTCACCAACTTCTTGATCAATGCGCATTGGAGAGGCGACTCCGTTCTCGTGACGAGCCGTTTCAACGGTGGCGCTGAGAGACTGGTCGGTGTTCGGGGCCCGCGTCTTGCGGCCCAGGATCTCCAAGATAATCCGACGGCAGTTCTCGCGCGTCTTTGTGCCATCGGGAGGTCCCTCGCGGAGGGGCGGTGCGAGCGTAACCCGGGCCCCACCCAGCTTCGGTCGCCGGGTGACATCGCGCTGCAGGCCGAGGTCGACAGTCTAGGACAACTGGAGAGAATCGACGTTCTCCGAGGTCCTGCGATGGTCAGGGCCGAGCGGCCCACATATGTTCTCCGCCAGACTTCGCGCTTTCGCCTGACGACGTCAATCTACCCTGAGAACCCTGAGCTGCAGTTTGCTGACGGTCTTGTCGAATCCAACAGCTATCTGACGGTACGAACCTCCGTCGACGATACGACCCGCGCACGCATTCAAGCGGGAACCGCCGCCCTGATCATCGCGCACGATGGCGCCGAGATTTCGCATACGCAGACGGAGCCTGGTCAATACGTCGCATACCTCACCGCTACGGCTGGAGTGCAAACCATCAGCGTGGAGCTTCGCGAAAGTGACGAGCAAACGCACCTCGACTCTCGTGAGCTCTGGGGCGTAACCATCGTCCGGGAGACGACCGAAGCTGGGAGCTTCGCTGATGACAAGGTGATTCCATTCTGGACCCATGAGGACGTCACGCGAGAGCGACTGGGGGACAAGGTCTACGTGCGACGAGTCGCCGATGCCCACATACCCATCGCAGCTGTCGCGATCGGGGCCCTCC
>JBCDAA010000132.1:0-21050 GCA_039186435.1 Myxococcota bacterium | reverse complement strand
TTGGGCATGCCTCAAGCGCGCGCAGAATCCTTGGATGTAGACACGACGGCCTACTACCACTGCATTTCACGGTGCGTTCGGCGGGCGTTTCTGTGCGGGAAAGACCCGTACACCGGGCGCGACTTCGACTACCGGAAGGAGTGGGTGGAGGAGCGTTTGTTGTCGCTGAGCGAAATCTACGCCATCGACGTCTACGCCTACGCGGTCATGTCGAATCACCTCCATGTGGTGGTCAAGGTGGACCGAAGTCGCGCGGACGGTTGGAGCGATAACGAAGTCACGAAGCGGTACAGCAAGCTCTTTCGTGGAGCGCGCGCGTCGCTGAAAGATCTTCCGGAGGCGACGAAGAGCAAGCGGATCGCGGTCTGGCGTGAACGGCTGTGGAGTCTGAGCTGGATGATGCGGTCGCTGAACGAGTGGATTGCGCGGCGCGCGAATCGCGAAGACGAATGCACAGGGCGATTTTGGGAAGGCCGGTTTCGCTGCCAGCCACTTTTAGATGAGCGGGCGTTGATGACGTGCATGGCGTACGTCGACTTGAATCCGCTGCGTGCGGGGCTGTGCAAGAGCGTCGCGAAGTCGGCGCACACGTCGGCGAAGCGGCGTTTGGAGGAGGTGCGTCCGGCGGGGCTGGCGCGTTTCGAGGACGAGGTGCGGAAGCGAGACCGTGGTCGAGCGATTCCGTTGTCGCGTGAGAACTACTTTGCGCTGCTGGATTCGACGGCGCGCGGGATGAGAGGCCAGCGATTGCGTGAGCTCGCGGAGACGCTGGAGGAGCTGGGGATCGAGTTGAAGGGGTGGCTCGGTGCGATGACTCCGTACGGGCTTCACTCCGCGTGTGTTTTGGGATCTGCGGCGTCGGTAGAAGAGTTTGCGGAGAGCCGCGACAAGCGATGGGTGCGAGGGAAGGGCGCGGCTGAGCAGCTCTTCGGGGAGTGAGGGGCCACGGTTTTCGAATCACCTGAGACGCAAACGGCAGGTCGGCGGGGCTCTTGGTCCGGTCGGTTGGATCGATTTCTCGGGGCTTTTCGTTCCTGCCGAGATATGGATATCGCGGGTTCTCCGGTCGGGCTGGTGGTCGTAGGTACACTCGATCGTCCGCAGAAACGCGCTTGGATGTTCGGTCGCGCTGTCTGTGGCCGTTCGTGGATCGGCCGCTTTGGTCTTCCTGCAGCGAGATACATCCTCACGAGGTGCGAACGCGTCGTGCCTTGATGTCCATAAATATGGTCGTCTGAGTAACTCTCCGACGTCTGTTCGACCAGTATCGCCTGCAGCGCTCGTAGATCCTCGTGGGTACGCGCATGTCAGGCGGCCTTCATTTACGACGTCCACAAATTTGGTGGTCTTTTGTGAATCACCGATCGGCGCATATCCATGGCCTGGTGGGCCTGGTGGCCCGGCGCTGCGCGCATGTCGGGCGGGATCTCGCTCCACATCAACGTACACAAATCCGGCGGTCTTTATCTAGCCGCGATCTGGGGAGCTAGCGCGTAGCGAATCCATGGCCTGGTGGTCCGTGCGTGTCGGGCGGACGTCGCTCCACACCGTGTCCATAAATATGGTCGTCTTTTTAGATACGAGCAGACGCCGATGTCCATAAATATGGTTGTCTTTGTTTAGACACGAGCGTAGACACGAGCGGACGTCTCCATGGCCTGGCGGGTGCGCGTGTCGACCTTCTCCGAACTCGATATCCACAAAAATGGTTGTCTTTCGCTTTATGACCCGCGGTGACCCATGGCGGGTGCGCGCGTGTCGACCTTCCCCCAATTCGATGTCCATAAAAATGGTTGTCTTCATTTAGTAGGGAGTAGTGGAGCCCTGGGACTCGGGCGAGGAAGACGCCTAGTACGCGTTCTTCCGGACCTTCGAGCCAAACACAGTCAGGAAGATGATCTTGATGTCCCAGAACAACGACCAGTTCCGGATGTACGCGAGGTCGTGCTCGATTCGCTTTTCCATCTTCTCGAGCGTGTCGGTCTCACCGCGCCAGCCGTTGACCTGCGCCCATCCGGTGATCCCGGGCTTCACCTTGTGCCGCAGCATGTACCCCTGAATCTTGCTCCGGTACTGCTCGTTGTGCGCCACCGCGTGCGGTCGCGGTCCCACGATGCTCATCTGCCCAGTCAGCACGTTGAAGAACTGCGGTAGTTCGTCCAGCGAGGTCCGCCGAATGAACGCCCCAAACTTCGTGATGCGCGGGTCTCCCTTGGTCGCCTGCTTGACCGCCTCGTCGTCTTCCATGACCCGCATCGACCGAAACTTCAAAACGTGGATGACCTCCCCGTCGAGCCCGTAACGGCGCTGCCGAAAGAACACCGGCCCGCGCGAACTCAGTTTCACGCCGATTGCCACCACCAACATCGGAATCGCGATAAGCAGCAGGATCATCGACCCCACCACCACGTCCTCGATCCGCTTGAGCCAACCGTCCACGCCGTAAAAGGGCGTCTCGTGAATGCTGACCACGGGCACATCGCCGAGGGTCGCCCACTTCGCATGAAGTAGATCAAACGCCGAAAAGTCCGCGGCCATGTAGACCCCCGCCGTGCTATCGGCGAGGCGTCTCACGAGCTCATTGATCCGAGGCTCCGCCCGCAGGGGAAGCGCGATGTAGATCAGGTCGATCGCCCCAGAACGCGCAGACTCGACCAGATCGTCGAGACTCCCTTCGCGCTTTCCGAGGTGGTCGGGAATCGGGTGGCACCGCTCCGGAAAGCGGTCGTCGTAGTACCCCTTGATGACGAGACCCATCCACGGATTGGCGTGGACGACTTCCCCCACGCGTTCCCCGAGATCCGTCAGTCCAGCGATGGCAACCGTTCGCGTATTTCGACCACGCGCGCGTACCGTTCGAAGGAAGAGCCGAAGGAGCCCGCGCCACAACGCGATTCCGAGCGGCGTTCCTGTACCCCAGACGATCGAGATAAAGCGGCTGTACTCCGCCGAGCGCTTGCTGAGAAAGCCGAGCGCTAGGAGAAGCGCCGACACGATCGCCCACGTAATGAAAACGCGCGCAACCTCGCGGCCGATTCGCTCGCTGCGCCAACCTCGATACAAACCGAGACTCTGCGCGGCAAAATGAAACACCACGACCGCAATGATCGTCGCGCTGATGTGCAGCTCCCGCCAGTGCTCGCCGTGCAGCCGTACCGCGACAAAATGGGTGACGACGATAACGGCGGCATCGAGAACCCGCGCCATCAGGCTTAATGCGGGGCTATGCGGTTTGACCCATCCACCGGCCACGATTTCCTCGACAGGTCGTCATCCGACGCCGTGATGGTACGAGAGGTTCAGGGCGACGCAAGCTCGTTTGCACCAAGCTCGTCTTCACCAACGCGACAAGCGCAGTCTTCATACGGGCCCACGAGAGGGATCTTCCTTCGACCCTCTCGCGCGTTTCTTTTTCAGTGATGTCCCTTGCACAGCCCCGCCTAAGCGAGCTAAGCGGCCTCCATGCGAGGGATTTGGGGAAGGGCATTGGTAGCGTCTGCACTGGTTGCGGGATGCGTTCGCCTCGACGACGCACCGGTCTTTCCACAGGACGACCCGAACTTCAGTGCGCCGCAGGAGGTCGAGCCGGAAGGTGTCGACGAAGATCCGGCTCGGCCGCTTACGCTGATGCCGGGGGACGTGCTTGCGATTCAGGCGTTTTCTACGGAAACGACGGAGTACGACGGGATTGTTGTCGACGACCGCGGAACCGTTCACGTACCGCTCGCGGGAGACGTCGATGTCGGCGGACTCACCCTTGCCGCCGCCGCCGATCGAATTCAGGAGGCGATGCGCCGCATGGATCGCGTAGTTCGAATCGGACTGCGGATTAGCGCACCGCTCGGACACATGGCGTCGGTGCTCGGTGCGGTCGGCGATGCGGGTCGCGTGCAGCTCACGCCCGGGATGCGGGTGGGTGATCTTCTCGCGGCGGCCGGTGGTCCTGGACCGGTGGTGGAGGGTGGAACGGTTCCGCCGGCGGACATCGCGGGCGCTCGCCTCGTGCGCAACGGCCAGGCGCTTCCGATCAGCGTTCAGCTCGCCCTCGAAGGCCAGCCGCGTCACAACATTCGCGTTCAGCCGGGCGACCACCTCTACGTGCCTTTCGCGCGCGGTCGAACGATCACGGTCCTCGGCGCTGTGGGGGCGCCGGGCGTCTTCGCCTACCGACGAGGGCTTCGCCTTACGGAGATTCTTGCCCGCGCGGGGGGCCTCAACGAGCGCGGTGATCGCACGGACGTGCACATTGTGCGCGGTTCGCTCCGTCAGCCGCAGGCCTATCGCGCGAGCCTGCGGGCCATCGTCAACGGGAACTCCAGCGACGTCACCCTTGCGGCGGGCGATGTGGTCTACGTGACAGAGGAATGGACCGCGCATATGGGTGAGGTGCTCGCGCGCATCGCACCTCTCCTCGCCGATCCGGCGACGGTGGGTCTCGCGATCGGCCTTAGCCAGTAAGCGGCGAATCGCGAAGAAGCTTTGCTCCCCTAGGGGCGTAGTGACATACACCCTCTCAGGTCGACCATGTCCTTTACTACGTACCTCATGGGGGCCGAGTCCCTCCTCGTTCAGTGCGCCGAAATCCTCCTTCAGCGAGGACACTCCATTCGCGGCGTGGTTACTGACAACCGCGATATCGTGCGCTGGGCCGAGGAGCGTTCGATCGTCGTCCTCAAACCTGGCAAGGGTCTCGCCGGGCGCATCACGGAGGAGGTCGACTGGTTCTTCTCCATCGCCAACCTTCGCATCATTTCGGACGACGTCCTCGCGAAGGCCAAGCGCGGAGCGATCAACTTTCATGACGGCCCGCTTCCCGCATATGCCGGCGTCAACGCGCCGAACTGGGCGCTCCTGAACCAAGAGTCACAGCACGGCATCACCTGGCATCGCATCGAAGAAGGAGTCGACGAAGGACGAATCCTCGCGCAGCGCTTCTTTCCGATTCCGCCTTTCGCGACCGCCCTCGAACTCAATCGCTCCTGCTACGAGGCCGCCATCGAGTCGTTTCCCAGCGTTCTCGAACGCCTCGAGACGGGCGATGACGCGGGCGACTCGCAGGACCTCAGTCTTCGTTCGTACTTCGGCAAACACGACCGCCCGGACGCCCTCGCGCTGATCGACTGGCGAAAGGATGCGGAGGACGCGGTTCGTCTCGTCCGCGCCCTCGACTACGGGCGTACGTACCCCAATCCGCTTCATCTCGCGAAGATCGTCCACGACGGTCGCACGCTGATGGTGACCGAGGCCGAGATCGCAGCTCCGAGCGGGGCGGCTGGGACGGTTCTCGAAGCGACTCCGGCCGGCGCAGTCGTCGCCGCAGCGAATGGCAGCGTGCGGATCACGCGCCTGGTCGATACCGAAGGACGCGAGGTCTGCCCCTCGACGCTGAAGGGTGAGCTCGACGTTCTGAACGACGACGAACGAGCCGTTCTCACCGAGGCGAACAAGGAAATGTGTCGCTTCGACGAGTTTTGGGGGCGCCGCCTCGAGCGTCTCGACCCTGTTGTGCTCCCGGCGATCGGCCCGGCGAGCGAGGATGCTCCGCGCATCACGACGGTCGACTACGCGGACCCGACCGGCGAGGACGAGGCTCTTCGCTGGACCGCAGGCGTCGTGAGCTGGCTGTCCCGGGTGGGCGCGAAAAGCACGTTTACCGTCGGGTACCGTAGCGATGGCGCGTCCGTGGATGAGCGTTTCTTCGCACCTGCCGTGCCTCTGAAGGTGGATGCGAGCGGAACGCTCGGCGCGACGACGGCGCTTCTCGCGACCGAGCTCCAGCGCGTCACCGAGCGCAAGACCTTCGCGACGGATCTTGTGGCGAGACGTCCGCGAGCCGCCACCGGCCGCTTCGACATCGTGATTGCGCCAAGCGCGAGGGAAGCCGTGGGCGATGCAGCGCTCACGATCGCGCGCGGTCATCTCTACGTCGACCTCCGCCGCGTCGGGCTGGACTCAGCGAAGGCGATGGCGCGGCGTCTCGAGGTGCTCCTCGCCGCGGCGGAAGGCGAGGAAACGCAAGTCGCGGAGCTGCCGCTCCTCACCGACGTGGAGCGCCGCACGCTTCTCTTCGATTGGAACGCCACGACGAAGACCTACGACGCCGCGTGCATGCACACTCTCTTCGAGGCGCAGGTCGACCGCACTCCGGACGCGGTCGCAGTCGTCTGCGAGGGCAAGTCGCTCACCTACCGCGAGCTCGATGAGGCGGCGAATCGCGTGGCCCATGTGCTTCGCGGGCGGGGTGTTCAAGCGGACGATCTTGTCGGCCTCTACTGCTATCGCAGCCTGGATCTTCTGATCGGTGCCTACGGCATCCTCAAGGCCGGTGGCGCGTACCTGCCTCTCGATCCGGACTACCCCGAAGATCGCATCAGCCTCTACCTCGAGGACAGCCGCGCCAAGATCGTGGTGTCGAATGCGGAGGCGCAGGCGCGGCTGCACACCAGCGCGGAAGTGCTCGTGATCGACACCGATCAGCGAGTCGCCGCCGCTCCGCCGGAACGGGTCTCTGCAGAGGTCGCGCCGCACAACCTGGCGTATGTGATCTACACGTCGGGTTCGACCGGCCGTCCCAAAGGCGTGATGATCGAGCACCGAAACGTCGCGAACTTCTTCGCGGGCATGGACGATCGGGTTCCGTCGCCCAAGTCGGCGCAAGGCGTGTGGCTGGCCGTTACCTCACTGAGCTTCGACATCAGTGTTCTGGAACTCTTTTGGACGCTCGCGCGCGGCTTCAAGGTGGTGGTGCATCGGGAGCGCGAACGCGTTCAGGGCGCCGAGGCCAGCGGTCGTCCGATGGGCTTTGGCATCTTCTACTGGGGCAACGACGACGGCCAAGGCCCCAAGAAGTACGAGCTTCTCCTCGAGGGCGCGAAGCTTGGCGACCGTCTCGGGTTCACGTCGCTGTGGACACCGGAGCGTCACTTCCATGCGTTCGGTGGTCCCTATCCCAACCCAGCGGTTACTGGAGCTGCCGTTGCTGCAGTGACGAAGAACCTCGATGTTCGCGCCGGCAGCTGCGTGTCGCCGCTCCATCACCCCGCGCGCATCGCTGAAGAGTGGGCCGTGATCGACAACCTCACCGGGGGACGTACGGGGCTCGCCTTCGCGTCAGGCTGGCAGCCGGATGATTTCGTGCTTCGGCCCGAGAACACGCCGCCGAAGAACAAGCCCGCGCTTTTCGCGTCGATCGAAACGGTGCGCCGGCTGTGGCGCGGCGAGGCGGTCGAGTTCCCGAAAGAGAACGGCGAAATGCACGCGGTCGTGTCGCAGCCGCGCCCGGTCTCGAAGGAACTTCAGGTGTGGGTTACGACCGCGGGCAACCCGGCGACCTACGAAAAAGCGGGCGAGATCGGCGCCCACGTGCTCACGCACCTTTTGGGGCAGTCCATCGAGGAAGTCGCGGACAAGATTCGCATCTACCGCGACGCGCTTCGCAAACACGGTCACGATCCGGCGAAGTTCAAGGTCACGTTGATGCTTCACACCTATCTCGCGCCGACGCGAGAAGAGGCCCGGGAGGTCGCGCGCGAGCCCATGAAGGACTACCTCCGCAGCGCGGCGGGGCTCATCAAGCAATACGCCTGGGCGTTTCCGGCGTTCAAGAAGCCGGAGGGCGTCAGCAACCCGTTTCAGCTCGACCTCAGCTCCCTCAACGAGGAAGAGATGGACGCCATTTTGGAGTTCGCGTTTACGCGCTACTTCGACGACAGCGGGCTCTTCGGCACCGTGGACGATGCGGTCCAGCGCGTGAATCAGCTCAAGGCCGTCGGCATCGACGAGGTCGCATGCCTCATCGACTACGGGATTCAGACGCCGGTTGTTCTCGAGAGCATGAAGCGCGTCGGGGAAGTAATTCGCCGAACGAGTCAGCCTGCGGCCGACGCTCCCACCGAGGATTATTCCGTACCTGCGCAGCTCGAGCGCGAAAAGGTGACGCACCTCCAGTGCACGCCTTCGATGGCGCGCCTTCTCACTCTCGACGACCGCGCGCGTGCTTCCCTCAACACCCTCGATTGCTTCTTGATCGGCGGGGAGGCGCTTCCGGGCGCGCTGGTGGCCGAAGTTCGCGGTCTGACGCAGGCGCGAATCGAAAATATGTACGGCCCGACGGAGACCACGATTTGGTCGTCGACGCAGGAGGCCGCTCCCGGCGAAGGGATCACACCGATCGGAACGCCGATCGCGAACACGCAGCTCTACGTTCTTGATGCCCACCGTCAGCCGGTTCCGGTGGGCGTTCCGGGCGAGCTCTACATCGGCGGTGATGGGGTCACCCGCGGGTACCTCTATCGCGACGAGCTCACCAAGGAGCGCTTTCTGCCCGATCCCTTCCGGGGAGGCGAGCACCGCATGTACCGCACCGGCGATCTCGTTCGCTGGCGTTCGGACGGAACGATCGACTTCCTCGGGCGTGTGGATCATCAGGTGAAGCTTCGCGGCTATCGCATCGAGCTCGGCGAGATCGAGTCGCGTTTGCACGAGCTCGCGAGCGTTCGCGAGGCTGTTGTAGTGGCGCGGGAAGACGCGCCGGGGGACAAGCGTCTCGTTGCGTATCTGACGGTTCGAAGCGAGTTCGACACGGATGCCGCGCGCGTCGAGCTTTCGGCTGCGCTTCCCGAGTACATGGTCCCGTCGCATTTTGTCGTCCTCGACTCGTTTCCGCTCACGCCGAACGCGAAGGTGGATCGCAAGAAGCTGCCGCGGCCTGACGAGGTGATGGGGCGCGCCTCCGTGGAGTTCGTTGCGCCGGAAAACGAGACCCAAGAGCGTATTGCCGAGATCTGGAAGAAGGTTCTCGGCGTTCGGCAGGTGGGAACGCGCGACAACTTTTTCGAGCTCGGGGGGCACTCGCTTCTTGCAGTGCAGGTTCACCGTGAACTCAAGTCCGCGCTCGGTGCGTCGACCCTTGCGATCACCGATATTTTTCGCTTTCCGACGCTCGGCGCGCTCGCCGATCACCTCGGCGGAGGGAAGAGCGGCGAGAGTCAGCTGAGCAAGACCGCCGAGCGCGCGGCGAAGCGTCGTGAGATGATGCGTCGTCGTCGACGAGGTTGAAGTGCAGGTTCGCGGTCACGTCCTACGGAGACATCTCAACTACACCGAGGAGCGCTTTGGCCTTGAGGTTCTCGAGGATGCGCTCGGTCGTTGCTCCAAAGGCGTCGCCAACGCGTTGCGATCTGCGGTCGTTGAGGGCGGGCTCTATCCGGTCGTGTGGCTCAACTCGTTTCACGAGGCGCTCGCCGCAGCTGCCGACGATCCCGAGGCGCTGTGGGAGCTCGGGCATGACACCACTCCGCGAGCGGTTCGCGACGCGACGGGCCTTGGCCTTCATCTGAAGAGCATGTGGTCGGTGATTCAGCAGCTTCCGCGGGTGCTTCAGGACGAGTTTCAGGGTTCGACCTTGGAGCTCGAGATCGACGAGTCCGGGAACCGCGCGGTGATGAGCTACCGCTGCCCTGGGTTTTCGCGGCTGACCTGGCAAATGGTCGAAGGCGGTGTCGTGGGTCTCCTCGAAGCTGCCGGCGCGCACCGAGTCGAGGTTGCGCCGCTCGAAGGCGGCAGCGACAACGACGACCACTACCGTTTCTGCGTGAGCTACCAAGGGCGGCCGAGCATTCCGCCGCGTCCTGCGCAGTGAAGCTCTTCGAGTCACTCCTGCCTCCCACCGTGGTCCTACGCGAAGCGGACCCGCGTAGGTTTTCTGCGGATCTCTCGACGCTTCACAACGAGGAGGCCGCGCTCGTGCGCCGCGCGGTCGACAAACGGAAACGCGAGTACACGGCGGGACGCACCCTGGCGCGGGAGGTCTTTCGCGAGCTCGGGGTGGATGATCTGGTGCTCGTCAACGACGCGGAGCGAGCGCCGCAATGGCCTGACGGCTTCGTTGGCAGCATTACCCACACGCACTTCTGGTGTGCCGCCGCCGCAGCTCGCCAACGTGAGCACGCGGGAATCGGCCTGGACGTCGAGCGAGATCTGCCTCTCAAGGAAAACCTCTGGGACACCATCTGCACGCCGGAAGAGCAGGAGTGGCTCCTCACCCAATCGGGGGAGGATCGAGGTTGGCTTGGAAAGGTGCTCTTCAGCGCGAAAGAGGCCGCCTACAAAGCGCAGTACGGGGTGAGCGCCACCTTCCTCGGCTTTCACGCCATGCGCGTGACCCTCCGCGACAATCGGTTCCAAGCCGTATTTGCTCGAGATGTGCAGAGTTGCTTTCGCGTGGGGGATCAGCTGCAAGGGCGCTGGGTGCGGCGGGATGGGCTGATCGCAACCGCGGTTGTGCTTCCTCCAAATTGGTGACTCGATCGCCGCTTTTTCGCTTTCGTAGTAATTTTCTTGCGCAGGCGGATTTCTTGACGCAGGTTACGCCCCACAGCTCACCCGGGTAGGGTGGAGCCCGGAGGGTTCATGCGTTGTCTTGTGGCGTTTGCCGCCTTTCTTACGTTTGCCGCGTCACCGTCCCTGCTCGAGGCGCAGGCTTCTTGCGGAGGGTCCGGAGTCAACCGGACCGTGGGCACGACCCAGACGCTCAACACCTACTATCCCGGGCCCGAAGGCGGATTGACGATGGTCCCCGCGGACAGCCGCTCCATTCCCGTGGACGACGGCGCGCGAGTCGGGGGTCCGCGCATTGCCGAAGGCGACCTCGTGTTGCTGGTCCAAATTCAAGGCGCGCAGATCGACACGGGCGGGGAAGGCACCGAAGACGGTGACTACGGCGATGGACCGATGGGCGATGATCGCCAAGGCGTCCTCGACGAGGCGAGCTTCCTGGCGGGTCTCTACGAGTTCAACATTGCGGCGGGACCTGTTGCGGGGGGCGTGCTTCCGCTTCGGGATCCGACTCAGAATATGTACGTCTCCCACGACGCGATCGTCGATGACGGAGATGGAACGGGGCAGGGTTTCCGTCGCTACCAGGTCATTCGCGTTCCGCAGTTTCTTAACCTCACGATCGCGCCGGCCGGAACGCTGACCGCAGCGCCGTGGAACGGACGCACCGGCGGCGTGGTGATCGTCGATGTCGCCGGCACCCTCAACGTGCGTGGCACGATCGACGCGACCGGACTTGGTTTCCGCGGGGGCACGCCGGTGATTCCCGCGGGCATGCCCGGAACGGAAGCGGACGACCCGCAAGACGGCGTGAAGGGCGAAGGCATTAGCGGTTCGCCGAGCCGCCTCTACAGCGGGACCGCGGGCGTTGTGGTCGGGCCGAACGCGATCTTTGGCTCCACGAACGCCCAGGGCGCTCCCGGCAACGCGGGCGGTACGCGCGAGGCGGCGACGATCGACTCCGGCGGCGGCGGCGGCGGCGGCGGCGGCCCTGGTGGTCAGGGCGCGATCGGTCCGGGCGCGGGCGCCGGTTCGACGGATGCGCGACCCCGGGGCGGAATCGGCTACCAGGACGTTGACCGCATTCTCTTCGGCGGCGGCGGCGGCTCGGGAACCCTCGACGATCCTGCCCTCGTGGCGGCCGTTAGCGGCCAGGCGGGCGGCGGCATCATCTACCTCCGTGCGACCACGTTGACCGGCACGGGCATTGTTCGCGCGAACGGCGACGACGGTACGCTTCAGCCCCAGGAGGGCGGCGGCGGCGGTGGCGGTGGAGGCACCGTTTTCGTGCAGACCGAAACGACGGCACTTCCCACCCTCACCATCGAGGCCCTTGGGGGGGATGGCTCCGATACGGCGCAAACCGCAGACGGCGGTGGCGGCGGCGGCGGCGGCGGCTTCGTCATCCTCGCCACGCCCACGGGATCCCTTGCGGTCACGCCCGACGTCGACGGTGGCGCAGGCGGAACCGGTCCGGGCGGAAGCGGTACGGGCGGAAGCGGCGGCTTTCAGCAGATCGCCACCCCGCCGATTTCGAGCATCTGCCCCGATCCCGATCAGGACAACGACGGTCTTCGAGACGCGGACGATCCCGATGACGACAACGACGGCATTCTCGACACGGTCGAGCTCTCTCTCGACCCGGATGCAGACGCGAACGGAAACGAGATTCCGGACTTCCGCGATCCGACCGCGGCTGGCTTCGAAGACGCCAACGGCAACGGCATCGACGACCGCTACGACCTCGACGGCGACGGCGTTCCGAACCATTTCGACCTCGATGCAGACGGCGACGGTCTGCCCGACGTGTTGGAGGCCGGAACCGCGATTCTCGACGGCGACGACGACGGCCTTCCTGACGACCTTACCGACACCGACCGGGACGGCGTGATCGATGCGGTGGACACCGCGGCTGCAAACCCGGCGATCGCGACCTCCACCACCGATCCTCCCGATTTTGATAGCGACACCCGCGACGACTTCCTCGATGTAGACAGCGACGGGGACGGAATCACCGATGCGGTCGAGGCGGATGGCGTCGACGCGGATGGCGACGGGATTCTCGACCAGCTTGCCGACTCGGACGGCGACGGTCTCGTGAACGTCGCCGACGGAAGCGGACTGCCGGTGCCCAACACCGACGCCGCGGACGGCCCGGACTACCTGGACACCGACGCGGACGACGACGGCGTGGACGACGCCATCGAAGGTCACGACGCGAACGCGGATGGCGTGGCGGACCGAACCGCTTCCGGAAGCGACAGCGACGGCGACGGCCTCGACGACACCTTCGATCCTTCCTCCGGCGGAACGGCCGCGCCGCTTCCCAACCGCGACGGAGTTGCCCCTCCCGACTGGCGCGACGACGACGACGATGGCGACGGCATTCCCACGACCATCGACGGGACCGAGGACACCGACGGCGATGGAACGCCGAACTACCTCGACACCGATAGCGACGGGGACGGCGTCGACGACGACGAAGAGTGCCCCGTCGTCATGGTGACCTGCCAGGACACCGACATGGACATGCGTCCGGACTTCCTGGACGTGGACGACGACGGCGACGGGATTCTCACGAGCGTCGAAGGAACGACCAACACGGACGGCGACGCGCTCGCGGACTACCTCGATACCGACAGCGACAACGATGGCGTCGCCGACCTCATCGAGGGCCACGACGCGGACCGAGACGGTGTGCCCGACGCGATGCCCTCCGGGACCGATACGGACATGGACGGTCTCGACGACGCGTTCGATCCGGACGATGGAGGTACCGCGGCGCCGACCCAGGACACCGGCGGCAGCGCGCGGCCGGACTTCCGCGACATGGACGACGACGGCGACGGCATTCCCACTTCGGCGGAGTGCCCGATGCCGGCGATGTGCCGCGACTTCGACGGGGACATGATTCCGGACTACCTCGACCTCGACAGCGACGGTGACGGAATCCTCGACTCCATCGAGTTGCTCCAAGATCCCGACGGGGACGGTCCGGCGTACATCGACCTCGACAGCGACGGCGACGGTGTCCCGGATTCGACGGAGGGCCACGATCAGGACGGCGACGGCACGCCGGATCTAACGCCGGGCGGTGCGGACCTCAACGGCGACGGCCTCGACGACAATTTCCTCGCGGCGCCTGCGCCCGCCAACAACGACGGCGACCCGATTCCGGACTATCTCGACGTCGACGATGATGGTGACGGCGTGCCGACGGCGACGGAGTTCCCGCTCGGCGACACGGATGGAACCGAAGGCCCGAACTACCTCGACGACGAGGATGATGGGGACGGCATTCCCACGGCCGTTGAGTGCAGCGACGGAGCGAGCTGCGAGGACACGGACCGCGACGCCACGCCGGACTACCTCGACCTCGACAGCGACGAAGACTCCCTGGCGGACGCGGAGGAATGTCCGGCGCAGCCCTGTCTCAACACGGACGGCGATCTGCTTCCGAACTTCCGAGACGCGGACGACGACGGTGACGGAATCGACACCGCGCGGGAGATTGCCGACCAGGGCATGTTCGGCACCCCCGACGGTGATGCGGACGACGCCTGGCTCGACGAAGAGAGCGACGGCGACGGCGTTCCGGACCGGAGCGAAGGAACCGTCGACACAGACGGCGACGGCATTCCGGCCTACCTCGATCCCGACGAAGCGCCGGTCGACACGGACGGCGACGGAATCCCCGACACGGTGGAGTGCGGTGGGGATCCCGCGGACGGCTGCCCGGATACCGACGGGGACGGCATGCCGGACTTCATGGATCCGGACGACGACGGCGACGGAGTGCCGACCAGTGAGGAGTGCTCCGGCTTCGAGGCGTGCGAGGACACCGACGAAGACGGGCGTCCCGACTGGCGCGACATCGACGACGACAACGATGGAATTCCGACCCTCGAGGAACCGGCGATCGACTTCGACGGCGACATGATTCGCAACTTCCGCGACCCGGACGACGACGGCGACGGCATTCCCACGCTCGTCGAAGCGAACGACGCGGACGCAGACGGCGTCGCGGACGTGACGCCGCTTTCCATGGACAGCGACATGGACGGTCTCGACGACGCCTTCGACACCGACTCCGGCGGAACCGCCCCTGCGGAGCCGAACTTCGACGGTGACAGCCAGCCGGACTACCTCGACCTCGACAGCGACGCCGACGGGATCCTCGACAGCATCGAGTGCGGTGGAATGATCTGCTCCAACGTCGATGGGGACGACGCTCCCGACTACCTCGACGACGACGCGGATGGCGACGGGGTCGTGGATCTCATCGAAGGTCACGACGCCAACATGGACGGGGTGGCAGACCGAGATCCCGCGGGCGCCGACGACGATAGCGACGGTCTCGACAACGCCTTTGACCCCGACAGCGGCGGCACTGCGGCGCCGCTGCAGGACACCGATGGATTCGATCCGCCGGACTGGCGAGACACGGATGACGACGGCGATGGCATCGACACCGCGACGGAGATCGCCGACGTCGCCATGCACGGCGAGGACGATGACGGAACGCCGGCGTACCTCGATACGGACAGCGATGCGGACGGCGCGCCCGACCTCGTCGAAGGACGGATCGACACCGACGGCGACACGGTTCCGGCCTATCTCGATCCTGACGAGTCCCCGGTGGACACGGACGGCGACACCATTCCTGATGTGGTGGAGTGTGGCGGAGACCCGGCCGACGGCTGCCCGGACACGGACGAAGACGGCATGCCCGACTTCATGGATCCGGATGACGACAACGACGGACTCCTGACGCGCGACGAGCGCCCAGAAGGGGATCGCGACACGGACGAGGACGGAACGCCCGATCACCTGGATCCGGACGACGACGGGGATTCGATTCCGACGGCCGATGAGTTTGGGCCGGGTGGGCCGGAGGCTCCGCGCGACTCGGATGTCGACGGGACGCCCGACTTCTTGGACCCCGATGACGACAACGATGGGATTCCGACCCTCACCGAAGTGAACGACACGAACGACCTCGGCGACAACGACCCCGATGGGGACGGGTTGCCTGCGTGGCTCGATGTGGACGCCGATGGTGACGACGCCATGGACTCGATGGAGTGTCCGGATGCGACCGCGTGTCCGGATTCGGACGGCGACGGAACGCCGGACTACCTCGATGCGGATTCGTCGCCGATGGACACCGACATGGACGGCGTGCCCGACTCCGTAGAGTGCCCCGGGGCGACCGATTGTCCGGACACCGATGGTGACGGAACACCCGACTTCATGGATCCGGACGACGATGGCGACGGAGTGCCCACCCGTGATGAGCTGGGAGACGGCGGAACGCCGCGCGATACCGACGGCAACGGAACCCCGGACTATCTTGACCCGGACGACGACGGCGACGGAGTCCCGACCGCGGATGAGCTCGGCGACGGCGGCGCGGATGATCCCCGCGACACCGACGGCGACGGCACCGTGGACTTCCTCGATGTCGACGACGATGGCGATACGATTCCGACGGCGGACGAGCTCGGTGAGGGAGACCCCATCGATACCGACGGCGACGGGATGGTGAACTACCTCGACCCGGACGACGACAACGACGGGATTCTGACGGCGACGGAGGTCGCGGATGGAAACGCGCTGAGCGGAGCACCCAATAGCGACGTTGACGGCGACGGAGACCCGAACTGGCTCGACACCGACGCGGACGGCGACGGAATGCTCGACATGGACGAGGGGCGCGACGACGACGACGGCGACGGAGATCCCAACTACCTCGACGCCACGCCGGGCGGCTCGCTGACCGGGGGGTTCTCTGGAGGCGCCTTGTGCAGCGCGTCTTCGAACGGTCGCGACGGGGCCTGGTTGCTCCTTCTCCTCGCCGCAGTGGGTTTCCGCAGGCGTAGGCGCTAGGGACTGCGCGCGCCCCGAGAGGCGGCGCGCATTTGAGTCACCATGTTTCGAATCGAAAGAATCGAGAAACTCTCGCACCGAATGCGAGGACTTCGAGCGACGGGTGTGGGGACGTACCCACACAAATCAAACCGAAAACGTGATCCGTGGCCGGGATGTCGACTAAAGTCGAACGATCCAGGGTTCGGTACTGATCTTGCGATAGGCCGCGTAGCTGTGGTCCACCAGGAGGGAAGAGCATGTTGAAGCGCGTGGTTGTCATCGCGATTGCGGCGATCAGCGCCGGAGCGTCCGCGCAGCCTTCGGGAACGCTGAACGTCTTTTCGGCGTCCGAGACCCCCGAGGACGACTTTCACATCAGTCGGCCGACTGACCTTGGACATCTGCGCTTTGGCGCGCAGGTGCACCTGGATTACTCCAATGACCCGCTGGTCTACGAAACTGATCTCGGCATGCGAGACAGCGAAGCTGCGCGGATCGTGGAGCATCAGCTGAACGCAACCGTGGGCCTCAGCCTCGGCATCTTCGACCGACTGGTGATCTTTGCTGGGCTTCCGGTGGTGGCCGTGATGGACGGGGATTCCGATGCGGATCTTGCGGCACTGGGTCTGGTCGGTGCCGACGGTGCGGGCTTGGGTGATGCGTACCTCGGCGCACGCGTTCGGATCTGGGGAGATCCCGACGACGCGTTTGCGCTCGGTCTCCAGCTCACCGGGACGTTTCCCACCGCGGGCGATCAGCGCTTTCGCGGCGATGAGTTCCTCTCCCTTTCGCCAGAGGCGCTCTTCGAACTCCGGCCAGGGGCAGGCTCGCGCATCGTTCTCAATGTGGGCGCAACGATTCGCGAGGACGCGACGGATCCCACGAGCAACCTGACGTTCTCCGACGAGCTTACCTACGGCCTCGGTTTTGCGATTCCGGTGTGGAAGCACGGTGAGGACCCCGACCGTCACCATCTCGACCTGCATGTGCAGGGCTACGGAAGCACCTACTTCAACGATCTCTTCGCGCGTGAAGCGACCCCCTTCGAGGTCATTGGCGGTGGAAAGTACTTTCATCCTTCCGGTCTTGTTTTCGGTGCGGCTGCTGGCGCGGGCGTCACTCGCGGATTTGGTGCGCCCGACCTCCGCGTGATCGGCACCGTGGCGTACCTCCGACCCGCAGAGGCGCCGGAGCCTGAAGATAGCGACGGAGACGGCATTCTCGACGACCAGGACGAGTGCCCGAACGAGCCCGAGGATCGGGATGAGTTCGAGGACGCGAACGGATGTCCCGACCCGGACAACGACGGCGACGGCATCCTCGACCAGAGCGACATGTGCCCGAACGAACCGGAGAACATTAACGAGTGGGAGGACCAAGACGGTTGTCCCGATGAGATTCCGGACACGGACGGTGACGGCTTGCTCGACAACGCCGACGAATGCCCGGAGCAGGCCGAGGACGCGGACGGCTTCGAAGACGAAAACGGCTGTCCCGACGTCGACAACGACGGCGACGGGGTCCTCGATGACTCGGACGGCTGTCCGATGGAGCCGGGCCCGGTCGAAAACCGTGGTTGTCCCGATGCGGATCGCGACGGGGACACCGTGGTGGATCGCCTCGACAACTGCCCGGACGAGCCCGGCTCGCCGGAGAACCAGGGATGCGAGGAGCGCCAGCAGGTGGTGATTCAGGAAGGGCGCCTCGAGATCCTCGACAAGGTGTACTTCCGGACGAACCGCGACCGCATTCAGCGCCGATCCTTCTCGCTGCTGCTCAACGTTGCCCAGGTGTTGAACAACCACCCGGAGATTCAGCAGGTGCGCGTTGAGGGTCACACCGATACCCGCGGTCGGCGGGAGTACAACCTCGATCTTTCACAGCGCCGCGCCCAGGCGGTCGTCGACTTTCTCGTCCGGCGTGGTGAAGTCGCGGCAGAGCGGCTGGTGGCGCAAGGGTTTGGTCCGGATCAGCCGATTGTGGCCGACGCGAGCAGCCGTGAGGAGCACGCGCAAAATCGGCGCGTGGAGTTCAACATCGTCAGCGGCGGTGAAGGCATCCAGCAGCAGAACTCAGGTCCGGGCGCCGACACCATCGATCACTGATCAACTACTCGCCGGCGGCAAGCTTTCGGGTATCGGGCCCGACGGTCGCCGGCGAGGTTGCGAGCACGAGGACCGCGGACGCCTGGCGCGGTCGGCCCATTTTTCGAAGGACGTGCTTCACGTGCGAGCGAGCGGTTTCGAACCCGACCTCGAGGGCATCGGCGATCTCGCGACCGCTTCGTCCGGCAAGGAGGAGCGTCGCGACCCGGGCTTCCTTGGCGGTCAGGCCAAAGAGGACCTCAAACTCTTCCGCGTCCGGCGCCAGGGACGGTCCGTCTCCGTCGCAAATGGCGACTAACACCGGTAGCTCACGTCGGTCCCGGCCGTGAAAGACCACCTGCCACTCCTCGCCCTGAACCTCGAGGCGGTAGGCTTCGCGCGACTTCGCCTCCACCTTGGCGAGGAGCTCCGTCTCGAGGAGCGCGTCGAGAACCGTCGGGCCGCGCTTTACGCGCAGGGCGTGCCGGTGGATCAGCAGCTCTGCAGCGCGATTGGTCCACGTGATTTCCCCGTTGTCGAGGATCAGAAGCGCGAGGGGAAGTCGGTCGAGCGCGTAGGTGATCGCTTGGCGGCGCATCTTGATGATCTGATGCCAGCGATAGAGGCGGCCATACTCCTGAAGGAGTGGCTCAACCTGACGGCGAGTTTCGGGATCGAGGCCAGCGAGGGCATCGCGCCACTCCTGTTCGCCCATTTGTTCGGCAGCGCGGACTCCCGAAATCGGTGCCGTCTGTTCGTCCCCCACTGTATTGGTATACCGGGGCACGCTTACTCGGCACAAATCCGTTGTGCCTAAAAGTTTCCCCGAAATCGCTGGGAAAACCTGTAAGCTACGTGATTTCGGCAGTTTAGCGCTTAGGCGTGAACGGATCCGAATTTTGCCGAAACCCACGCCCATATGCGCTTTCTCGTCGCTTTTGGCTTGGTGCTGGGCTGCGGTGCGTCCTCCACGCCCACGCCCTCATCGTCTCCCGAATCCGTGCTCGCCTGCGATGAGGTGGAGGTTCTCGCGCGGACGGATCGACCGGACAACGTTCGTCGCGAGATCCTCTACCTCGAGTCTGACTATCAGTCTGCACCAGGGGCGCCGACGTCCCACGTCCATGTTCGCGTGCGGCCTGGGGCGAACCCGACCCTTCTTGCAACGCGGGTGGGTGCAAGCGTTCGAAGCGTCGAGGGCTGGCATCTCTTCGTCTTCGATTCCCCGGAGGCCGCGAAGCGGGGCGTGCGCGATGTTCTTTGCGATCCTCACGTCGCCGAGGCGTCTGTTTCGCTCCAACCGCATCTGCGCTAAGCCCCAGCGTGCTTCCGTTTGCGTTGGGCGAAACGGTCGAGGTGTTGGTGGAGGTTCCCCGCTTTTCGTTTGTGAAGCGGCGACCCAATGGTGACGTCCACTTCGTTTCGCCCATCCCGACGCTCTACAACTACGGGAGTGTCGTCGGGACCCTCGCGCCGGATGGGGACCCGCTCGATGCGCTCCTGATCGGCCCGCGCGCTCCGGTGGGAACGCGCCTCCGAAGCCGGCTTCAAGCGGTGGTCGACTTTGTGGATCACTCGCTCCCCGATCCGAAACTCGTGCTGGCGCCCGCGCCGTTGAACCGAGCCGCGCGATGGCAGCTGGAGGCGTTCTTTCGCGTCTATGCCCGAGCGAAGCTCATCCTTGATCCGGGCCCGGGTCACACTCGCTACAACGGACTGATCCTGCGTTGAGCGTTGCCGAAGCCTGATCTTTCGAGCGAACCCGGGTACCTTCTTGGTGTGGTCTTTCGGCTTGGTTTGGTTTTTACGCTTCTTCTTTCGACGGCGGCGTCCGCACAGCCCTGTGAGGATCTGGACCGCGACGACGCCTGTGATGACCGTGAGCGCGAGGTGGGCACCGACCCCGCGGACGCGGACACCGACGACGACGGCATTCCCGACGGAGACGAAACGGATTGGGACACCGACCTCGACGGAGACGGAGACGTCAACGCCGCGGATGCGGACCGAGACGGAGACGGAATCAGCGACGGAGTCGAGCGCGGACTCACCGAAGAGGACGTCGGTGACGACACTGATCTCGCGCGTTTCGTTGCCGATCGTGATCCGACGACGGTCACCGATCCCGACGACCCGGATACCGACGGCGGCGGGGCGCTCGACGGCGTGGAGGATCTCGATGCGGACGGGATTCTCGACGACGGTGAGACCGATCCAGAGGATCCCGGCGACGACGACGAAGACGGCGACGGAATTCCCTCGGCGCTTGAGGGCACGGGGGATCTCGACGGGGACGACGAAATCAACGCGCTCGACCTGGACTCGGACGGCGACGGCGTCTTGGACGCGGACGAGGCGGGTGACGACGACCTCGCCACGCCGCCGCTCGACACCGACGAGGATGGAACACCGGACTTCTTGGACGAGGACAGCGACGGCGACTCGATCCTAGATTCGATCGAAGCGGGCGACGCGGATCCCGAGACGCCACCGATCGACACCGACGACGACGGCGTTCCCGATCTTCGCGACGAGGACAGCGACGACGACACCATTGCGGACGCGGTCGAAGCGGGGGATGAGGATCTCACCACGGCGCCTGTCGATACCGATCTTGATGGGAGGGCGGACTACGTCGACGTCGATAGCGACGGGGACACGCTCTCCGACCTCTTTGAAGCGGGCGAGGAAGAGAGGTTGCAGGACACGGACGGCGACGGCGAGCCGGACTATCTCGACGAAGACGACGACAACGACGGA
>JBCDAA010000131.1:0-21120 GCA_039186435.1 Myxococcota bacterium | reverse complement strand
TCCGCTGTTGCGAGGTAGGGGTCCGGAAAGGGTTTGCCGCGTGCGCAGTCCTCGGCCGTCATCCGCACCGCGAAGGATTCGGTGAGCCCAAGTCGCGCGCACACGGCGTCGATGAGGCTCATGGGAGAGGACGAGCACAAACCGAGGAGGGCGCCTTCCCGCTGGAGACCGTTCACCAGCGCGACCGCACCTTCCATCGCGACTCCCTCCTCAGCGATCAGTGCCGAAACGCGCGCAACGACCGCGCCTGCGACCTCCGATGAGCTCGGTCCACTCCACGGGTAGCGCGCGAACCAGTGGTCGACCGCGGCGGACATTCGCATGCCGGTCGTTTCCGCGCACATCTCGACGGTGAGGGGAACGCCGACGCCCCCAAAGACTTCAACCTCGGCGAGTTTCCAAAGCGGTTCGGAGTCGATGAGAACTCCGTCCATGTCGAAGATGATGGCGATGGGGGAGGTTCACCGGAGGTGCGGGTCGACGCAACTGCAGTGCTACGTCTGCGGCGGGAGGGCAGGGCGAGCGTCGCGTTTCTGGCCCATGGTCGCACCGAAGAGCGCGCCTGCGAGAGCGCCAAACGCGGCGCCGAAGCGGCCAAAGAAGGACCCGAGGATCGCCCCGAGCAAACCGCCGGCGCCTGCGTAGGCCGTGCGTTTCGCGTGGCCGCGTCGCTCGGCTTCGGCGCCCACCGAATCGTAGAGCGCGCGCGGGTCGCCCTTCACGAAACGCTGGACACCATCGACGACTTCCGGGCCGACGGTGCGGGTGAGTTCCGCGGTCGCGTAGCTCGTCGCCGCGCTGGCGGTGCGACGGAGGGCCTGTTCAAGGGTGGGTTCGCTCATGTCTAGGGCTACGCGCGACCCCGCCGAAAAATGTCAAAGCGAAGAATCACCCGGCCGCGAGGACCTGCAACTGCCGGCCTTCGAGGGAGCTTCGGTGCAGCTGCATCCGCCAGTCGACGCCGATCACTTCACCTTCGTCGAGTTCGGTCCAGATGTTTTCGCCCTGGAGGGGTTCACTCGAGAAGATGAGATGGTTAACGAAGCCGGTTTTGGTGGGCGCCTCGCAGTGGTCGCTCAAACTCGGGCAGGTGTTGCGGTCCGCGCACTTCGTCTTGTAGCTCGACCAGTAGAGCTCCTTGCCGCTTCGGACGCCGGCCATCGACGTTCCATCGGTGACGAGGATCGTCAGCAGCGCCTTAGACTCCGGCGTGTCTCCGTCGCAGAGCTCACGAATCCGAAGCACGGTCGATCGCAGCGCGGACACCACCGCGTCCACGCCGAGCCGCTGCGCGAGGGGGCCGAAGCGAGAGAGGTACGAGAGGAAGAGAAAGAAGATCACCTCGCTGTCGGTGTCCCCAAGGATGTAGCGCCGCAGCCGCGGCGGGATCTCCGCCAGCACGTTGGCGCGGTGTCGCGCAAAGTCGCGGATCTCACCGTTGTGGGCCATGACCCAAGGCCCGTACTGAAACGGGTGGCAGTTGAGCACGGAGAGCTCGCCGACGGTTGCTTTGCGCACGTGCGCCAGGACCGTTTCAGACGCAACGATGCCGCTTACTCGCTGGAAGAGCTGGTCGCTAAGGGCTACGCGCGGGCTTCGCGTGACATGGGGATTGCCTTCGACGTAAAACGCGACCCCCCAGCCATCGGGGTGGGCGGTGCTCTGGATGCCGAGGGCGTTGTCCGCAGCGACGAGCGAACGGTGCACCTGGCTTGGGATCACACTGCGAAAGCCAAAGAGTCGGCACATGGGGTGTCAGCATAGTGAACTTCCCCGGTCGACTCACGCGTCCTGCGGTTTCGCCGACTCGGCCAAGCGTCGAATCGCCGGCGCGTCGACCCCGTGCGCCTCGATCTGGGCGAGAGCTCTCGCCAGGCGTGCGGGGGCACTCCGGCCTCTTGCGCCGTGTGCGGGGTCGGCTTTCACGGCTGCTTCGAGCTGTCGCAACTGCGCGTCGTGATCCACCGGGCGGCCGAGGAGCGCTTCTTGAAGACGAAGGGTGTCGGTGGCGAGCTCGCGAACGAGGTCGCGGTGTTTCTCCCAGAGCTCGCCGACGGTGATGCGCTCCGGCGTGGCGAGACCAGCGAGGTTAAACACGAGGATGTAGAGATTCTTCAGCACCAGTGCGTCCGCGAGCGCGTCGGTGGCGATCTCTTCGGCGGGAATGTCGACGCCGGCAAGCGCGTCCACAAGCGCTGCGGCATGCGCGCCCGCGATCGGCGTCGGAAGGATCACGTTCGTCGCGATGGTCTTCTTCTTTTCGAACCAAACCACGGCGACGGTTGGATCGAGGGCGTCCCAGTCGTTCGGAAGGAGCCCGTTTTGAATCAACACCGCGCAGGATCGGTAGCTTTCGGGCAGCGACTCGAGCGCCGCGTCGAGGTCCTTTTCGCCGACCGCCACGAGGACGAATTCGGGATCCGGAAGGGTCTGCGCGAGTGCGGCGGGATCATCGCCGCGGTTTAGGGGGTGAACGGTGCGTCCGCTGCGCAGGAGCGCGCGCGCAAAAACGCCGCCCAGCTGGCCGAGGCCCATGATCACCACATCGCGTTTTGAGGCCATTGTTGTCCTATTTAGTCCCTTTCCGGGGCGCTTTATCACTTTCGGGGCTGGTCCGAAATACGCGGCCGGCCTGCCCCGTAGCAATGGATGACCCGGAGGCGAGCGGTCGGTTTCCCCGCCCTTCACCCCGCCACCGCGTCGAGGGTTGAATGGAGCGACGCAGTCCGTTGATCGTCGTGCTTTTGACGATGGTGACCCTGGGCATCTACGGGCTCTACTGGATGTGGTCCACGACCCGCGAGCTCAAAGCGCTGACGGGTCGAGAGCACCTTCACGCAGGTCTCGATGTGCTTTTGACGCTGCTGACGCTTGGTGTCTGGGGCATCTGGGTGGGTTACCGCAACGCGGAGATCGTTCACCGCGAGATGGAGCGACGGGGCGAAGCGCATAGCGATCGCTCGCTTCCGATTCTCGGTCTGGGCTTGCTGACCTGGGTTACCGGACTCAGCTGGCTCGTCATCGCGGGCGTTCTCCAGGACGACTACAACCAGCTTTCCGACGCGTCCCTTTCCGACGGTTTCGACTCGTCCGATCCCGGATCCGGTTTTGGGATGGGCCTTCAGGAAGGAGTGCTTTGATGCCGCGCCGTAGCACCTTCGTCGCCTACCTCTTCTGGCTCCTCGGGTTTGTCGGACTGTGCGGGCTTCACCGGTTTTACACAGGCCGCATCTGGACCGGATTGCTCTGGTTCTTTACCGGCGGCCTGTTCTTTATCGGCCAGATCATCGACGTCTTCCTCGTGCCGGGACACGCGAAGTACCCGGAATAGAGCACATCTCAAAAATACCGTCGCCGCTTCGCGGCACGAACACGCGGTCCAGCCCCCTCTTCTCACGCTCAAAAATGCTCGGCATTTCCTCGCCTCGCAGATGCGCTGGCTCACGCCCCCGAGCCACGGATCGACTGACGCTATTTTTGAGATGTGCTCTCGTCAGCGAACGCGCCGGTGACCGTGCACGCCCATCAGGCGTGTCGTGTCGACCTTGAGGCCCAAGAGCAACGTAAAGAGTCGCCGTGCCGTGGGGTGGTCGATCGCCAGCTCGCGGCATCGGCGTTTAAGCAAGCGCGCGGCTTTGTCGTGCGTCGCCTTCTTTGCCATGTCGAGGGCTTCGAGGCGTGCGATTCCGCCATGGGCGTCGGCGCGGGCGATCTGCCTCACAACGTCAACGTATTCTTGAATCACGTCGGCGAGCTCGTGATGGGGGATGGCAATCGTACCCACGACCGATTCCTCCGCGGATGCCTCGAGCTGAACCTCTTGTTCGGTGATCGTGACGTGAAGCGCGTTGACGTCCTCTCGGAGGACCGCTTCCCCGGGGAGGAGCATTTCGCGGATCGCCGCGTTCCACTCCAGGCGCCGGGCGTCGTTCCCCTCGGCCCAGGTTCGCTCGTCGATCGTGATCTTTTCGAGCATCCCGCACCCTCGCGCTTCCCCGTGAGCCGTTCAAGCGCGAAAGCGGAGGTTTCTCGAAGCAATGATCTCGGGAGAGCGCTATCGTCGCCCCGTGGAGCCGCGGGACAGCCCCAGCCGAATCATCTACCGGTGGGATCTGGACAAGACGTATCTGCGGACCGAGTTCGACACGGTCCGTCAGCTCCTGAAAACCGCGTTCGAGCGCCCGGGCGAGAAACGCACGGTCCCCGGCGCGAGCGTTCTCCTCCGCGAGCTACGCGCGACCGGTCCTGCGGGGGTCTTCATCCTGAGCGGTTCGCCGGAGCAGATGCGCAAGGTGCTCGAGGCCAAGCTCCGCCTCGACGGAATTCAGTGGGACTCGTTCACGCTGAAGCCGACGGTTAAGAAGCTCATGCGCGGGAAGGTGCGCTTTCTGAAGGACCAGGTGTCCTACAAGCTTCTTGCTCTCCTCGAAGCGCGCGTGGCCGGTGCGGCCGACACCAGCGAGGTGCTCTTCGGAGACGACGCCGAAGCGGATGCGTTCATCTATTCGCTCTTCGCGGATCTCTGCGCAGGGCGCGTGGGTACCGAAACGTTGATGGCCGTGCTGGAGCGCGCGCGGGTGTACCGCGACGAGGTCCCGCGAATCGTTCGCCTCGCGAGCCGCCTTCCTGAACGCGACTCGGTGCGGAGAATCTTCATCCACCTCGATCGAATGTCGCTCCCGAGCGTCTTCGCGGAGTTTGGTCTCCGCGTCTGTCCCTTTCACAACTACTTCCAGCCCTCCGTGGTGCTGATGCACGATGGACTCCTAAGTGCGGAGGCCGTACTTCGCGTCGCGGCGGATTTGGTGATTCGCTACGACTTCGGCGGCGATGCGCTGACGGCTTCCCTGCTCGATCTGGCGCGCCGTCGCTACGTGGGGCGGCAGGTTGCCGAGGAGCTGGCGGACGCGGCGAAGAAGGCGGAACGGCAGTCCTTTGCGGCAGCCGCACCGGCGCTTCGCCATCTCGGCGAACGGATCGAAGGCATTCTCCCGGAACTCAAAGACGCGGCGCCCGTCGATCGCCTGGCCATCGACTACGTCGACCTCTTCTCTCGGGACAAGGCGCGGGCGCGAGCGGCACGACGCCGCGCCACCTGGCGCCGTAGCTGAGGCCGAAGATGCCCTCGTCTCCGGCGGCGGGTTCTTTGTTACCCTTCGCGGATGCTGGATCTCCTCGTTGTGGCGAGCACCGCGCCGGATCTACGCGGTCTCCATCAGGCGCTCGGCGAGCGGATCGAGGGGCGAATCCGCAACCTTCAGATTTGCGGAAAGGCCGTCGGCGTCGGACTCGCTGCGGCAACCGCGGGTTCCGCCAAACGGGTCTTTCAGCTTCAGCCGCGCGCGGTGGTGCTCATCGGTACCTGCGGCGTCTATCCCGGGTACCCCGACTATCAGCCCCTCGATGTGATCGTCGCCAACCGGACCCTCTTGGTCGACGCGCAGGTCGACGCGGGCCAAGCGACCTTCCCGGCGCCGATGTCGACGCGCATCGATTCGCACGAAGGCCTGACCGCGGGTCTTGGCGGCAGCCATCCTCGGGCCAAGACCGCGCCGATCGCGTCGACCGTCGGCAACCTACATGACGACGCGTACGCGATGGCGCTTCAGGCCCGTCACGGCGTGCACGCGCAGCAGCTCGAAACCTTCGGAGTGGCGTCGACCTGCCATCTCGCGCGGGTTCCCTTCGCGGCGGCGCTCGCGATCACCCACATCGTGGGTAGCCACGCGGAACGAGACTGGAAACGCTTTCATCGCGACGCCACAATGACGGCCGCGGAGCTCGTTCTCACCTGGATTCATGCGGGCGCGCCGGGGCTTCCGCACGGACATCCGGTCGGCGGTTGATTCTGAGGGCGTAGCCCGCCATAGATCTGCCATGAACCGACTGCAGGAGCTTCTTGGGAGTGGCGGCGTGGACATCGCTGCCGTCGCCGCGTACCTCGACGAGCTCGACAGCGGACGCCGTCGCCGTGAAGTTCTCACCCTCGAGCGTAGTCATCAGCGGCGCCTCTTCGACGCGGCGCAGGGCTGGCAGGAGATGACCCTCGACGACCTGACGCCCGAAGCGCACGGCACGATGAGCGAGGTTCCGCACCACGGACGGAATACCCTCCCGGCCTTCCGCTATTTCGCGAAGGTGTTTACGCGCCCGTCGGAAGGGGAGGGGGAGCTCTGGGGCTACAACCGCAACGACCCGCTCATCGAGAACGTCGTTGGGCCCGGGTACTTCGTCACCCACCAGCATCATGAGCCCGGCGAGCTTCTCGTGAACTATTTGCGCCTTCCGCCGCGCGGGCTGCCCTCCTGGCCACCGGTGATTTCGAACGCGGCGCGGCTTTCGCGCTTCGTCTACAACGGAACCCAGGACGTTCTTCGAAAAGTCTCAACGCATGTAACCATCGGGCGAGCCCAGAAATCAGGGCGCTGGATGCCCGCCTGGTTCGTTCTCGTCCGGGATTGACCCCCGAGGCCCTCACGAGGGTCGAACCAACCTCGACGGTGGCGGCACGCGACGCTACGATCCCCCCATGGCGCTCGTCCGACTTGTTCTCGCTGGCGCCCTGGCCGTTTCAATGGGGTGTGGGGCGAAGACGGGACTCTACGTTCCGGACGGCGGTGACGATGGGTTGAACCGCGCCGACTCCTCCTTCGACGCGGGCGTTGACGCTCCCATGATGGACGCGGCGATCGACGTGCCGTGCATCGAGGTGCCTTTCGACGGAGGACCGGTAGAAGTCGACCTCGAGGTCGAAGCCGAAGTCGGTGCCGCGGACATCATCTTCCTGATCGATGTCTCGGCATCGATGGGCGAAGAGATCGAGCGCATCCGTTCGCGTTTGCGAGACCAGCTCTCGATCGCGATCGACAACGCGATTCCCGACTCGCGGTTGGCGGTCGCCACCTTCGTCGACTTTCCCGTCGGTCGCCACGGCTCGGCCGCCGCCGGGGACAATCCCTTCGAGCTTCGCCGCCCCGCGACGGAGGACCTCGCGTCGCTTCAGGCCGCGGTTGATTCGATCACCCTCGGGGACGGGGGCGACATTCAAGAGAGTCAGGTGGAAGCGCTCTTCCAGCTCGCAACCGGCGCGGGTCGGGGCACGTTCATTCCGCCCTCTGCCGGGTGCCCGATGGGCGGCCTTGGTTACGCGTGCGTTCGCCGCAACGCGCTCCCGATCGTCCTCCTATTTACCGACGCCGCGTTCCACAACGGCCCCGGCGGGAGCGCACCCTACGGACGTGACGTGATTCCGACCCCCGCGACCTACGACGAAGCGGTCAGCGCCCTCAACGCCCTCGACATGGTGGTGATCGGCTTCGATTCCGGCGACGGGGTGGCGCGGCGTGACCTCGAGCAAATCGCCGCGGACACCTCCCGCACGACCGAGCCCCTTGTTTTCGACATCGGAACGCGCGGCCAGCGCCTCGGAACGCAGGTGGTCAGCGCCATCGAAACGTTTGCCGGGACCATCGAACAGGACATCGACGCGATTCTCCTCGATGGTGACCCCGCCGACGGGATCAACGCCCTTGACCTCGTGGAAGCGATCGTGCCCCTCCGCGCGAGCCCGCCCGACGGCGTGGGAGGCATCGACGTCGACGCAGCGGTGTTCCGCGACGCCCAGGCCGGAACCCTGCTGACCTGGCAGATCGTCGTGCGCAACGACGTGGTCGCCCCCGGTCCCCGACCGCAGCGCGTGCGTCTCGAGGTTGTGTTCCGCGGCGATATGCGGCGGCGGATTCGGCGCGAGTTTATCGACATCGTCATCCCTGGAGAGGATGGCACGGGGTGCGAGGGGCTCTAGGGTTCCCTCTCGACATCCCTGTCGCGTATCGCCATCTTCTCTTACGCAACAATGTTCGTTCGCTCTTCGGCTCGCAGAACCTTCTCCCCCGACGGATCGACCGATGGGGTTGCGAGACCTGCGCTGGCGCTCGCGATCGCCGTCCTGGTTTCAGCGTGCGGTGCAAAGACGGGGCTCTACGTTCCCGACGGAGATGTGGACGCGGGCTTCGATGCGGGCGTGGACGCGATGGACGCGGGCCCGGATACCGAGCCGCCGCCGTGCATCGAAGTGCCTCGCGATGTGGGGCCGGTGCGAACTTCCCTGGCCATTCCGGTCGAGCTCGCCGTGGTGGACGTCATGTTTCTCCTCGACGCCACTGCGAGCATGCTGGACGAGATCGATACGATTCGCCGGCGCCTTCAGGACCGCGTGGTGCCGGGCGTTCGAGAAGCGATTCCGGACGCCGCGTTTGGCGTCGCGCTCGTCGGCGAGTTCCCGGTGATGCCCCACGGGCCGCGCTCGGTGCAGCCCTACGACCTTCGCGCGCCGATCACGACGGACGTGCTGCGGATCGAAAGTGCGCTCGAACGCCTTCCCTCGTGGGGCAACTTCGACGAACCGGAAGCCCAGGTGGAAGGGCTCTACCAGGTGGCCACGGGCGCGGGCTTGGATCCCTGGATCACGCCTTCGGCGGGCTGTCCGGCGGGCGGATTTGGCGGCGCATGCTTTCGCCGTGAGTCCCTCTCGGTCGTGCTCCTAATCACGGACGCACCGATGAACAACGGCCCACCGGCCGACGAGGACTATCGATTCGACGGACCGCACCTGTGGCCGGAAACGCGGTCGGTGCTTCGGAGCGCGAATATCTTGGTGATCGGTCTCGGTGCGCGCGATGCGTTTGCGATGTCGCCGATGCGCGATCTGCGGGCGGTTGCCCAGGACACGGGAGCGATCGACGCGGACGGGAGCCCCCTCGCGTTCGACATCGGTGGCGGGGGCGGCGGCGTCGGCAATGGGATCGTTCGCGCGATTCAGCGGCTCGCGGCCGGCTTGCCCCTCGATGTGGATGCGATCGTGGAGGACGAGCCGGGCGATATCTACGACGCGCGCCTCTTGGTGCAGGAGGTGCGCGCGCTTTCGGCCAATCCGCCGACGGGGATCACGGGCCGCGAAGGCGATCTGTTCGTCGGCGTGACGCCGGGGACGGAGGTGACCTTCGAGATCGTGCTCGACCCCTCGGTCATTCCGCCGAGCCCCGAGACGATCGTGATCCCCGCACGTGTTCTTTTTCGCGCGTTTCGCCGCAGCCGCATCGATCGCCAGGACGTCGTCTTTGTCATTCCGGGCGAAGGCGGCGGGTGCGACACCGTTGCACCGTGAACGCATGTGACTCCCTGGCACGCTGCGGCACGGATTGGAGCAAACGAAGTTGACAGGGGGCGGTTCCGCACCCGCGGGACGATCCCGCAGGCGCCGCGATGAAAATGCGCAAACATTCCTGAGACTTCGCTTCGCGAATGACGACTCCGAAACGACGTTTGTTCGCGTTGCTCCACGAAGTTCACCCCCTCGCCAGAATCGGAACGTAGTTTGCTTTATGCTGCGGGAGAGGACGTCCCTTGATTCGCATCACAGCTATCGCCCTTCTTCTCGGCTGCGGAGCCAAAACGGGTCTGCCGGTTCCCGAGCCAGGCGATGCCGGGGTGGATGCGGTCGACGCCCGGGTGATCGACATCGGTCCCGACAGCTTTGTCCCGCCCCCGCCGCCGGACGTGTGCGTCGAGCTTCCGCCGGAGGAGCCGCCCGAGTTCGTCGACGTCAGTTTCCTCGCGCGAATCGCCACCGCGGACGTGCTTTTCCTCGTCGACGTGACCGGGAGCATGAACGAGGAGATCGAGCAGATTCAGGCGACGCTTCGCGACCAGATCGCCCCGGCGCTCGCGACGGCGGTCGACGACGTGCACATCGCTGTCGCGGAGTTCGCGGACTTCCCGGTGTCTCCCTATGGCGACGATCGCGACGTGCCCTTCCGGCTCGTTCAACAGAGCACCGGGGATCTCAGCGAAGCGCAGCGCGGCGTGGGTCGCCTCCGTCGTCTGAGCGGTAGCGACGTTCCCGAGAGCCACACGGAGGCTCTTTTTCAGGCGGCGTCCGGCGCCGGACTTGGTTCGTTTGTTCCGCCGCGTCGATGCCCCGCGGACACGGTGGGCTACCCGTGTTTCCGCGCGACCGGTTCCCGCATCATTCTGCTCTTCACCGACGCGGAGTTTCACAACGGTCCGGGGGGCTCCGCGCCCTACACCGAACCGCCGATCCGGCCGCGACCGACGACCTACGAGATGGCGGTGGACGCGCTCAACGGCATCGGGGCGAAGGTGCTCGGTCTCTACAGCGGCGGCGACTTTGGTGGCGCTCTCGCAGTGCAGAACCTGCAGCAAATCGCGCGAGACACGGGCGCCGTGAGCGAGACCGGGGAACCCATCTGGGTCGACATCGGAACCGCGGGTGAGCGCCTCGACACGGGCGTGATCGACGTGGTGCGAACCCTCGTTGAGGAAACGCCCATCGACATCGACGCGATCGCGGAGGACTGGCCCTTCGACGAACTCGACGCGCTGGAGTTTGTGGAAGAGATCACGACCACCGGGGCGACGCCCGCGGACGGTGCGCTCGACCTCGGCGACCGCTACGAGTCGGTGCGGCCTGGAACCCGAGTCCGTTTCCGCGTGAGCCTTGCGAACGATCGCATCGAGCGCCGCGCCGAACCGCAGGTGTACTACCTCACGATCGTGCTTCGCGGCGACGGGGTGACGCGGCTTCGGGAGACGACCGTGCAAATCGTCATTCCGAGCATCGGTGGCGACGGCTGCGACGACGTCGCGATGTGATCAGCGCGCGACGACCGCGCCGGCGACGACGGTCAGACTCAGCGGGCCGTTTGCGAAGTAGACCTCCAAAGAGCGCTGAACGTCGGCGAGGAGCGCATCGTCGCCCGCCGCGCGACGCCAACGGGAGAGTGCGACCAACCCGATGAGCCGATCCTGAAAGATCTCTGCGGGCGTTCGGAAGGAGAGCCGGAAGGTCTCCTCGTAGATTCGGACGTCGGCAAAGCCGGCAGCGCGGAGCGCGTCCTCCAGGATCGGTGCGGTCGGGTCGACCTCAACTTCCGCACCAACCCGTGCGGCGAGGGCGCTGTCGTCCCTCGCAACCGCAACCTCCGCGAGCATGTCGAAGGCCTCGACGAAGCTGCCTCGAAGCTGGGTGGAAAGAAGCAGGGGACTGTTCGGCGCGAGGACGCGGCGCATTTCCTTCAGCGCCGTCGCAGGGTGCTCGAGGTGCTCGTAGACAAGGTTGCCCACCACCGCGTCGAATACGCCTTCGCCGAACGAGAGCTTTGCGGCGCTCTCCACCTTAAAGAAGAGGTGTTTGCCGATCTCGTCCCACCCGCGCTGTCGGGCGAGATCGATGAGCCCTTCGTCCTGGTCGATGGCGATGACCCGCGCACTCGGACCCAGCCGCTCGAGGAGCTTGAGCGACGAGTGACCCGTTCCGCAGCCGACGTCGAGGACGGTGCGGGCATCCGGCGGAAGCTCACCGAGCAGCATTCGAAGAAAGTGCGCGCCGTATCGCGGCACGAGCGCTTCGACCACGGCGGCCTGTTGCGAGCTCGTCCTGCGTTTCCGGACCACGGCGAATTCCTAGCCGTCGCGGAGCTCTTGAAAGAACGCGAGGGCCTGCGTGGCGAGCTCACCGACCGTCGCTGTGGTCTCGAGCTCGAACTCGTCCATGGTGACGTCGCGAACGTCCTCCGCAAGAGGGGAGAGGGCGTTCTCCATCTCCGGATCCGCGAGCTGCACCGAGGCCTCGATCGCGGACGCGACCACCTGGCCGTCCCCGTGCGTGAGAAATCGTTTGAGCTGCTTGGTGGCGCCTGGCTCCCCGACTTCGGCGAGGAGAAAGGGGAGCTCCGCCAACGCGCGGGTTTGGGTGCCTCGGTCGAGGGTGCGATCGATCGCCCGCGCAACCTCCGCGTAATAATCGTAGGCCACGTCCAGGAGCGCTTCGCCGGCGCTCACCCGAACGCGCGGCTCCGTGTAGTCGAGGATCGCGATCAACGCGTCGGCCATCTCGGGCCCCGGAATCTGCGCACAAAGATCCGAAAGCCGAACGAGCCGAAGCTCGGCTTCGTCCGGGTCCACCTGCGCGCTGGCGTCCTTCACCGCACCTTGAAGGAGCTCGATTACCTTGGCCGTTTCGTGCTGGAAAAGCGCGGCTTCCGCGCGCCGAAGCGTTCGGTCCGCGTCGAAGATCGCGTCGAGGTCCGCACTCGGCATCACTCCTCGAGTTTCTGCTGAACGCTGGTGCCGTTCGCTTGCATGTCGATGTTTCGAAACACGCAGAAGCCGCGTTCGATCTTGCGGCAGTGTTCGGTGATCGCATCGACCGCGTCTTCGTCGTAGCGGGAGCGATGTCCTGCCGGTCCCGGAAGGCGCATGTAGTGGAAGTCGTCGTTGTCCGGGGCGTCTTCGAGAAGCGGGTCGTAGGCGGCGATCACCGGCCGCTTGCCGCACGCGGCGACGACGTCCTTCGGCTTCCACGCAGGAAGATCCAAGATGACGCGCGGGAGGCCGTCCGGGAGCCAGCCGACAAACGCCTTGATGGCGGTCTTGGTCGCCTTGCTCGGCTTAAATTCCTCCGGCGCCTGAAACACGATCGCATGGGCGCCGAGCTTTTCGGCGAAGTCCCCAAACGCTTCGATCTTGGCCTGGTTGTCTTTGGTCTTCTTGAATCCGCTCTCGCCAACCTCCTTGGGGGCGAGGGCCGTAAAGGCGAACCCGTCCGGGGATTCGCGAAGCCAGCGACGGATGGTCCCCGCCCCAGGGATCGCCAAATGGGTGTCGGAGATCTCGACGGCGGGAAAGAGGGACCAGTAGCGGCTGACCGGGAGCGGAAAGCCCGAGCACGCGACGTACAACATGTGGCCGCGAAGTATACGTATTTGCGGCCTCTTCGCCGAACCCCTTTTGCGCGAACGTTCCTTTTACTGGGATCAACCTGCTACGCTGGCCTCGTGAGGGGACCTTCGCTTGGTCGTCACCGGTGGATCCTCACCGTGGCGGTCCTTATCTCTGCGCTTATCTCGCCAAAAAGCGTCGATGCGCAGTCCGATGAGCTGGATACACAGCTCTTTATGCCGAGTCCCTCGCCCGGCACGACCTTCACCATCGATCGTCCCCAAGTTCCGAGGCATCTGAGCTACGTCCTCGGTCTCAATGCCAACGCCGCGACGGGCGTATTTAACCGCTCCGGCGATGACGACGCGGTGGTGCCCTGGCGGTTCGACGCCGAGCTTTTGGCGTCTCTCGGGCTTTTTGAGTGGCTCGAGCTCGGTTTCGCCGCCGGGGTGGTGGTGTCTGAGGCTGCGGAGGACCCCTTTCAGCCCGATCTCCAGCGAAGCACGAAGCTGACCATGGGGGACATCCGGTTGATGCTGAAGGTGCCGATCCTGCGTGGGGATGTGGCGCTGGCGACCCGGCTTACCGTTTCTCTGCCAACCGGCGACGGCGATCGTTTCGTGGGCACCGACTATTGGACGACCGCCCCCGAGCTGCTCTTCGCATGGAAGATCGGCATTCTGACGATCGGCGCGAACGCGGCATGGCGCTTTCGACGGCAGGTCGTGGTGGGCGCGTTCGAGTGGGACGACGAACTTCATCTCGGCCTCGGCGCAAACGTTGCGGTGCATTCGCGGGTCGCCCTTATCGCCGAAGGACAGGTGCGCCTTGGCTTTGCAGGCAACTCGTTCGATCGCGACGAAAACCCGGGCGAAGCGGATCTCGGCGCGCGACTTACGCTCGCGAACGGCTTCACGGCAGACGTCGGGGTCGGAACCGGATTTCTCAGCGGCTGGGGGTCGCCAAGCTTTCGCGGCTTCCTGGTGCTTCGCTACGCCAGTGAGCGCGAACCCTGCGCGGCGGGTCCCGAGGACTTCGACGGGTTTGAAGACGGGGATTTCTGCGCGGACCTCGACAACGACGGGGACGGCCTCGAAGACGAGAACGACCGCTGCCCGAACGATCCAGAAGACATCGACCAGTTTCTGGATACGGACGGGTGTCCCGACACCGACAACGACGCGGACGGAGTCGTGGACGGGGACGATCAGTGCCCCATCGAGTCGGAGGACCGCGACGGGTTCCAGGACGAGGACGGCTGCCCCGAAACCGACAACGACGAGGACGGCGTGCTCGACGGAGCCGACCAGTGTCCGAACGAGCCCGAGGATCGCGACTCGTACCAGGACGACGACGGCTGTCCGGAGCCCGGACCGGAAGCCGCCGTCGTTACCGTAACCGACACCCGCATCCTGATCTCGGAGCGCATCTACTTCGACTTCGACACCGACGTGATTCGTTCGGTGAGTCTTCCTCTCCTCGACCAGGTCGCGGAGGTGATCGGCAACCTGCCGAGCGGGCGGCGCATCCGCGTCGACGGGTACACCGACGACCAAGGCAATCCGCAGTACAACCTCGATCTCAGCTATCGGCGCGCCCGCTCCGTCGTCGAATACCTTACTGGCCGCGGGGTTGCGCGCGACCGCATCGACTACGTCGGGTACGGCTCCCAAAACCCCGTCGCGCCGAACGACAGCCCCGAGGGACGCGCCCTCAATCGCCGCGTGGAGTTCACGATTCTCGAGCCGGGCGAGCGGGCACGTAGGCGTCCTTGACGCGGGGTCGACGCCGAGCGCAGCGCCGTTGGAGCGGACCCGAAGGGATTTGCGCCGGTCCAGGGATGGACCTCCCAGAGGAAACGCGGGCTCACGCATCGCTCGGAGCTTCCCCAAGAAGCTGCTACAACCCTTCGCGATGCGCTGGCTTCCGCTCATTCTGCTGCTCGCGTGCCCGGGTCGACAGGGTTCGCCCGAGTCGACGGTTCGGACCTTTGCGGAAGCCCTCGAAGAGGGTCGTCTCGAGGCGGCCTACGACCTACTCGGGGCGTCCTACCGCGCGCGCGTCACGTACGAGGAGTTCGCGCGTCATCTTCGCGCGCACCCCGAGGAAGTCCGCGAGCTTGCAGGGCTGATGACCCACGTCGGCGAAACGGAGGAGATCACCGCCCGGGTTCCGTTTCCGGATGGAGACGCGCTCGAGCTGGTGCGCGAGGACGGGCGCTGGCGGGTCGTGGGCAACGCGGTCGACTTTTACGACCAAAGCACGCCGCGATCCGCGCTCCGCTCGTTCGTACGCGCGATGGAGCGGCGACGCTACGACATCGTGCTGCGCTTTGTTCCCGAGGCCGACCGCGAGGGAATGACCGAAGATCACATGCGCGCGGCCTGGGACGGTGATGCGCGGGAAGAGATCGATCGCCTGGTGGCCAACCTTCGCACCAACCTGGACCGCCCCATCGAAATCGTCGGCGACCGCGCCACCATGAGCTACGGGGACAGCTACACGGTGCAGTTCGTGCGTGAGGGCGACCTCTGGAAGATCGAAAAGCCTGACTAGACTGGGTCGTATCCGGGTTTTCCCCGAAAGGACGCCCTGGTAGGATGCCGCGGCATGGCTGGCGAGAATCTGGACGCTCGACTGCTGCGTTTTCGCAATGATCCCGCCACGGAGGATCCCGGCGCCCTCGCAAAGCTCCTTTTGGATGCCGAGCGTGCCCGGGAGGCCCTGGAGGTCGCCGGCGTCCACCTTCGTTTGAATCCCCGCGACGGCCAGATGCTGGTGCTCGCGGGACGGGCCTGGATGGTTCGTGGGGATCTCCTTCGCGCGCAAAAGACGCTGCTCCAGGCCGCGCGCGCGCAAGGAAATGCGCCGGAGCCCTATCGCTGGCTCGGCGAGGTTCTCCTTCGGCGAGGCGATCCCGAACGCGCGGAAAAGGTTCTAACGCGCGCGAAGAAGCTCGGCGCGTCGGGGGCGGAAGTCGACCGTCTCCATCAACGTGCCCAGCGTCTTGCCCGGATCGCCGGGGGTGCTGATGCGCCCGAGCCTGCGCCGCCCCCGAAGCCTGCGCCCAAGGAGCTCTTTCGCGACGATGAAGAGCCCACGATGGTCGCGGCTGATCTCTCGCGGCGCCTGGCCGAGGCCGCAGCCGACTCCGAACCGCCGCCGCCGCCCGTCATCGATGAAGCCGCGCCCACCGCGACGATGGATCGAAGCGCACTGGACGCCGCTGCCAAGGGCGGCTCGTACGGCATGGGAAGCCCGTCTCCTTTCGAGGCGAAGAAGAAGCCCGCGCGACGCCCGAAGATTCGCAAGCCCACCGCGCCGAAGCCGCTTCGGCCTCGCCCGAAACCTGCGCCGCCGGTTGCGCCGCCCGTCGCTGCGCCGCCTGCGCCGCCGCCGCTGACCGCGCCGGAGCCGCCCGCGCTGGAAGATCCCTTCGCGTCGCCCATTCCTTTCGGTGACGATCCTTTCGCCGACTCCGGCGCCGAGCCCCTTGGTGACCCTTTCGATCTCGACAGCGACCCGCTTGTGGCGGCTCCCGATCTCGCGCGTCAGTCCGACCCTTTCGCCGAGCCGACCAAACCCTCGCAGGCGGTGGTTCCGGCGCCCGAGCCGGCGCCGCCGGCGGCCGATCCCTTTGCGGACGACGATCCCTTTTCCGGTGCGGATCCGCTCCTAGCGCCAGAGCCGCCGCCGAGTTTTGAGACCTCGCCTTCGCTCGAGCCGAGCTTCGAGCCGAGCTTCGACGCGCCGCCGGCGCCTCCTGCCGCGGACGTGGCGTCCGGTGGTGCGGCCGGCCAGCCCGAAAACGTCGACCGCATCCTCACGATGCTGAAGGACCAGCATCTCTTCGAACCCCCCGAAGGTGAAGCGGCGCCCTGGGCGCCCGCCAAAGACGTCAAAAAGACCGGCCAGCGGATCGCGTTGCCGCTCGGTGTGCTGTGGGTGCTCGCACTGCTTATCGCGGGCGGTGGCTACTTTGGATACACGCAGTGGGTCGCGCACCAGGAGTCGGAAGCCGCGGCGATGGTTGCAGAGGCTTCGGCGGATGCGCTTCGCGGCGACCACAAAGATCTCGTCGACGCGGAGCGACTCGTTCGCGAAGCGCGAGAGCTCCATCCCCTCGACGCGGCCGGTCCGGCACTTCTGATCTTCGTGCACTCCCAGCGTGCGCTGGAGGACGGCGCGTTCGAGCCGGGCTATTTGCGTCCGACGGTGGAGTTCGGCTCGCAGCGGGAGGTCGGGCCCGCGCGCATTGCGGCGGCCGAGGCGATTCTTGCGTATGCGTCCGGAAACGCCGAAGAGGGGGCCGCCAAGATCACTGCGGCGAAGGAAGCCGGCGCCGACGACGCGGTCGTGCTCTACGTGGTCGGTCGATTGCAGCAGCGCCTGGGCGAAGCGTCCGCGACCGAGAACCTCACCGCGGCGCTCGCGGCTGAAGAAGGATTGACGGCGGCGGCGATCGCGCTCGCGGAAGCGAAGACCGACGAGGGGCAGCCGGAAGCGGCGATGGAGCTTCTCGACGGTGTGCTCGGCCGCTACGAAGGGCACCTCCGCGCCACGCTCTGGCGCGCGTACCTGAGCGCGGACGACGCCCAGCCCGAAGCCGGACTACAGGCGCTCGCCCCGATCGACGATCGCATGGAGGAGGCGGCGCCGACCGACAAGGTGCTCCTCGCGCTGACCCGCGCGCGCCTGATGCGACGCCTTGGCCGAACCGAAGACGCGGAAGCACAGATTGAAGCGGCGACGGCCGCCGGAGCGTCGGAGCCGCGCATGCAGGCGCTGGTGGCTTCTTCGGCGCAGGCTCTCGGGCAGCTCGGTCGCGCGCAGACCGCGGCGATGGCGGCGGTCTCTTCGGCGCCGGCGATCCCTGACTATCGAAAGCTCCTCGCCGAGATTTTGGTGGAGCGTCGCGACGGAGTGCGCGCGCTTCGGGTGCTCGGCCCGCTTTCGAACGAGGACCCAGACGTTCTCGACCTCAGTACGCGCGCGGCGCTTTTGGTCGGCGGCACCGACGCGATCGAAGCGGCGTCCGGCGCGCTCGACAGCTACCTCGAGGAACACGACGACGCGAGCGCGGCGATGAAGGCGCTGCAGATTCGCGTGGCCGTTCGCATGGGTCGCGCGCGCGATGTGCTTCGAGAGGCGCGGCGCCTCGCGCGGGACAACCCCGGAGATCCGGAAGTAGGTCTCGCCGTGGCCGACGCCGCGCTCGCTGCTCGGGATGCACGACTGGCGCGGGAAGCGGCGACCGGAGTGACCGCGGCGGATCCCACCAACGCAGAGGCCCACTACCTCCTTGGGCGTGTTGAGAGGATGGCCGGCGACGCCGAAGAAGCCGAGACGGCCTTGCGGCGAGCTCTCGAGCTGCAGAGCACGCACACGGATGCGCAGCTGCTCCTCGGCCATCTGCTGATCGATCAAGGAAAGTTCGCGGAAGCGGACACGCTCTACGGCGAGCTGGCGCGGCGGGTCGGACGCTCGGGAAGCGGACGCTCCTATTCGCTGGTCGGTCGCCTTGGGCGCGTCGAAGCGCTTCTGGGTCTCGGCCGCGTGGATGACGCCAAGGTGCAGCTCGAAAACGTGCGCCAGGACGACCGAGAGCTCGCCACGGTCAAGGTGGTCACGGCGCGTGTTGCCCTTGCCGATGGGCGACCGGGCGATGCAGTGCGCGCGCTTCGCCCCCTCGCGCAGAGCGAGCAAGCGAACGCCGATGTGATCTCGCTTCTCGGAGACGCGCTCTACGCAGCGAACGAACCGCGCGCTGCCTCGGACCAATACGAGCGTGCCCTCGAGCTCGACGACGGCCATCCGGAGGCGCTTCTCGGCTTTGCCACGGTGCTTCTTCGCGGCGACAAGGCGCGTGAGGCGCGAGGCATCCTCGAGCGTGCGGACGTTTCGCTTCGGCGCCGCATTCGTCCTCCCTCGATGCGAGCGCGCGCGTTGATGCTTCAGGGACGCATCGCCGTCGAAGAAGGAAACGACAGCATCGCGCGTCGTCTTCTGCGCGAGTCGGCGGACATGGACGGCACCCCGCCGGAAACCTGGTTCTACCTTGGTGAGGCCCTCGCCGGCAGCGACTCACCGGCCGCGCGCGAGGCGTACTCGAAGTATCTCGAGCTGGCGCCGGCCGGACCTCTGGCGAGACGCGCGCGACGAGCGATTCGGTGACGCTTCAAGGGAAGCGCGCCGTGATCACGGGTGCCTCTCGCGGAATTGGCCTGGCGATCGCCACCGCCTTCGCCGACGCCGGTGCGAAGGTCGTCGTGAGCTCTCGAAATCAGTCCGTCTGCGACGAGGTCGCGAAGTCCATCAACGGAGTCGGCATCGCGGCGGACGTTACGGACGAGGGCGCGGTCGACGCCCTCTTCGACGCAGTGGAGAAACGCGGCGGCTGCGACATCTTCGTGGCGAACGCCGGCCTCGCTGCGTCCGGTTTTGCGTCGGACGTTTCGCGCGCCGATCTTCAGGCGATGCTCGACCTTCACTATCTCGGCGCGCTTCACGGCGCCCAGCGCGCTGCACGTCAGATGAAGGCCCGCGGAGGCGGCGCGGTGCTTTTCGTAAGCAGTATCTGGGGTCTTCGAGGTCAGCCTTCGGCCCTCGCGTACGGCGCGGCAAAGGCGGCGCTCGCGCACGCGGTTAAAGTTCTCGCCATCGAGTGGGCGCGCGACGACATCCGCGTGAACGGTCTCGCACCCGGGTTCGTGGACACGGCGATGACGGCCGACCTCGACGAGGCGGTGAAAGCCAAGCTGGTCAGCCGTGTTCCGATGCGGCGGATGGCCGAGGCTCGGGAAATGGCGGGTCCGGCGCTCTTCTTGTGCAGCGATGCGGCGAGCTATGTGACGGGTCACGTGCTGGTCGCCGACGGCGGCGAGACGGCGCGCTAGCGACCCCACGCAGGATTTTTCGGCGTTTCTCGAGGCTGCGTCGCCTCACATTGAAAATCTTCGCGGATGACGCCACCCTCCCGCGCGATGGATTTTCGCCTCACCGAAGAGCAGCAGCTGATCCAAAAGACGGCTCGCGATTTTGCCACGAACGAAGTGCTCCCGCGCGCGCGAGAGCTCGACGAAAAGGGCATCTGGCCGACCGATCTCGTGGCCCGCATGGGGGAGCTCGGCTTTCTCGGGATTGCGGTTCCCGACGAGTACGGCGGGGGCGGCGCGGACTACGTCTCCTACGCGCTCGCGATGGTGGAGGTCTCGAAGGCCTGTGCGTCGACCGGCGTGATCATGTCGGTGAACAACTCCCTCGTGTGCGACCCGATCCTCAAGTTCGGCAACGAAGCGCAAAAGAAGGAGTTTCTGACGCCTCTCGCCTCTGGCGCCAAGCTCGGCTGCTTTGGATTGACCGAACCCTCCAGCGGCTCCGACGCCTCCGACATGCAGACGACGGCGGTGCGAGAGGGTGACGAGTGGGTCATTCAGGGATCGAAGAACTGGATCACGAACGGCCCGCACTCCGATCTCATCGTTGTCTTCTGCAACACCGACAGGTCGAAGGGCGCGAAGGGCACCACCGCGTTCATCGTGAAGAAGGAAAACCCCGGGTTCAAACCCCAGGAGGCGGACCACAAGCTCGGAATTCACGCTGCGCACAGCTGCACGATCTTCTTCGAGGATTGCCGCGTTCCCGACGCGCAGCGCCTCGGCGGGGAAGGGGACGGCTTCAAAATCGCCATGAACACCCTCGACGGCGGTCGCATTGGCATTGCCGCGCAGGCGCTTGGAATCGCGGAGGCGGCGTACGAAAAGGCCGTTGCCTACACCCACGAGCGCAAGGCGTTCGGTGGGACCTTGGCGAAGCTTCAGGCGATCCAGTTCAAGATCGCTGACATGGCGATGCAGCTCGATGCGGCGCGGTTGCTCATCTACCGCGCGGCGTTCTTGAAGGAGAAGGCGCGCACGGAACCGAAGCTTCGGCACAGTCAGGAGTCGGCGGCCGCCAAGCTCTACGCCTCGGAAATGGCGACGCGCGTGACGCACCAGGCGATTCAGATCTTCGGCGGCTACGGCTACTCGAAGGAGTACGACCTCGAGCGCCATTACCGCGACGCGCGTATCACCGAGATCTACGAAGGCACCAGCGAGATCATGCGCGTGGTGATCGCGGCCAACGCATTGCGAAAGGGACGATGACCATGCGCGCGCTATCGACGTTTGCGATCCTATTCGCGCTTGCCTGCGGAGGCTCCGACGGGGCGGAAACGACCGCGGAAGAGACAACGGAGACCACCTCGGGCAACGAGCAGCATCAGTCCGAAGAGGATGACGGTGTCGCGATTGAAGGTCTCATGGGCACGATTTCCGCGCTGGCCGTCGAGCGGGGCCTCGAGCCGCGAATGCAACGCTTCCTTCGCTGCTTTTCGGA
>JBCDAA010000130.1:0-21152 GCA_039186435.1 Myxococcota bacterium | reverse complement strand
CCCGAGGCTCAGCGTTAGGAGCAGAAAAACACGCATCAGGGAATAGGTAACGTGAGCCGTGCGAACGGCTCAATATCGCAAAAAAATGCAGTGTGGGTTCGTGGCCTACAGAGGGAGCGAGGACGCTAGCAAATCCGTGCTTCGACCACACCCCCCGCACGAACGAAGGCGCTCAGATCGTAGGCATCGATCACCGCTTCGACGTCGGTGTAGTGCGGCGTATCCCAAAGCGCGATGTGGGCGAGGTTGGGCCACGCGTCGAGAATCGCTGCGATGCCCTTCCGCTTTACTTGTCCGATGATCTCGAGCGACCGAACCGTCTTCAGATGCGGAGACGCGGCGAGCGCCTGCGCCGTTTTCGCGGTGGCTTTGGCGTTGGTGCCCAAGTACTCGAGCCGTTCGAAGGGAACGTCGGCGATCGAGGCGATTCGATCCGTCTTGAATGACCCGTTGTCGATACGAAGTCCGCGAAGGGTCGCGACCCAAGGGCTGGTCGAGAGCGCTTCGAGAAGCGGGGGCGCAGCGGAGGTCTGAAAGAGATCGAGCTCGTCGACCTGAGGGAGGATGGTCGCAAACGTGTCGAGACGTTCGCCGAGTACGCGCGCGGTGCCCTTGTCGCTTCCGACGAACTTGAGCGTGCGAAGGTTCGGCCATGGCGCGTCGAGGATTTCACCCCAGTACCCGGCGCCGTTTATCTCGAGGGAGAGGGACTGCAGATCGTTCCGGATTCCATTGAGGTGCGACGCTCGCGGCGCGCCGTTGAGCGTTAGGTGATGCACCTCGAAATCGCTGAGCGCTTTGAGGGTGGCTGAGTCTTGGCGGCTCCAAGGCGGGAACTCGTTGCTGATCGCAAATGTCCGTACCTCCGGGAAGGCCGTGAGGAACTCGAGCTGCTCCGATAGGCGGCCGGTTGCAAGGAAGTACACGCCCTTGACCGGTTGCTCGGCGCTCAAGCCCTGCAGGTCGTAGATCGAAAACACGCGGGCGAGTGCGGTGAGCTTCGCCTGCGCAGGTCCCCACGCGATGCGGGTGCGAAACCGGTCTTCGTAACGATCCGCGATCGCGATCATCTCGGGTGTGAGTTCCCCCGAAAGGGATTCGATCCACACCGACCAGGAGTAGTCGTCGAAGAAGGGCACCCGGAATCGAACCATGGTCCGATGGTCGCGACAACCTCAGCCGGAAACGTGTCGTTCTGCTTCCAAGACGAGCGCTTCGAACGAATCGACGAGCGGGATTTCGTATCGGTTGCAGACCACTTCCACGTTGCCACGGCGCCAGTAACCCTCAGGGCACGCGACGACGAGCGATCCGCCGCGCCGGTGGGTGTGGTGAGGCGCGAAGAGGCCAAGCTCGAGGAGGGTGATCGGCGCCTTCGACGCGGGCGCGAAGTACATCACGATGAGGTCGCAGGTCTCCAGTGCGGCGAGTTCCCATTCGACCTGTTCACGAAACCGGAGGTCCTCGATCGACTGCTTCCACGACGCGTCCCAGTCTGCGCGCCGCGGATTGAGGAGTGTTCCCGAGAAGGCGCGCATGCGAGCGACGAATGCTTGCTGCCACGGTTCGGCGGCGCCGTTGTCGATGCTCCCCGCGAGAAAGATCCACGGACGCGGTCCGGCGAGGGGATGGGGCGCCTGAACTTCGTGCATGTTCTGAGGGTAGCAGCAGATAGTGTTGTGTGCACACTAAGTGTGGTGGGTGAAAAACCCAGCCGGCGGGCGTAGGGTGGGAGTGTGAGGATTGGTGTTGCGCTCGCAATCGCGCTCGTTACGTCGAAGGCGTCGGCGTGGCGCGACCCGACCTACGACGTGGCGTCGCTGATTTGGCGAGCGGACGCGGTGGTGGAAGCGGAGCGTCTTTCCGTGCGCGGCAGCGCAACCCGCTTTCGCGTGGTGGAACGTTTCGTAGGACAGACGCCCGAGGTGCTCGAAGTTCCTACAGGCTTCTACACCTCCGAGCCCTTCTACGCGGAGCCTCGTCCAGGAACCCGGACGTGGCTATTTCTTCGTCACGTGGATGGCGAGTGGCGACTGGTTGCGTCTGGGCTTCGAGTGGTCGTCGAGGATCGCGTCTATCGCCCGCAGATCGGCGATTGGCTGGGGTTGATGCCTCAGGCGGCGGACCCCGAAGGAACCGATCGCATCGCTCCCGCGCTATCGCCTGGCGCGTTTCGTTCGCTCGTAGCGCGAAGGGTGTCCGAGGTGAACGCGCTTCGAGAGGCACTTCGGACGCGGGATCGCAACGCACTCGTCGCGGCGCTGGGTCCGGTTCGTCGCGACCGCGAGTACTACGACGACGCGCTCGGTCAGGGATTGATCGAGGCGTTGCTTGCGCAGGGGGATGTGCCCGGCGTTCTCGAGGTGATCGCGCGTCGCGCCGGAACACGCTTTGGGCGTTTGCCTTCAATCGGAACGCTTCTTCAGCATGCGGAAGGCGCATCGCCTGTGCATCAGCGGGTCGCTGCACTTCGCGGCATCGAGCGGGGCATGCCTCGATGTTCGACCGTCGAGCTAGGGCGTTTGATCGCGCTCGTTGCGGCGGAGGAACCCGCCCTTCGCGTTGCGGCGCTTCGGGCGCTTGTGCGCCATCGTGACGATGTGCTGAGCGCGCGGATGAACGATGCCCTGCAGGACCTCCTCGCGCGCCTTCAGCCGGACGAAGTGCAGGTTGCGGCCGTTCGCGCCGCGCGCGCGTGGGACCTTCGTCCGACGGGACTTCCGGCGTCCGCGCTCTTTACGGAGCGGAGCGGCGACACGATTCGGGTCGAGTGGTCGCGCCGAAACGAAGAAGGTCGGCCGCTGATGATCCTGACGCGAAATGGCGTTGGGGTTTGCGCGCGCGATGTTCAACGCTCGTACGGGGCAGCGAGTCACTACGACGTGAGCGGCGTCTACGTTTCCACCTGCGCGTTTCCTTACGCGGTCGAGTTTTGGGACAACGGCCGGCTGCTCCGGCGGCTTTCGGTGCGCGGACCGACCCGGTAGCCTGTCGCGTATGGGCTCTTGGCGATGGGCGTTAGTGCTCGTGGTTGTCCTCGGGTGCGGCGACGACGACGCGGCATTCGATGGGGGCATAGACGCGGGCATGGACGCGGGCGCGGATGCGACCGTTCCGACGGATACCGGAGTCGATCCGGGGGACAGCGGCGTTGATGCCGGCGAGGACGCCGCGGCCAGTGCGGTCAACGTCCTCTTTCCGCGGACCGGTCTCCTGCCGGAAGAGCTCGGCGTCGTGATCAACGAAGATGACCCGCAGAGTGTTGCGGTCGGCGAGCGCTATCTTGAAGCTCGGGGAGTTCCTGCGGAAAACGTCGTGCGGGTGCGACTTCCCATCGAAGATCGAATCTCGCGAGAGGCCTTCGCGAGCGTGGAAGAAGCGATCGCTGGATTGCCGGACGCCGTGCAGGGTCTCGCGGTCACGTGGACGCGGCCCTATCGCGTGGACTGCATGTCGGTGACGAGCGCGCTGGCGTTCGGGTTTGATGAGCGCTTCTGCAACACGACGGGAATGACCTGTGGGGCAACCGGCGCGAGCGATCTTTTCCGGAGCGATTCGACGCGGCCCTTCGCCGACCATGGTGCGCGACCCGCGATGATGCTGGCGGCGGCGTCGACGGAGGATGCGCTGGCGCTGATCGACCGCGGCGTTGCGTCGGATGGAACCCTTCCGACGGGCGACGGGTATCTTGTGCGAACGACCGACACGGCGCGCTCGGTTCGGTGGCCCACCTTTGAGGGTCTGCCCGCGCGGTGGTCGGGGCTATCGCTGACCTACGTCGACAACGCGGACGGGAGCGGCGCCAACGTCATTCAGGACACGGGCAATGTGCTCTTCTACTTCACGGGGCTCGCCCGGGTTCCGGAGATCGACACGAATACGTACCTGCCGGGCGCCGTGGCGGATCATCTAACGTCCTTTGGCGGGCGCGTGCCAACGGCCGGGGGTCAGATGAGTGTGGTGCGGTGGCTCGAGGCGGGCGCGACGGGGAGCTACGGGACGGTGCTGGAGCCCTGCAACTTCCAGCAGAAGTTTCCGAACGTTCCGATCTTCTTGAGCGCGTACTTTCGCGGCGCGACGTTGCTCGAAGCCTACTGGTCGTCGGTGCGTTGGCCGGGCGAAGGGCTTTTTGTGGGAGAGCCGCTCGCGCGGCCCTTTGAGCGACAGGTAGCCACGGTCGAAGAGGAGGAAGTCGTGCTCGAGACAAACGCGATCCTGCCCGGAGACGAGGGGTGGGTCGTGGAGTCCGCGGACTCGGCGGACGGTCCTTGGACGGTGGTGCTCGAGGTGACGGCAACGGAGTGGGCGCGGCAGACAGTTCGGGTTCCGCGAGCACCGTGGTTGCGGCTTCGGCGCTAGATCTAGATTCGAAAGGCGGGTCCCACGCTGACCGTAATATCGTGCACGGGCTCCTGCGCTCTCCCAAAGACGGCGTAGTTCACCTCGACGTCCCATCCGAAGCGCGGGGTCACCCAAAGGTACGCGCCGACGGCGATGAGACCCCCGACGAGAGTTTCGCGTTCGCTTTCGGCAACGACGACCGCGACCGCGGGTCCGATGCCGACGTAGGCCTGGATGAAATCACCAAAGCAGAAGGGCTTTTTGAGGAGAAGGTCGATGGGGACTTCCCACGCCTCGCCACCAATGCGGAGAAGCTGTGCCGAGAGCTCAAGCTCCAGCCAGCCGTGGATGAGCGTTGTCTCTGCGAAGATGCCCGCGCCGCCGCCTTGCTCGCGCTCGCCTTCGTGCACCGAGGCGTAGCTTCCCTTGATGCCGAGGAGCACGCGCGACTCCTCCGTGTGCGGACTTCGATTCACGTGGTCCATGTGCACGCGATACGAGTGCTGCGCAGCTGCGCTTTCAGCGACAAGAAGAATCGTCACGGTGATTCGCCACATGCCTCACCTCCTACGTAACGCGTGCGGCGCTGTTACGTAGGGGTGGGTGAGATGAAAAGAAGCACAAAGCAAAAGGTTCTGGACACGGTGGTCCAGGGAGTTTCCCTCTACGCGGCCGCGAAGCTACTGCCCTTCGCGATCGACAAACTCGCGTCGGATCCGAACGCGGTTGCAGGGTTTCGGCAGCTCGGTGCGGGGCTCGGCGTCGACCCGACGATGTTTCGCTATTTCGTGGGCGGGCAAGAGCTGCTCGTGAGTATTGGCCTGATCGCTGCGGCGTTCGCGTTTCTTGGGGGGCGGGTGCCGCGCCTCGAACGCCTTGCGCGACTGGGTGCGTTTCTGGGCGGCGCGGGTCTTGTGGCGACGATGGGCGGCGCGATTGCAACGGAGTACATCGTTCGCCCCGGACAGCAGCAGTGGCTGGTCACCCTCGCGATTCAACTTCTGGTGCTGGGTGCTGTCGTCGCAGGCTGGAGCGTCGTTCGCTTTAAGAAGCGCCGAACTCCTGCGCCGACTGGCGTCGTTGCCATGGCTCGCTGATCCTTGACCCCTATTTCGCGCTGCGCTAGCGAAGCGCAGCGGGTGAGGGGTCATGAAGAAACGAAGTTGGGCGCTGCTCTCTCTCGCGCTGGGATGTAGCGTCATCATCGATCCGGACGGGTCAAAGCTCGGCGGTGACGTTGACGCGGGGCTCGACGCGGCGCGACTCGATGCGGCGCAACTCGATGCGGCGCGACTCGACGCGTCTCGCGATGCGAGCCCGGACGCCCTCGCGGATGCGGGCCTCGACGCGACCGACGCCGGGCCTTGTCCCCGCGGATGCGACGACGGCGTGGAGTGCACGCGCGACGAGTGCACCGCTGCAGGCTGTTCCTTTACGCCCGTTCCCGGCGTCTGCGACTCGGACGAGATCTGCGATCCGGTCCGCGACTGCGTAGAGGACGGGTGCCGGAGCGACGGGGAGTGCAGCGACGGCAACTTGTGCAACGGCATGGAGCGATGTGATCGTGGCCGCGGACTGTGCGTTCCAGGCGTCGCGGTGGTTTGCGACGATGGCGTGGCGTGCACGGACGACGTTTGCGATCCTGATACGGGCGCCTGCTCCTCCGAAATGAACGACGACCGCTGCGACGACGGGTTGGACTGCACGCAGGAGCGGTGTCTGCGAACCGGCTGCGAGATCATTCCCCAAGACGGTCGCTGTCGCGACGGAGTGGCGTGCACCAGCGATCGCTGCGAGATCGGGCGCGGATGCGTGAACGCGCCGAACGACTCCTTGTGCGACGATCGCGATGCGTGCACGACCGACTCTTGTGAAGCGGACGGCTGCGTGAGCGAATTCGAGGACGAAGACGACGACGGCTTTCCCGCGCCTTCGCCCCCCGGTTGTCGCCTCAAGGAAGACTGCAACGACGGCGACGGCGAGGTCTACCCGGGCGCACCCGAGCGATGCAACGATCGCGACGACAACTGCGATGGAGCGGGCGACGAGTGCCGCCCGGGCGACTCGCATTCATGCAGTGCGTGCGACGGTGCCTATCGCGGCGTCCAGCGCTGTGGCGATTTGATGTGCGGGTTTGAGGCCTGCGGGGAGTTTGAGGTTCCAGTGATCGAAGTCGATCCGGGCGGCCCCGACTACCGCCACGACTGTGGCTTTCGCTGCGACCCCCTGGACTGGTGCCACATCACCTCCACCGGTCCTGCCTGCGCTCTCATTTCCGACGGACCGGGACTCGCGCTTCCGCCCGGCGCCTACGAGGCGGAGTTCTTCTGGGGCGACCGCGGCACCTGGACGTTTTCTGTTTTCGTGGATGGTGATGCCGCAGCAAGCCGCACCGAGACCAACTCAGGCGGGGGGAGTTTTCCGCGCACCATCGTTCCCTTTCGCATCGACGGAACCTGCGGCCTGGTCGACGTACGCGTGTTCGGCGGGCGGCGGATTCGTCTCTTCGACACCATCTTTCGACGCGTGGGGGAATGATGCGTGCGCCGCATTTCTTCCTCCTGCTGGGCGTCGCGTGCGGCTCCACGGACACGGGCGCACCTCAGGCAGAGTCCTTCGCGCTTGGCGGCGTCCGGGTGGAGGTTCCTCCCGGACTTCGGTCGGTGGATGAAAACGCGCTGCGCGAGCGACTTCTTTCCGGGCGACCTCAACCCGACGAGTTTCGCGCGGCGGCCCGAGCGCGCCGCGGGTTCAGCGTGAGCATTCAGGCGGAGTCCATCGCGATGGTGGCGCGCGGTGGCGAAGTCGCCGGAGACTTCTTGGAAGGAGTCCTGCTCGAGGCGACGGTGGGTGAAGGCCTCGCGCGAACGGACGTGACCCTTCGTCCGGATGGAGAAGGCATGGAGGCGTGTCTCAACGCGCCCTTCGTTCGCGGTCCGGTGGAGACCCACTCCTGCCAATACGCGTACCTCGATCCCGAGGGTCGCCAGTTTCATCGGCTGGTCGTTGCCTGCGAAGCGGCTCCTTCCGAGCGGGCCCTCTGCGAGACGATCATGGCGAGCCGGGCGTACACGGTCGACGCGATGCCGAGGTCGACCGTACTAGCGCGCCCGCGCTCGCCCGGGCTTTCTGAGGTCGCGGACGACCACGTTCGCTGGATTCGTTTTGGGATGAGTCACGCCGAGTTTCTTCGCGGGTGCGAATCGGATGGTCAGGCGATCGCGGAGGCGCCGGGTCCGCTGGCGGAGCTCGCGCGCCGCGGTGAGCTTGCGATCTGCGGCGGTTTCGGCGCGCCCCTGGCGAACGCCGACGTCGTTCGGATTCAAGCCGAGTTTCATCCGGCCCATGGACTCTCGGTGGTGAACTTCGTGGTGGCAGCACCCGCTTCGGAAATGTCGGCGCGCTTGCGAACCGCGTACCCGGATTTCCTCACGCGTGGGGAAAGCACGGTGCACTACGTCGATCGGAACACGGTGGACGACACGCTTTTCGGGGTGACGGTCCAGCCCCTGAGAGATGCACGGACAAGCCAGATTCAGCTGATGAGCGGCCGCGCGATCGGTCGTGGTCGCGAAGCCAATCCCTAGACAGCGCTTCCTTTGAACATCGACTTCGCGCCTTGCGTGGAACGCCGAGCCCCGCGCGATCGCACAATCAGTTCAAAGTGCGCGCGGTCACGTCACGACGGGAACGGAACGAGCTCGTCGACCCAGTAGCCGGTGAGGCAGCACCAAACGCAGCTCCCGATGAGCAGCGCTGTCATTACGGCGGAAATCACGCCAGCGGTGGTGTTGAGCTTGCCGCGCGTACTCTTTTCCTCCTCCATCCGCAGAGTCTATCGAATGTGGCGCGAGGCGTGCCAAGCGCGCCATCGTGACGCATCGATCACCGTCCCGGCGCGCTCTTCTGCCCCGAAACCAGCGAGCGGCACGGTGCGTGCTTTGCGCCATGGCCATGCGGTGGACGCTTCTTCTCTTCAGCCTCCAAGCCTGTGCGCTCAGTCACGAAACCTGTCGTCACGAGGGGGAAGCGTTCGCCACCGGAGAGACGTATGCGCTCCCGGGCGAATGCGGCGTTTGTGAATGCCAGGAAGACGGAACGTTCACCTGCGAGCGGGACCCCGACATCGGATGCAATGTGTGCTTCGACGAGGGAGGAACGGGTCGCGCCCGCGGCGAGCGCTGGTCGCCCGGTCCTTGTGCCGAGTGCGTTTGCGAAGAAGGCGGAAGCATCACCTGCGACGTCGCCGAATGCCGCGGCTGCGTCGGAGATGACGGCCGCCGCTACAGCGTCGGGGAAGGCTACGCGCCGAGCGAGTGCACGTTTTGCCAATGCCTCGAGGACGGGACCTTTCAGTGCGAAGGGGTTCCCGGATGCATGGGGGTTTGCGTCGACGATCGCGGGCGCTCCTATCTTCCGGGGGAGGGCTACGGCATGGAAGAGTGCCCCTTCTCGCACTGCACCTGCCTCGACGACGGAACGTTTGAGTGCGAAGGGCCGGCGATCGACTGCGCCGGGTGCACCGACGACGACGGGAACACCTACGCGATTGGGGAAGGCTACGCCCTTGAAGGATGCCCAGGAGGGTATTGCTCCTGCACGGAGTTCGGCACCTTCGACTGTCTTGTCGAAACCGTCGAGTGCCCGGTGTGCTTTACCGATGGCGGAAGCTACTACCGCGGCGAGGCGTGCCGTGACGGGTGCAGCGAATGCACCTGCGAGGCGGACGGGAGTCTCTCGTGCGTCACACCGGATTTTTGTCCGGTGTGCGAGCACGACGGCGAGATGTACGAGCCAGGGGCGATCCGCGCGGACTCCTGCAGCACATGCACCTGCACCCTCGACGGCTGGGTCTGTCCCGACACCGCGGAAGCGTGTCTTGGGATCTGTTCCCTTCCCTCCGGCGACTGGGCCATGGATCAGCGGGAAGTGGTGACCGGTGAAGGCTTTACGCAGACCTGCCAGTGCTTTTCGGACGGGAACGTCCGCTGCTGGGTGGAAGGCAATCGCTGCATGTACGAGGGCCGCGGGTTCCGACCGGGCGATGTTATCGAAGTGGAGGGCTTCGAGGCCGGATGCACCTCGCACTGCCTCTGCGGTGAGGACGGCAGCTTCACCTGCGGTCATCACGGAACCTGTCCGCCCCACGTTTCTGTGGGTGATGTCGCCCGAAGCTGCACCTCCGGCTGGTGCCACAACTGCGTGCGCCAACCGGACGGCCGATTGCACTGCGATTCAGGTTGCTAGATCGCGATCACGACTCCGAGATGCGACATCAGCTGGGTTGTCTTCAGTGTGAAGTCGCCGCCGGAGTCCGCGGAGATGCGGTGATACTGAATTCCGATCTCCGCGAGGATTCCGATTTGGTCGGTGACGAAGAACGTCCCGCCCACAAAGCCGCCGAGGTTGATCCCGATTCCTCCGTCGTCCGAAACGTTGTCGTCGAGGGGCGCGATCGTCAGGCCCACGAGAAAGCTGAGGTGAAGCTCGAGCGCGAAGTCGCCGACGGCGAGGGTGTGCCGGCCGCGTACGATCGGGGAGATGTCGATGAAGTGGTTGCGATCTTTGCCGCCCCAGTTGGTCCACTCGACCGCGGCGCCGACGGTCAGCACGTCGAGAATGCCGTACTCGTAGCGCGCGCCGATGCCGCCGGTCGGGTTGAGATCAAAGCTGCCAAATCCGTTGTCGCCGCGCGCGTCGCCACCGCCCCCGAGCGCTGCGTAGCCCGAGATGTAGTGGTTTCGATCGGGTTCTTGAGCGTGGGCAGCTGCGCCCATTTCCAGGGATCCAACCCCGAGGAGAAGAGCGAGACACGTACGAGCAAGGTTGCATGAGCGCATGAGAGCGCCTCCTTTCGTGCCCGAGGACGCGTGCCGTCGCGTCTCGTCGCAGAAAATCGACGCTCGATTTCGTACGCTCGTGCGAATCGCCTCTAGAGCGTCTCGGATCCTTCCCCGAGAGTGGCGCGCAACATCCAAGTGTACTTTTCGTGCACGTCGAGGCGCCCCATCAGCACATCGTTGATGGCTTCAAAACCCTTCGCCTCGCTTGCTGGGAGAAGCGCGCGAGCCTTCGCGGCGACACGGCTGTGCGCGTCGGCGAGAAAACCCACCATGCCCGCGGCGTCCAAACGCTCTTCCGGCTGGGTCAACGAGCTGCGCTCCTGAAGCGCTGCAAAGGTTCCCGGCGCGTAGAAGCCGAGCGAGCGCACCGATTCCGCAAGCGCGTCGACCGCGAGGGCAAGCTCGGTGTACTGCTCCTCAAAGAGCGCGTGGAGCGAGTGAAAGTGCGGGCCCTCCACGTTCCAGTGAAAACGCTGCGTCGTTAGGTAGAGCGAATAGGTGTCGGCAAAGAGATTGGCGAGATCGCCGGCGAGCTGTCGTCGTTCGGTCATGAGGCACCTCCAGAGTCGAGGGCGATGGCAATGCCGTGCAGAGTGGCGGCAATGCGCACCGCGTCGTGAATTTGTTCAGCTGTGAGTCCTGCTGCGCGAACCACTTTTTCGTGGCTCGTGACGCATAGCTCGCAGCCGGTGATGGCGCTCGCCGCGAGGCAAAAGAGTTCGAAGGAGCGCTTGTCGTTGGGCCGCGCCATGCGGTTCATGCGCAGGCGCGCGGGAAGTTCGTAGTCGGGCGAGCCCGCTTCCGACACGAAGTGACGAAAGCGGTAGTAGACGTTGTTCATGCCCATCAGCGCAGCCGCGGCTTCGGCGTCGCTTCGAACCTCGTCGCTCACGGAGGCGTCCTGCCGAACCGCATCGATCAACGCGGGCTGCCGCGTGGTTAGCGCGCTCGCCAGCGCAACGCCCCAGCGCGTTTCTTCGTCGAGGGAACCGCCCGTCAGGACCGACTGGAGGTTGAGCTTGAGGTCTTTGGCTTCGCTCGGCAGCTGCTGCCGGAGGGTTTCGAGCGCGTCCATCCTCAACCTCCCAGGGTCTTTTGACCCTGCTCCCAGTTGCAGGGGCAGAGCTCGTCGGTTTGCAGGGCGTCGAGAACGCGAAGGACCTCGGGAACGTTTCGTCCCACGCTGAGGTCGTTGACGCTCACCCAGCGCACGATCCCGTCCGGGTCTGCGATGAAGGTCGCGCGAAGGGCGACGCCTTCCTTCGCATCGAGAATGCCGAGCTCGGTCGAGAGCTCGCGCTTTGTGTCCGCGAGCATTGGGTAGGGAAGGTCGCCGAGGTCAGGGTGATCGTTGCGCCACGCGAGGTGAACGAAATGCGTGTCGGTGCTCGCGCCGAGAAGGACGGCGTCTCGGTCCACGAAGTCGCTGTGGCGGCGTCCGAACTCCGCGATCTCGGTGGGGCAGATAAACGTGAAGTCCATCGGCCAAAAGAAGAGGACCTGCCACTTGCCCGGATGCGAGTCGTGGCGGATGGGCGCGAAGGATTTGTCGGCGAGAACGGCCTGAAGGTCGAAGGTGGGAAGCTTGGATCCAACGGTGATCATTGAAGAGGTCTCCTTGTGTCGAAGACACTCCAATGCGTAGGTCGTGCCATCGGCGCAAAAGCTTTGATTTCAAAGGCTTGCGGCTTTCAAGGCACAACGCGATTTCGGTAGTACCCAAATATCGGTGGTCTCTTCACCGATATTTGGGTGCGCATCGTTGGGCGTCTGCAAGGTCCTCGTGAAGAAGCGCAAACGCGCCCTTTGAGTGTTGTGTTCGGCGCTTACTCCCGGCAGCTCATGCCCATGGAACTCACCTCGTGGGCGCTTCTTCGCACCCTCAAGTTCGTCGCGCTCCTTCTCCTTGGCGCCGGAACCCTCATCGCGGTTCGCGCTCCCTCTCGCGCAGCACGCCTTCAGGGGCTCTACCGCTGGTTGGTTCCCGGAGTGCTCGGCGTTTGGATCGCGGGCTGGCTGCTGATGAAGGCGCGCGGCCTTGCGGTGTTCGAGCCGTGGATCCTCGCCGCGATCGTGGCGAGCGGCGGCGGACTGCACGCGGCGTTTCTCGCGAGCCATCTCCCGTCGCCGCGACCTCTGACGTCGTGGCTTGCGATCGTTGGGTTCGTTGGATCGGTCGTCGTGATGGTGCTTCGGCCCCGCGCGCCTCTCGACTTTCTCTGGGTCGTGCTGCTGACGCTTCTGGGGAGCGCGTTCTTTTGGGCGCCGCGCGAAAGTGCCTCCGCGCCGAACGATGAAGCGACGATGGTCCGCGGCTTCGTGTGGATCTCTCGCCTCGAGGCGGTGTCCTTTCTCGTGCTTCTCGGCGGTATGGTCGTGCGCGGCATCACGGGGACGCGCATCGACGGGGAGACTCGTCTCGTCGCGTGGGTGCACGGCGTCTCCTTTGTCATGTACCTCCAAGCGCTCGGTGCAGCCGGCGGGCAGGTTGGCTGGAGCCGGAAAACGCGTGCGATCGGTGCGGTCGCCGGACTTCTGCCCTTCGGGCCCTTTGTTTTTGAGCGCTCGCTGGGGACAAGCGCGCCACCCGTACGTAAGGAAAGCCTATGACGCGTCGTTCGTGAGGTGAAGGAAGTCCTGTCCCTGATGGGACTCTCGCTCGGTGCGCGTCTCTAGAGAGGCGATCCGCATAGCGGATCGAGAGACTCGTTTGCGTGCTGGTGGTACGTAGTCGAGAAGCAACGTAGCCACGGAATCGCGGGGGACGTGAATCGACGTGATATGCGGTTCGCCTCTCTAAGTGACGAGCAATCTAGAAGCAGAGCGCGTGGGCGCTCGTGCAGTCGGCGTCGCTCACGCCAAGCCGCGCGTAGCATGCCCGACAGCCGACGGGCGTGTTTACCTGCGGGCCCTGACAGATCACCTCGGTGAGAACGTCCGGGTAGCGAACGCTGATGAAGTCGCTCACGCAGTCGCCGACCGCATCGGGAACGGGCGCAAGGTCGCAGAGGCCGGTGCAGTCGCGAACGGCGCTTCCGGCGTCGGTTCCAGCATCGTCAGTTCCGCTGTCGGTTCCGGTTCCGCTGTCGGTTCCGGCTGCGCTGTCGGTTCCGGTTCCGCTGTCGGTTCCGGCTGCGCTGTCGGTTCCGGCTGCGCTGTCGGTTCCGGCTGCGCTGTCGGTTCCGGTTCCGCTGTCGCGCTCGACCGCCCCGTCGAGCCCGCCGTCGTCATCACCGCAGGCGAGCCCGAGCGAAACCACAAGAACGCAAAGCAAACGTAACATTCCTCACCCTCCCTAGACCAAGCTCTCTGCAAGCTAAGGGAGCGCGGGGGAGGACGCGGCGTGGAGTGGAGACCGAATGCGACAAAGGGGGGACCGAACCCGCCGTGGATCGTGAGTACCTCAGGTTATCAGGCGGCGGTTGCGGCGAAACGGCGCGGCGTGGCGGCGGACACCATCGCGGCGAAGCTCGGTCTGCGCATCGTGGCGGACTTTGGCCAGACCCTGCGCGCCGATCGCACCGGGCAGTTCTTCGAAGCGCTCGCCGACGCAAGCGATACGCCCTCCTTCGCATGGGAGGCGGGCTGCTCCGAGCGCATGGACACGTGGAGCCCGCTGATGATCGCCTGTCGAGGCTGTCCTTCGGGCGCCGATGCGCTGCGGATCTTTCTCGACTACTGGCCCTGCGTCACGAACGCCTACGAGTGGATCGGCGAGGAACGCAGCGGCGAGGCGCCCGTGGTTCTCGTCCTGCGATCGGGGCCGCTGCGGTCGTGGATGCGGCCGCTCGTCGAGTTCGACCTCGGCGAGTTCATCACGGTGGCGCGCGCGCTGACGCGCCCCGACCTTCCGCTGCGGGTGGAGCTCGCGGATCCGATCAGCCTCGCGCGGGTGCCCGCGACACTGCGTCGGAGTGTGAGCGTTGTCCCCAGCGACCGCACCGCGCTCCAGATCGACCCCGAGCTGCTGGTGACGCAGGTGTCGCCTTCCCAGCCGCTGGCGTCGCGTCTCGCCGTTCAGGAGCTCGATCGACTTCGCAGCGCGCGTCAGGCAGGCGTGCTTTTTCAGCATCGCGTCGGACAGGTTCTTCGGCTTCATCTTCCGCACGTGCGGACGGCCGCCGACGTCGCGCAGCAGCTCAGCCTCACGACGCGGACCCTTGAACGAAAGCTGCAAGAGGAAGGAACGACGTTTCGGGAGGTTCGCTCGCACGTGCAGGAGTCCCTCGCTCGCGAGCTGATCGCCGAGCGACCTTTGAAAGAGCTCGCCTACCTCCTTGGATTTGGCGACGCCCGCGCGTTTGCGCGTGCCTTTCGTCGCTGGACGGGTGTTTCGCCGAGCGAGTTTCGCGGGAAGAGTTAGAGACGGCCGCAGCGGAGCGCGAACTCGCCTGATCTGCCGCCGCGCCGCCCGATTCGGTAGGGCCGCACGCCGCATTGCTCGATGGCGGCGGCGCTTTCTTCATCGGGAAACCATCCCGGCTCGTCGCCCGCCGGTGAGACCTCGGGCACGCGGCAAACGACCTGTTCACCGCTCATGCCCTCTCGGAACGCGCGCTCGCAAGGTGAGCCTGGCGGAAGGAACTCCACCAGGATGCAGTCGACGGCGCCATCGGGAGTGCGCGGAAAGGGCTGCGAGAGGCACGTGGGTCCGCCGTGGGCACTCGCGATCTCGCGGAGAATGTCGTCGACGGCGTCGGCGTAGTCGTCGCGGCAGATGCTTCGAACGATCGAGCGTCCACCGCGCGCTTCGAAGGCTGCGGCGGTCTCGACGAGGCGTCGCGCGGGATCGACGGAGGTCCCCAGCGGCCTGCAAACCGGCTCGAGGTTCAGGGGATTGCCCGCGCTGACGCGCTTTTCCATTCGTGGGTCACTCAGAATGTCGGAGAAGGAGTCCTGCTCCCGGTCGAGAGGAACGCCTGCGATCACCGCAAGAAGATCGAGGTCCGCTGCCGCAAATCCGTTTCCATATCGCTCCACGCCAGCCAGCTCGTCCGCGTGCTCGAAGCAGCGTAGTCGAATTTCACCAGGGAGCCCTTCTGGCTCGTAGAACCGCGGATCCGAAGTCGAGCAATCGTCGTCGTTCGTGAGGACGATGGCGACGTGAGTTGCTCCGTCGCGCCAGAATCCATCGTTCGCCCCGTCGATGTGACCGGTTCCGGATGCGAACGCGATGTCCGAGGACGCTGGTGTGATCGCCTTGAGCGCCGCTTCCAAAGGAAGCTCGAAACCGCAGCCCATGGTGCCCACGACCGCGAGGCAGGGCAGGTCGGCGACATCGGCGGACGCATCGGCGCGAAATTCGAGGAACGACGGATACTCCGCGCGACATCCGGAGATCGCGACATTGCCTCTGCGCTGGAGGAGACCGTCGTCGCTCTCGCCGCAGGTCGGAACGCCCGGCGCGCCCATGTCGGTGGTGATTACGCCAACGTGAACACCGAGTACATCGTTGAAGGGTGTCCCGTCTGGCAAGGTTTCGTTGCGGAGCGAGTCGATGAGCGATGGAAGCGCCCTCGCGAGGACGACCTGTTCCTCGGCCATGTCGTTGGAGTTGTCGATCACCAGGAGAAGATCGATGGTTCCTGCTGCCCCGCGGAGCACGAGCGTTTCTTGCCACTCCATCTCTTGGTTTGAACCGCCGCTGCAGGCGAAGAGAAGCAAAAGCGAAAGAGCCGCGCCGCGCACCCCTCCGCCACGAAACCGGGGGAAGCGAGCCTCGCTAAATCTCATCCAGGATCTTCTCGCGACGTTTCTCGTACTCGGCTTCCGAAAGGTGGCCCTTGTTGTAAAGGGTCTCCAGCTTTGCGAGCCGTTCCGCCATGTCATCGACGTCCGCGCTCTTCGCCGGCGTTGCTGTCGCTTCGGCCTGCTCGCCTTTGCGCGCGGCATCCTCTGCCATCGCCCGCGCTTCGGCGGAGCGCGCACGTCGCGGATCAAAATCCTTCTTGGCGCGGTCGACCGCGCGTTTGTAGGCGCTGCTCATCTCGTTGCCTGAGATGCCGCCGTTTTCAAAATAGAGACGCGCGACGTGCCCGATGCCCAGGGTCGACGCGTACATAAAGGGCGCCGCGACGAGGCCGCCGAGTCCCGGGAGAATGATCTTTCCCGCCGTCATCGCAATGCGGCTCCCCACGAGGGAGAGGCCGACGGTCGCGCCGATCTCCGCAACCAGCTCGGCGGCGCTTTCCCGGGTGAGGGACTTCCCGTATTCGTTGCCGATGCCGATGACCATGCCCACGTGAAGGGGCATGACCCCAATGATTTCGCTGCCTGGAATGGGAATGATGGTGAGGGCGGCAGCCGCGTAGCCACAGCGCTCGACAAGGGTTTGGACGCGGTCGCTCATACGCTGAGGGTAACGGTTTGCCCTGGAAAGACCATCCCGAGGGAGGCTCTTGAGCAGCGCACGTATACCGACGCGTCGGAGGACGGGATGAATCGCTTCGTGGTTTGTGGGCTTTTGCTTGCGGTTGCCTGTGGCGGCGACGACGACGGGATGGTCGACGCTGGCGATCGGGATGCGTTTGTGGGTGGAGATGCGGGCGCGCGCGACGCCGGAGGCCGCGACAGTGGCGGACCCCGGGATAGCGGCGTGGACGCTGCACCTGCGGATCCCTGCGACGAACCGGGCGCGTCCGAGCAGGTGAGCTGTGGCCGCTGCGGTCAGCAGATTCGATTCTGCACCGTGGATGAGGTCTGGGAGTACGGACCCTGCGGTGAAGAGAGCGGAACCTGCACGCCGGGCGATACCGACACGATGAGCTGCGGCAACTGCGGCGCGCAAACCGTGCGCTGCAACACCGAGTGCGAATGGGAAACCGCCGGCGCGTGCGGTGACGAAGGTGAGTGCGCGCCGGGCGAACGACAGCGCACGAGCGATGGATGCGAGGAAGGGGAAACCCGCGAACTCCTCTGCGCCGAGAGCTGCGTCTTTGAGGAGTCAATGGAGTGCATCAACGACGAGTGCCCGGCGCCGGGAACGCTGGAGACGGTGTCGTGTGGTCGCTGCGGTACCCAGGAGCGCTTTTGCACGACGGACCGCGTCTGGGAGTACAGCGCGTGCACTGACGAAGGCGTTTGCGATCCCGGAACGAGCGAGATGGTGGCGTGCGGCAACTGCGGCATGCAGGTCTCGCGCTGCAACACCGAGTGCGAGTGGGCACCCGCGGGAGCCTGTATGGACGAAGGCGAATGCCGACCGGGACGGTCGCGCACCACAACAACGTCCTGTGATCCCGGAGAAGAGCGCCGGGAGACATGCAACGACGCCTGCACCTACGAGGCGGGCGCCTGCATGCCGGTTCTCGACACCTGCGGCGATCTCGACATTCTCTTTGTGATCGATGACTCCGGCTCGATGGGCGAGGAGATCACCAATCTCGTCGCCCACGCCGACGACTTCGTGGAAGCGCTCGACTCGTTCTCCGTCGCCGGCGGCGGCACCCTCGACTGGCGAATCGGTGTGACCACGACGGGACGAGATTTCACGATCAACATCGAGCTTCTTCCTGGATTTCCGCTGATGACGTTGATGGAAACAGGGCCTGATGGCGCGCTACTGATGCCCGACGATTGCGGCCTTCGACGACGGTGGATTCAGCGAAGCGACGGAACCCGGGAGAGCGACTTTGCGTGTCTTGCCGACGTGGGCACGACAGGGTCGGGTTATGAGATGCCGATCTTGGCCATCGATCACGCGATCACCGATCGGGTGGCGGATGGTTCAAATGCGGGCTTTCTGCGGAGCGATGCGATGCTCGGCGTCATTGTGATCACGGACGAGGACGACTGCTCGCTCGACGGTGACGAGTTTACGGACACCGGGAGCACGATCTGTACGTCCACGAGTCTTGTCGATGTGGCGGATACGATCAGCGCTCTCGACGCGGTGAAGGGCCGCGATCGATGGGCGACCTTTTCCATCGCGGGACCCGGACCGGGCGTCTGCACGTCCTCCTTTGGCGACGCCCAGGATGCGATCCGGATCAAGGATTTCAACGCCCTCGCGCGGAGCAACACGGATCTCGAGAGCATTTGCGTGGGTGATCTGCGCGCGTCGTTGATCGAAGCGATCGGTCACTTCTACGACGTCTGCCAGGCGGGCCTCTAGAATCACATCTAGCGCGCGTCCGACGGACAAAAGTACATGTCGGCGTAGACGTCGTAGCTCCCCTCCGGGCAGGTGGCCCGGTACAGGTCGATGATGGATCCACAGCGCCCACCGGGTCCGACGTTACCGGCGCGGGAGCGATGCGCAGCGCTGAGGTCTCCCTGGTAGGGATTCGTCCCGTCGTCGCATTTGAGTTCGGCAAGACGGCGCAAGACGGCTTCGAGTCCACACTCTTCGAGCGGCTTTTCGTGGGCGGTGGTGAGCTCGGAAAAGCGCGTTGCGCCAAGGCCGTGGCGAGCGTCGTAGTGCGTACGGGAAACGCTCGAGGAAAACCCGTCGCCGTGGCACGCAAAGGGTTCGGCTGCTGCCGCCGTTTCTTGGGGCGGCGCTTCCTGCGGCGCTTCCTGCGGCGTGCTTACTTCAGACCCGGAGGTCGCTTCCGGGTTCGATTCTTCCGTTTGGGACGCACACGCGACGAGGAGAGCGAGCGAGAGCCAACGCATGTGCGGCATCGTGGCACGCGAGGGCGGATGCGTCAGTACCCGTCGGTCAAGGAGGGCGCCCCTTCGCAGGCCCAAATGTCCGCGAAGGATGAACAGAGCATCGATCGACATCGACCGTCTGGGTATTCGGGCTCGCAGCGTAGTCCTGCCGCGCAGCGCGACGCTTGAAGGTCGCACTCCGTTCCCGCCGGAAATCCTGTGACGCACTCCATCCCCGGCAGGTTGATGCCTCCGTCGAGGGCCGTCCGCCGCACGCACGCGAGACCTTCGCCGCATTCGACGCCGCGTCCGCAGCTCTCGCCGCGGGCGCGAATGCGTTTGGCTCGGCATCGTCCTCCCGGGTGTCGCGGCGCAATGCTCGCGTTGTTGCACCGGCCGAGGATCGGTTCCTCGCCCGGTCCGGGGGCTTCCACGCAAACGCCATCGGTGCAGACCGCGCCGTGCGTGCACTCGCGCGTGATTTCGCACGAGGCGCCCAGGGGCTCACCCACGCGGGCGGTGCAACGCGCGACGCGGGTTCCGGTGCATTCTTGACCGATTCCACAGTCCCGAAACGTTCGGCAGCGATCCGCGTCCCGACAGACCCCTTCTCGGCAGGTGAGCTGCGGCTCGCACGCGTCGTTCCCGTCGCAGGGTTCACCGACATGTCGCGGCGTACCGCAGTTGCCTCCGATGCATGCGCGGCCCGACGGGCAGTCCGCGGCCTTGCCGCACCGCGTGATCGGCGTGTCCGCGGGCGAAATGCACCTCAATTCGGGTTCGCCTTGTGACTCCTCCTCCTCGACGACACCGCAAACGCTCGGCGGTTGGCAGACGCTTTCCTCAAAGGGAATCACCCCCGGAGTTTCCACGAGGAGGCAGGGCTGTCCGAGGTCTGGCGCGCGCTCGCAGCGACCGTTGACGCACGCCCCGTTTCGGCACCAGCGGCCTTCGGGCGGGCATGCCTCGCCCACGTCGACAGGCGAGATCAACACGCGATAGCAGACGTCGGGGAGTCGGTCGTCGTTGCAGGTTTCGAGCGTTTCCCGAACCCCGGCGATGCACTGACGAAGCCGCTCCGCGTCGATGGTTCGCTCGAGTTCCCGGTCGAGATAGCCGCACGCGAGACTTCGTCGACAAAGACTCAGCTCTCGCTCTTTGCAGGTGTCGAGCGCTTCGGTGCCGCAGCCGCAGCGCTGACGGGCTTCGCAGAGCGACGTGACAAGCGGTCGACAAAGCTGGTCTTCGAGCGGTTCGATCGCCGCCGGCAGTTCGACCTCGAGGGAGCTCGTCTCAAACTCGAACTCCGCGGGATAGAGCTCCGGGCGCACGACCTCTTCACCGTTGTCCCAGCGAGGTCGGGCTTCGACCCCTGCGTCGGCCGCGCCCAATCCCGCGTCGCGATCCGGTCCGTCGGAACCTTCCGGGCGGGGCCGCAGCAGCACGGCGAGGGCGAACACCACTACGCCGCCGGCGATGATGGCAATGCGGCGCCGACTCACGCGGCGAGACTACCGCTCAAACGCGTCTCACTCCAAGGGTTCCGCCGCGAGGTGGTCGCTCCCGATCCGAAGGGGGAGCGCCATGGAGTGAAAGTAGCGTTCGACGGCGACGATCCACACCACTTCGAGAACCTCCCGTTCCGAAAAGGAGCGACGCAGCCGGGCGAATACGGCGTCCTCGACGTGGAGGTCCTTTTCCACGGCCGCGGCGTACGCGAGAACGGCGCGCTCTTTTTCGCCGAGATGCGGTGATGCCTCCGGATCCAGCAGTCCTTCAAAGCGTTCTTTGCCGATACGCGCACGCACCGCTTCGGCGAGCGCGATGTCTGCGCAGAACGTGCAGCCGGCGACCATGGAGGTTCCGACCTGCAGGAGAAACCGAAGCTCTCGATCGAGCGTCAAAAAGCGATCGAGCACCGTGAGAAGTCCAAGGGATGCAAAGGCCAACGCGGGTGAACGGCCGTAGACGACGCGGAAGGCGGTGGGGGTGATGCCGTAGCGGCGCCGGGTGATCCAGTAGAGGAGCCGGAGAAAGAGCCCTTTGGGTTTTTCGATGGGCGCGAGGGGAAGAACGCCGTGCTCGGAACGAGGGGGGTCGGTGAGCTCGTGGTGGGAATGCGTGGCGACCGTCATGGCGCCTCCTTTCCCAAACCCCACGAACGAGCCTGCCGATCGGTTACATCACCTCGGCGAATTCGCGCCCGAACTCCAGCGGCGTGGGGCGATCACGCCAGTTTCGCGCGGTGGCTGCTCGCATGAGCTTGGTGAGCGCGGCGGGATAGGCGCGAAAGAGGCTCTCGTCTTCCATCGGGTCGCGCCGCATGTGCGCGACGATGCGCTCGCGTTTGTCGTCGATCTCGTCGAAGAAGGT
>JBCDAA010000129.1:0-21170 GCA_039186435.1 Myxococcota bacterium | reverse complement strand
GCCGCGACTCGTGCAGTAGAAGAGCCGTCCGCCGACGACCTTCGAGTCCGGGAACATCGTTTCGAGTGCGAGGGCATAGAGGAGCGGCTGGAGTGCGCGCCCGCCGCCGATGCGCACGTCCTTGCCCATCCAGGGCGGCACGCGACCGCTCTTGTGATCGGTCGCGCGCAGCTGGTTTTCGGGCCCGGCTTCGACGAGGTCGATCGCGCCGCGGAGGAGCATCTCGTGTTCGAGGAGAACGGGATCCGGGAGGCTCCCTTCATCGCGCCGGTCGCCGCGAGTGAGACCAAAGGAGAGCTCGAAGGCTTGGGGATCGAACTCCAGCTCGTGAAGAATGCCGAGCCACTCCTGAAGGTCTCCGCGAATGTCCGCAAGCGCGTCGTCCCACACGCGCGGGATCGCCGGCATCAGCTCCTCGGCGTATTCGCTCGCGACTTCCTCGACGACCTGATCGAGGAGCTCCCGGGTCGCCGCGAGGTTTTGCGGGTGCGAGAGCGGCAAAAGCCCCTGGGCGCGTGCGCGCGTCAGCGTTTCGAACTGGATGTCATGAACGAGGGACCCGCGCTGGAGGGGATTGAGCTGCTCGATGGACTCCGGTTCTTCGCGCGTTTCGAGGCGAAAGAGCGCGTAGAGCGCAAAGCGGTAGGGGCACGCCGCAAAGTTCTGGAGCGCGGTTGCCGAATAGGGTTTTGCGCCCGGAAGAAAGGGAGCGAGAAGCGTCTGCTTGTGGGCCGCATCGCCGACGACGACGAGGCCATCCGCGTGGTTCCATTTGGGCGACCAGCGTCGCGCGCGAAATCCGAGGGCGCGTTTGACGTGCGGGTTGGCGGCGAGGAGGTAGGCCATTCCGCCCGAAGCACGGCTTCGCGTAGATTCGCGAAGGGCCGCGAGGTCGTACTCCGCGTCGTCGATCGCATCGCGCGCTTTGGCGGGCGCCGGCCACCCGGAGTGGGTAGCGCTGGCCGCGGCGGCTTCCATCTTGATGGCGCGAAAGCCAGGCAGCGAACCGTAGGCCGCGCGCGCGATTTCCAGAACGTAGAAGGAGGGAACGCGAGGTCGTCCCCGATCGGCATCCACTTCCGGCCAGGAAACCACCGCGTGGGTCGATGCGGCGCCAAGCGCGAGGTGCAGGGCGAGGCGCTCGTCCCGCATGCGTGTTTCTTTGGTGGGGAGGTGCGGGCTGAGGTTCGTTCGAGCCCCGTCGAGGAGAAGCGGGTCCTCGTAGATGCGTTTGGGAAAGACGCGTTCGGTGAGTCCCGGGACGAGTACGCGATCGAAGGCGAGGCCACGGACCTCCGCGGGCGACGCGACGAGGACACCGCTCTGGCGCGCGTTCGTTCGGACGCTGAGCTGCGCGAGGCGCGGGGTCAGCACGCGGATCACTTCTTCGACGCGGACCGGTCCAACGGGCGCGAGAGGGGCGAGTTCGCCGAGGACCTGGAGCACGTGATCCGGCTGGCGAAGTGCGCGGGTTGCGAGCGCACGAAGCGCCGCGAGCCATTCCCCCCAGGGCGCGTCCTCCGGAAGCTGCGCGAGTTCTTCGAGAAGTGGGAGCGCAAAGTCGCGAAGCGCGCGCAGCCCATGGCGCCGACGGGTAAGCCGATCAACCCGCGGATCGTCCGGGTCGAGGGACGCCGCATCCCGCGCAAGCTGCGCATCCAGACGCTCGAGACGCCGCGCCCAGCGATCACGACCGCCGATCACCGCGGCATCGACGATGAGGGCTTCCCAATCGCGCGGTCCTTGAAGGAGCGCGGCCTCGGGCGGTGTCCGCGCAACGTCGTCAACGGGAAAGGGAAGGCGATCTTCGTCGGGCGGGACCCAGCGATCAGCCGCGGCGGGAGGCGCACCTTCCTCCAGGGAAGGGACGACCGCGAGGGAAAGATACTCGCCAAACGCCCGCGCGGAGAGCCCTTCGGAGCGGCAGGCGAGGAGCGCCAAAAGAGCGCGGCCGGCGGGGTCCGGGGCCTGCGATGCGCGGGTGAAGCGAAGCGGGATTCCCGCTCTTCGAAATGCTTCGATGAGATGCGGGCGGTAGTGCGACGTCGCGTGCGCTGCGATGGCCATGCGCGAAAAGGGAACGCCTTGTTTCGCCGCTTGCTGGCAGCGCCGGGCGAGCTCCACGCACTCGCGACTCTCGCCGGGGGCGGAGACGATCACGAGAGTTTCGTCGGGTGCGGCCTCGACGGGCTTCGCGCCGAAGAGCTGCGCTTGGGCGCGCGCAAGTGTGGACGCTGCGGTCGAAGTGATGCGCGTCGCGGGGGTGTCAAGAAGCGCGAGTCCGCGAGCGTCCGCCTCGGGCAAGGTGACGAGGGAGTCCGTGCCCTTCTGGACGAGGGCGGCCTCGAGGGGAACGCGTAGCGCGGGATCGAGCCAGAGCGCGCCTTCCGCCGGATGCTCCGCCGCGGCGCGAAGGACCTCTGCGCGATCCGCGAGCCGCGCGAGTCTCAGCTCGCCCTCGTAGCGCGCGCGGAGAAGCTCGAGTTCCGGATGGCCCGCGTCTTCGAGGGCGCCGGCGGGAACCTCCGCAAGGCGGAGATCGTCGAAGGTTGCAACGAGGGCCCGCGGAAAGCCGGGCTGATCCCCGAGAGGGGAGAGGCGACCGAGCGCCCCTTCGCTGTTGATGCGGTGAACGAGCCGCATTGCAAGCGCTTCGAGGGCGAGTCGCGTCGCCGGCGCGAGGCCCTTGCGTCCGAGCGAAAGCGCCGACCAACGCGCGACCAGCGCGCCTTGCGAGATCGGTTCCCAGCCAAAGCTTGCGCCGCCATGTTCCTCGAGCACATCGCGAACGAGGCTAACCGCGGCTTCGCGCGTCGCCCCCACAACCCAAAGACGCTCGTCGCGTTCGCGCTTGGCCAACCATTTCCGAGCCTCCCGCAGGCGCGATGCCGCGTCGACGCTGACCACCAGGCGCATCGGTCTAGGGCCTCTCGCGCTCGACCCGAGGTTCGGGAGGGCTGTGCGTAGGAAGGGTCATCGTGGACAGACCCTACTCGAGGTTGACCCAGTGGGCGCTGCCATCGGGCGCCCACTCCTTTTTCCAGATGGGGACGGTCTCTTTGATCAGGTCGATCGCCTCCCGACAGGCTTGAAACGCCTCGGCGCGGTGCGGCGAACTCGCGGCGACCACCACAGCGAGGTCGCCGACGGCAAGGGAGCCGACGCGATGCACGGCCGCGAGGCGAACGCCCCGGATGCGGCGCGCGATGTCGTCGAGGATGCGGCGCGTTTCCTGAATCGCGAGCTCGACCGCGGACTCGTAGTCGAGCCGAGCCACGGCTTTGCCATCCGCGTGATCGCGGACCACGCCGGTAAAGATCGCGATGCCTCCGGCTTTGGCGTGGGCGACCGCCTGGTAGGCCTCGTCGATGGAGAGCGCTTCGTCGCGAACATCCACGAGGCGCACCGGGTCGTCGCTCCCGCCCGCGACCGGAGGGAGGACGTCGACCTCGTCTCCGTCCGCCACCGGGTCGTTCTCACGCGCGAACTGACCGTTGACCGCGAAGCGCATGCGCGACGCGTAGGGGGCAAATGCCTCGTATGTCGTTGAAAGGTGCGCGAGAAGCTCGGCGACGCTTCCCGTGAATGCGACCTCCGCTTCCGAGGCCCCCACCAGCTCGCGCGCCGCGGCGTGAAATCGAACTCGAATCACTACTCGACCGTCGGCAGTGCGCCCATGCGTACCACCCCGACGCCGCGAAGATTGCTCGTTGGGGCGCGACCGACGATACAGCCGCCGCCGCCGCCGCCGCCGCCACCGTTTGCGCCGTTGGTGGTGTTGGGATCCCCTTCTTGCCCGCTGCCGTCGGTGCCTCCCTCGCCCCCGTCGGCACCGAAGTTGTCGCCCCCACAACCTCCTCCACTGCGGCAGTTAGATCCGCGAACGCCACCGCAGATGGTGGTTCCCTCGTCCCCATCACAGCCGGCGCTTGCCACCATCGGTCCGCTGCAGCCTCCTTCGCGACACGATGCCGCGGCGCCGCCACCCCCGCCGCCGGCGAGAATCGACGCGCTGCCGCCAATGCGAACTTCGGTTCCGGATTCGAGGAGGATTCCGCCACCGCTTCCGCCGCCGCCTCCGGCGCCAATGTTCGCGGTGTCGTTGTCGGCGTCGCGACGTCCAGCGAGCCCGCCCGCGCCCGCGACGTTGATCGTTCCGGTCACTTCGAGAAGGCCTTGCGCACTGAGCTGCACGGCGCCGCCGCCTCCACCGCCGAAGCCGCCTTCGGTGTCCGAGGAAGGTCGACCGCCGAGGCCGCCGCCCGATCCGCCGGCGAGGGGAGAGAGAAAGAAGACGTCGGAGACCGCCGCGCCGCCTACGCCTCCCGCGACGAGGGTGAACGCCGCGCCCCCTGCGGCGCCCGCGCCACAAAGTCCGCCGCCGCCGCCGCCTCCATCGGTGAACGTTCCACCGAACATGCCGTTGGCCCCGGGGCGAGGTCCGGCCGAAGCGCTTCCCCCCGCGGCGCCGTTGCCACCGCCGGGCCCGGCGATGCGACCGTTGGCGCTCGCGTCGATCGTTCCTGCGATCGTGATCTCGTTTCGCGAGGCGATGACCAGCCCGCGCGGTCCTTGTACGGTGAGCGTGCCGTTGAGGCGAAAGCTGCCGACGTTGACAAGGCAGAGTTCGATTTCACCGCCGCCCTGACTCACCCGCTCCGAGTCGCCGGGAAGAGCGCCGCAGTCGGATGTATCCCAGGTGGCGTTGTCGATCTCGACGGTGTCGCTCGAAAAGGTAATCGCACCCACGTTGGACGGAACGAGCGTGAGACAGCGGGGGGCCGCTGTGTCGTCGCAGCCGAGCACGCACTCCTCCACCTCAACCCAGTCGCCTGCATCGCATCGTTCGAGGGTGTCGCCGGCGCACCGTGTGTCGCCGGCCGGGCAACCCGCGTCGGCACCTGCGTCGACTCCGGCGTCGGAACCCGCGTCGGCGCCCGCATCGGGAGCGGCACTATCCGAACCCGCGTCGGACACCCCTCCGTCGTCGGTGCCGGTATCCGGAAGGGCCGCGTCGTCCGTCGTCGCGGCGTCTTCGGTGGCTGCGTCGGTTCCCGAACTGGTTCCCCCCAAACCGCTTTCCGGAACGCTGCACGCCACAAGGAACAACAAGGCCAAGCGCATCGGCGGAGTCTAGCGCACCCCTGCAGCTCTCGGAATCGCTTCTACGCCAGCCAAACAACGGATCGGGAAGGGCGCCGTTGATAGCGTGATTCCATGATGCGTTCCTGGGTGCTCCTCCTTCTTTGGGCGCTCGCCTGCGATGGCGGAAGCGCGACGGATCCTGACTCGGGTCGGAGACGCGACGCCGAACTCCCGGACAGTGGGGAGGCCACCGACGCGGGTTCTGACAGTGGCGCCGACGGCGCGAGAGACGCCGGAGCCGATGCAGGGTTCGAACGCGACGGAGGATCCGAAGTCGACGCGGCCGGCACCGATGCAGCGGCATCCGACGCGGGTACGGACGCGGTCGTTCCGATGGATGCTTCGATGGGTGGCGGCTACCGCGTCGGCGGCTCGTACCGCTGGGCCTCGCTTCCGCTCCGCTCCGCGTCTCTCGCGGCCATGGGAGCGACCGGCGGCGAAGGCATGCAGTGGCCCTTCGACATCGACTATGCGCCGAGCAACCCCCACCGCGTCTACCTGGTGACCGACACCTCGCAGGTCTGGCGCTCGAGCGACGGGGGGACGAACTGGGTGCGAGCGGCGACGGGAATGGACGCCAAGGGCGGTCTGAGTCTCGCGGTGCATCCGACCGATCCCAACCTCGTGCTGGTCGCCGGCTCCGTGCACCTTCGCGGGCGCCACGCAGAAGGAATCGACGGGATCTGGATGACGCGCAACGGGGGCAACTCGTGGACGCTCCAGCAGGACGCCACGTTTCTTCGGGATCACTACGGCGGGGACAACTTTGCGTTCGGAACGCGCGCGAACCAGGTGCTCTGCGGAACGCACGGCGAAGGCCTTCTGCTTTCAACCGACAGCGGTCGCACCTGGACCGAAGTCGGCGCGCTTCGATCCGCCAACATCACCGACGTCGCCGCACGCGTGCGGGACGAGTACCTGGTCGCCGCGACCACCGGGCTCTTCCGCTACGTCGTGGGCTCCGGCGTTACCCCGCTCGGGGGATTGCCCGCGACGCCGATGAACGTGGAGGTCGATCCCGAAAACCCGGCGCGGATTTGGGTGACGGTCCCAGGCCACGGCGTGTACCGCAGCACCAACGCAGGCGCGACTTTCAGTGCGGCCACCACCGGCATGGGCTATCGCAACGTCAACTGGCTCGAGGTCAGTCCGGCGGATCCCGATCGCCTCTACACCTCGATGCAGTTGACCGGCGGAAACACGATCTTCTGGTCCGACGACGGGGGCGACAGCTGGCAGCGCAATCGCAGCATCTACTCCCACGCCGACGTGAGCCAGAACTCGGGCGGGTTCTTCTTTGGAACTCCCTTTGCGGCGTCGCCCACGAACGGCACGCGGGCGATCGCCATGGCCGCGGCCAACATCCTCGTGCGCACCAACGACGGAGGCGACGCGTGGACCTACAGCGGACACGGATTCACAGGCTCGCGGGTGATCGAACACGGCCACGACTTCGAAGGGCATCTTCGCGGCGAGTACACGTTCTTTCTCGTCGACTTCGGCGTTGTCCGAACCGATGACGACGGTGAGAGCTTTCGCAACCTTGGCGCGCCCCAACATCGAAGTCGTCAGACGACCCACTCCGGTGCGGTTCAGCCCGGGAGCGGCGGCCGCACCATCGTCACGGCGGTGGGCGACTACACCGAACAGCGGCTCACCGTGAGTTTTGACGGCGGCGCGACTTGGGAGCAGACGCCGCATCTCGGGTCGATCAACTTCGTGAAATTCCTACCTGGTGATTCGGACGTAGTGTTCGCGGGCCCCTACCGAAGTCGCGACGGGGGACGCTCCTGGACGCGGATCTCGCGCACCGTGTTTTCGATGCATCCGGAGGGCACAGCGATCTACGCGTCCGACGCTCGAACGATCTATCGCTCCACAAACCTCGGAAACTCATGGGAGGAAGCCTTTGCGCGATTTCCGTGCACCATTGCCGAACTTGGGATTCAGCCAGGGGCACCCTTCACCGCGTTCGGACTCGGGGAAGGATGCGGCGTCTATCGCTTCACGGACGGAGCCTGGCGCGAAATCGGCGAAACCGACGGGATTCCCCGCGACGATGTTGGAAGCCGGGACACCCGCTCGATCGCGTTTTCACCGCTCGACCCCAACTTCGTGTGCGTCGGTCGCTGGGCCGGCTATCGCGCGCACACCAATGGCGTCTTTTGCTCGGACGATGGCGGCGTGCGCTGGCACGACTTCTCCTACGACTTGCAGATGCCCTTTACGCCCTGGTCACTCGCGTTCCATCCGGACGGCCGACTCTTCATGGGCTCGTCCCACGGCAACTTCATCCTCGAGTAGCTCAGCGGGTTCGGCAGCGGCACACTGCGGGCGCTGTGGCGGCCGAGTCGAAAAGCGAGCGCGCGTGGCGTCACCATGCCTGCGCGACGTGGACGTTTCTTTCGAGGGGCGCCCAGCTTGCCCTAGAGGCTGAAATCGGGGCGTACCTTCTCGTGCGTCGCGGCGAGGTGGAGGTCGAAAGCCAAACCGGGACCCGGCGCACGGCGGCGCCGGATCGCGTTCCGGTCGGGGGGGGACGCGTTCAGGTGACCGCGATCACGGACGCGGCGTTCGCGCTTGGGACCGCGTTCTCGAGCGTGGCGATTGCGGTCGACGCGGACGCGGGGCTGGTCACCGAGCTGTGGACGACCCTCGGTCGCAACCGTCGACCTTTGCGCGCCCTCCGCTACGAGCGTTGATCAGGCGAAGTGCTTCTTCAGCGCGGACCAGTAGCGCGCCTCCCAGCCTTGCGCGATGTGCTCTTGAAAGTCGTCGGGAACACCCGAATGGTCGAGCGTTAGCGTGGTTTGCGACGCATCACCCTCAAGCTGAATCCGAACGATGGTGAAGAGTCCCTCGGGCCATGCGGCGACCCGCCACGCCTGAACGATGCGGCTTCCGGGGACGAGCTCGATGTTACGCCCTTCGATCTGCCCGTCGTGGCACGAGAACGAGCCGCCTTCGTCGCTGCTGATCTCTGCTTTTCCGCCGGTGAACGCGGCGTGCTCTTCCGCGTCCATGAACGCGCGGTAGAGCTGCGCGGGACTCGCCTGAAACTGAACCTCTTGATGGATCACGGGGACCTCCTTGTCGGTCTTGAGATATTCAACCATATGGTTTAATATTGGGGCGTGGCAAGATCGAAAGGCAGAGCACCGCGTAATTCGGGCGCGGTGCGAAGTCCCGCGGCGCGACCTTCGGACGATGACCTGGACCGGGTCTTTCGCGCGCTCTCCGATCGAACGCGCCGCGCGCTTCTCCTCCGGCTGCAGCAGGGGCCCGCGCGAGTCACCGATCTCGCTGCGCCCTTCGACATGTCGCTCGCCGCGGTGTCGAAACACGTGCGCGTTCTCGAGCACGCAGGACTGATCGAGCGAACGATCGACGGCCGCGTGCACGAGTGTTCCCTCGTGGCGGCGCCGCTTGAAAACGTCGCCCAGTGGGTTGAACGCTATCGCGACTTTTGGACCGGCACCCTGGATGCGCTCGCGAGCTATGTGGAGGACGAATGAGTGTGGTTCTCGTCGTGCGCCGAACGATTCAAGCGTCGCCGGCGCGCCTTTTCGCCGCGTGGACCGAGCCTCAGCACCTGACGAAGTGGTGGGGCCCGCCCGGTGTTGCCTGTCCGGAAGCTGAGGTCGATCTTCGGGTCGGCGGGCGCTACCGAATCGCAAATCGGCTGCCGGATGGATCCACCCTTTGGATCGCGGGCGAGTTCCGCCAGGTCGAGCGTCCTGAGCGACTGGTTTACACCTGGGCGGTGGGTGACGAGGAGCCTTCGCTTGTGACCGTGCACTTTCGTGCAACCGAAGGAGCGACCGAAGTGATCGTGACGCACGACCGGATCGCCGACGAGGCTACCCGCGATGAGCACGAGCAAGGGTGGCTCGGCTGTCTCGACGGTCTGGTGTCGTTTATGGCGCCGGTCTGAGCGTCGCTTCGAGGGAGAACTCCCCGAGGTGACCGGTCACGATATCCCGCATCGTGAGGGTTCCCGCGTCAGTGTCGAAACGCATCGCTGGGTCGCCGCCTTGTTCGGCGGTGTGCGCATCTTCGCCGACGACCCGCGCTGGATCCGCCGAAAAATCGCAGCGAAAGAAGCCGTTTCGATCCGTCCATCCAAAAAGGGTTTCGCCTTCGCAGGTGATGACGGCGCGGCAGCTCCGCTGGTGATGCACCTCGATCTGGCAGCTCGATCCCTGGCGTACGCGACGAAGCCCATGGACCTGCTGCACGGTTGCGGTGAAGCGGAGCAGCTGCGCTGGGGGCAGGGCTCTCCGCGAACTGCTGAGTACCTCGGTCACCCCATTTTGCCGAGTTTCGCACTGAATGTCGGTGGTGAGCCGCACCCCAAAGTCCACCCCGTCGGCGAGGGAAAGAAGCCGACTCTCAGGACGAATGCGAAGCGCGTTGCCCTCGGCACCGAGCACCACAAACTCCGTTCCGGCGCGCACGACACCGGTTTCCTCGCGCGGCTCGTCTTCGTGACGGAGGGTGAGAGGAAGATCCACTGGAGCTCGACAGACCTGCCGCGACAGTGGCTGCGAAAAGAGGTCCGCAAGCGCGCCCGAGGAAAGAACGCCTATCATGCGCCCTGTGGTCGGCTCGGGTTCGACGATCGCGCTCGACTCGACCCAGCCGGTGATGTCCGCGTAGCCCGCGCGCGTGTGGACGAGCGCGAACTCCCCTTCGGTTCGAAGTTGAGTGAGCGAGGTCTCTGCGCTGAAGGTTGCGAGGACGGGCCCGCCGGGCGAAGCGGCGAAGGTCGCGCCGGTCCGTACGTGAACCACCTGACCCGACTGCGACGCTTCGCGTTCAACCCTCGCACTCAGAGCAAGGTCGTGGCAGTGGACCGGCACCGCAGGAGGGGCCTCGTTAAATCGAAGCGGTAGGCGCAACATGTCTCGCGCCGGCAGCGACGCGCGCAGCTGGCCGTTTTCCTCCGTCAGCAGAACTCGCGTCCCCATGGGCGCACGAATGACCTCCCCAAAGGACGTTGGCGCCGCAAGGTGAACCGCTGCGGTCGATGCTGGCCGTACGTAGCTTCGAAGTTCCCAACCATGCCCGCTGGCCTTTCCTTCAAGCAGCAGTTCGTCGTCCTGCCGATGAAGCGCCGCTTCCCCATGGCCGCGTCGAAGCTCGCCGTAGTTCAGACCGGTCGATGAATAGAGCGCTGTTTGCCACGTCCCTCCGAATTCACAGAGGGCGGTGGGTGTTTCCGGGACCTCGCTGCTCGCGGTGATCTCGGTGGGCTGCGGAACCACCGGAGCCGGCGTCGAACATGCACACGCGAGAAACACCATTGCTACGACACGCATTCGAAGGTCCCTTTCGAAGGAGCGGAATTTTAGCATTACGGGGGGAAGCCGCGAAGCGATGGCTAGCCCGCCCGACATGTGGCACGGTGCCGCAGTGAACGAGCTTTTGCCCCTCGCTCCGTCCAACGCGCTCACCCGTCCGCTCGACGAGATCGCCATCGAGCTCACCGTCTACTGCAACCTCCGTTGCAAGATGTGCAGTGTTTGGGAGATCCGCGAACACGGCGTTCCCTTCGATCTCGCGTGCACGTTGCTGACCGACGCGCGGAATCTCGGGGCGACACACTTCACGCCCTGCGGCGCGGAGTCGTTCATGCGAAAAGACTTTCTCGACATCGTCGAGTTCGCCGAGAAGATCGGCTTTACGAAGCAGGACATCGTCACCAACGGGACGATGATCACCGACAAGCATCTCGATCGTCTGCAAGCGTGTCCCTCCGTCGAGCTGCACATTTCGATCGACGGGCCCAAGGACATTCACGACGACCTTCGCGGCGAGGGCAACTTCGACAAATCGGTTGCGACGGCGCGGAAGTGCATCGAGCGCGGAATCTCCGTCGGCCTGTCCGGGGTGATTCTCAAAGAGTCGCTTCCACACCTTCGGCATCTCGTGTCGCTCGCGCATGAACTCGAGATCGACGAGGTGAGTTTTCAGCCTTTTCAGACCGAGATTAGCGGCCCCGAAAAGGAGATCTCGCGCTTCTCGCTGATGCGAACGCCACGCGCGCAAATTGTCGCGCAGCTGGAGGAACTCGCCGCCCACGCGGACGAGCTCGGCGTGACGATCTTTACCGAATCACTCTTTGGCGTGATTCCGGACTACCTCGCGTTTGGAAAGCGACCGATTCCCCCGGGCGGATGCTACCTGCCGAGCAAGTTCCTCCTCGTCGACTGGCGAGGCGACATCTACCCCTGCTTTTTCATGCGGGGGGAGTCCGACAAGATGGGCAACGTATACGAGGACGGGCTTAAGGACCTCTGGCATTCGGTGCACCACAAGCAGCTACAGACTCTCGCGCTGACGGAGCGCTGTCCTGGCTGTCTCGCGGCGTGCAGCGACGTCGACACCTTTGACACCAGTACGCCGGGCGCCGACGTGACCTACGCGCCGCCGCGGCAGGTGCTCCTCGACGCGATGGAAGGCGTTTCGTGAAGACGCGGCGCTGCGTTTGTGGAACCGACGTCACCCACACGATGAGCGCCGACGAAGCGCTCGAGGTTGTCGCCTGTCCCAGCTGCAAGCGTGACGTCTATTTCACACGCTACGAGCGCATGGACATCGCGCTCAGCGAGTACTGCAACCTGAAGTGTCAGATGTGCCGGCGGCCGTCGGAGACCCTCTTCATGGATGCGGCGGTCTGCAAGCGTGTGGTCGAGGAGGCCGCCGCGGTCGGTGTGGAGACCGTTTCGTTTTCGGGAGGCGAGCCCTTTGTCCACCCGCAGATCCTCGACATCCTCGAAGCGGCGTTTTCGGTCGGGGTGAAGGTGCAGATGGTCAGCAACGGCACGCTGATCAAGGAAAAGCACCTCGAGCTCCTTTCGAACCTCGATTGCCTCACCATCAGCATCGACGGAACCGAGGAAGCGCACGACTTCATTCGAAAGCGAAAAGGCACCTACCGGCGGAGCCTTCAGACCCTTCGATTGCTCACGGAAAAGTCCGACGTGCAGTGGGGCACAAACACCGTGATGCAGCGGGACAACTACTTCTGCCTCTATGATTCGTTTAAGGCGATTCAGGAGATCGGCGGGTTCAAGTACGCCTACTGCGGCTTTTCGCACGTGGAAGTCGTCCCCGAGATCGCCGAGCTACAGATGACCCGCGAGCAGACCCAGCAGGCCTACGAGCAGATCGTGCGCATCGAGGCGGATTGCAAGCAGACCAACACCTGGTTCAACGATCGCGAGATGCTCCTTCGGTATTTCGATACGTACGCGCAAAAGGGGAAGCGCTACCGGCCCATGAACGGCTGCAAGATCCCGCAAAAGTTCATCGGGTTTTCGGACCACGGTTTCTATCTCTGCTGGCACCAGGGTCGAAACATCAAGATGGACTCACTGATCGCTGCGCTTCAAACGGAGGTGGCTCGTGACATCGTGCGCGAGGGTCTCGAAAAGCGCTGCGTGGCCTGCAACTGCTTCAACTACTCGTGGGACGACGAGTGGAACGAGGGAATCATGGCCAGCGCGCAGGCCGGCGAGAGCGTCGACGGGGTCATCGCGTTCAAGGATCCCTCGCGGGTGAAGCTCAGGCTGATCAGCGGCGGCGCCGGCAACACGATCGAGATGCACGACGACGGCATCTGAAGCGTTTTTGCCAAGGCGGCGCGTTGTGCGTTTTTGCCAAGGCGGCGCGTTGTGCGGGGGCGTTATGCCCTCCGGTTCCCTCCGGTTCCCCGATTTCGCCTGTCGATGCGCACGCGCCGCGTGGCGTGAGGGTTGCTCCTTCGTCTTGCATGTATCGAAGTGAGCTCGAGGCCCTCCGCGCGCGAAACCGGCGTCTTCAACAGAGAAACGACCGGCTCGCAGAGGATCTGTCGCGAGTTCATGTTCTTCGTCGGGCGAAACGGGCGGGCCCACGGCCGGAGCCCCCACGAGATCATCCCCTGGTACTGCCCGTCGTGATCGCAGGACTGCTGGCGGCCGGGCTTGGGGTGCAGTTTCTGCCGAGCGCGGAGGGGATGCTCCTCTCGCTTGTTGCGCTCGCCGTCGTTGCCATCGGGGTGGCGTATCCCGCCGCGCGAAATGCCGCGCTCCTTCGGCACTGGCTCGGCGATCTTCGGGGAAGGGCCTCCTCGCGCTTCGGATCGCTTTCTGCAGATTTACGAGGGCATGTATCGAAGCGAGATTGAAACCCTTCGTCGCCGCGTTGCGGCGCTGACCGCACAGGTCGACTCGCTCACGAAGGAAGTGAAGGAGGCGCGCGGGGAGTCGGCGCGCTGGGAGCGGCTTTTTGGTCAGGCGAGCAAGAAGGCCGTCGAGGCAGAGAAGAAGCGTCGCGCGAAGAACAAAGCGAAGTCGTCGAACAAGGTGGCGCTGCGCGATCGCTGGCTCTCCTCGGGATTTCTTGGCGCGGTCTTCGGGGCACCTTTCGGCCTTTTGGTCGGTGCGGTGATTTCGTTGATGACCAACAACCATGGCTTCATGGGTTTCGGCGCGGTGATCGGCGCGATCGTCCTTGGCTCGATCGGTCTCCGCGGCAGCTAAGGACCGACGTAGCGGGCGCGCGGTCGCAGAAGTCCACCGGTGTGTCGCTGCTCGAGCGCGTGGGCGATCCACCCTGCGACCCGGCCGAGCGCAAAGAGCGCAGCGCCGGTTCCCGGGGGCATCTCGCACGCGAGGGCAACGGCAACGACGCCGAGATCGACGGTAGGGAAGAGTCCGAGTTCGTTGCCCTCGTCGATGTGGCGCCTAAGCGTGTCGAGGCGAGGATTGGACGCGCTCGCGCACACCTCGAGGAGCGGGGCGGCCTTTGCTCCGCGGGCTTTCTCGGTGCGGTTTTCGGCGCACCCTTTGGTCTACTGGTCGGTTCGGTCCTCGCCCTCTTTAGCTCCCACCACGGGTTTATCGGGGTCGGTACGGTCGTCGGCGCGCTGATCCTTGGGGGGCTCGGATGCTACGAGACGAGTCGCTCGCCCCGCGGGTTGACGAGGGAGAGCGAAAGTCGTTGAAGGCGCGCGGCCAACGCCGCGGGAACCGAGCTCGTATCGGCGACGCGCGGTAGGGCGAGCGCATCGGGAAATCGCTTGCGCGCGCGGGCTGCGTTGGCCTGATGGCGCATGAGTTCGTCCCGAAGCGGCGAGTCGTGGGGTGGCAGAGCGACCGGAGCATGCATGCGATTGAGAATCGTGGCGTGCGGAGGGGTACCCCGCGAGCGGAGGAGTTCGTCGAGGCGAGCGGCGCCGTTCACCCCTGCCTCCGAGGTATCCGAAACGAGAACGAAGCGCGCCGCCGCGATAAGCCGCTCGGCTTGCTCGGCGCGGCGCACGAGGGCGGGTCCGACGTTTGCGATCTCTGCGAAGAAACGCGCTCCGGCGCGGATCACGTCGAGGGGCAAAATGCGCTGCACGGCGATGTCGATGGTGCGGTGAAAGGGGATGTTCGCGCCGAGTCCTCCGAAGGCACTGAGGAACGAAAGGCTTCGTCGACGCAGTAGCTGTCGTACGGTGTTGGGCGTGTCGAGAAAGTCGAGCGCGTGCTGGTGTGGTGCGGTGTCGATCACGAGCACGTCGAACGAATCGGCGTAGGTTCCGAGGCGTAGCGCGACGGCGATTTCATGAACGCCAGCCGGCGCCGCGAGGAGCGCTTCGGTGACCGGGTTTTCGAGGAAGGGATCCGGGTTGCGAAGCATTTCACGAATGAGGCGCGGAAACTCATCCTCGGCCTTCGGCATCCACACCCAGAGGTTCGAGATTCCCGTTTTCATCGGTACCGACGCGTCGGCGTCGAGGGCGAGGGAGTCGCTGAGGCGCCGGGCGGGATCGACGGTAAGCACGAGCGTGCGTAGGCCGCGCTCTGCGAACGAGAGACCCAATGCGGCCGAAGTCGCAGTCTTGCCGACGCCGCCGCTGCCCGCGAGGAGAACGGTTTGGGTCATGCGACCTCGCGGAGTTCCGCGGCGAGGGCCGAGGGATCAGGAGGAAAGCGAAGAGGAAGCATCAGCTGTGGCTGAAGTTGAAGAGCGAGGGCTCGCTGGGCACTCCAGCGCGCGGCCTCGGCACGCCATGGTTCGAACGCTGCGATTCCGGAAGGCGCTGCGCTTTCGGGAGGCGCTGCGATTTCGGGAGACACGCTTTCGGAAGCGTTCGTCGGCGGCGGAACACGATTGACCACCAGGTGCGCGCGAAGTCCTTCTTCGTGAAGCTTCCGTTGGAGTTCCGCGGACTCCTTCCACACGAAACGTTCCGGAAGCGTGACGACGTACACGTCTGTTCGCTCGTGAAAGAGTTCAGATTCGAGGCGAGAGGCGAGGTCATGTGCGAGCCCTTGGAGCGCCACCCGCCGGAGGATTCGCACGGAGCGAACCCAGGCGAGGGCGTGCCCGGTTGCCGGAAGATCCAGGACGACGTGCTCTCCCTTTGCGACGTACTGCCGCGCATATTCGAGGACCGAGAAGGCTTGAATTCCGTGGGCGATCTTGAGAAACGCCGCGATGGTTGGGCGCCGTGTGATGAAGCGCGCGAGCGTTCGGGAACGAAGCAGCTGGGAAGCAACCTCGGCGACGGCGTTGAGGGGATCGATGGACGTATGCGGAACCCCGAGGGGGGCATGAAAGTTCTCTCCGACCTGAAGAAGCCGCGCGGGCCCGTGAGCCAACGCTCGCTGGGTGAGGACTGCAGCGACGGTCGACTTGCCGACGCCGCCCTTGCCTGTGACGAGGGAGAGCCGCCCGCGTCGCGTCATCGCGCAGGTGCTGAAGTGAAACAACGCATCGAGGGGAGGCTAGGTTCGCCGACCGCGGCGGACAAGATCACGAAGCGTCGACACCGACGTAGCGCGCGCGCGGACGAAGGAGACCGCCGGTCTCACGCTGTTCGAGAGCGTGCGCCACCCAGCCTGCGACCCGACCGAGCGCAAAGAGAGCCGCGCCCATGCCGGCTGGCATCTCGCACGCGAGGGCAACCGCAACGACGCCGAGATCGACCGTGGGGAAGAGGCCGAGTTCGTTGCCCTCGTCGATGTGCCGCCGGAGCGTGTCGAGGCGAGGGTTGGAGGCGCTCGCGCACACCTCGAGGAGCGGGGCGGTCCTCGGGTCGCCCTTTGGATAGAGGGGATGGCCAAAGCCGGGGACCGACTCGCCGCGCGCCAGCCGATCGCGAAGGGCCGATGGGCGACCGTCGCGGGACAGGGCTTCGACGCGATCGCAGGCGGCGCCGTGTTTAGGGCCCGTGAAGGCGTAGAGGGCCGCGCCAACGCACGCATAAAGATCCGCACCGGAGCTCGCCGCCACGCGCGAGGCAAAGCTCGACACGTTGAGCTCGTGGTCGGCGCACAAGATCAGCACGCGATCGATCGCTTGCTCGTGGCCGAAGCGACGACCGAGACGCGCGGCGATCGATCCTTTGCCGTGACCGCCGAGGACAGCCGCGAGCGAAGCGATCAGTCCGCGGGCACGCTCGTGTTCTCTAGGGAGCGGCGCGCCGAGTCGATCGGGATCGCGAAGCGCGAGTTCCGGCAGAGCGCGCACCATTCGCCAAACCGGCGCTTCGTCTCGCAGGGTGCGCTTTCGTTTGCTTGGAAAATCCTCCGGCCCCGGCTCTGCGTTCCAGAGATGTTCGCACACGCGCTCGTAGCGTTCGCGACGTGCAAGCTCGATTGCAGGGACACCCCGGTAGCGAATCGTGCTTCCGTCGATGTGCGTGATCGCCGAGTCGAGAACGGGTTCGCCCCAACGAAGGGCACCGGCCGCGACGGCGCCATGACCGCGTCGAGCGGCCGCGCGCAGGGCGACGCGTTCGACATCTTCGGCGACATAAAGCCGGCGGCGTCCGTCTTCGACGCGGCGAATTAGCCCCCGGGCGGCATAGCTATAGAGGGTGGCCTTCTTGACGCCGAGGCGCGCGCAGGCCTCGTCGCTGGTCATCGTGCCGTGGGGTGCTCTCACAACAGTTCGATTGTCGATTCAATCTGTTTCTCGCTCAAGTTCCCGCGCAAGTTGAGGTGGAGAAGATGAAGGGAGCCAATAGATGGATCGACAATCAATCTATTCGTGGGACTGGTCCGCAGAGGACTACGGCCGTCATCGCGCCGGGTTTCCGGCCCGCGCCTTCGAACGATTCGCGTCTCATGGCATCGGCCTTCCCGGGCAGGCCATCGTGGATCTCGGCACAGGTACCGGCACCCTCGCTCGAGGGTTTGCGGCGCGCGGCGCGAGGGTGGTGGGCGTGGATGTGGCGCAGGATTCGCTTCGCGTGGCGGAAGACCTGGCGTCGCGTGAAGGCGTGTCGGTACGCTGGGTGGAGGCACCTGCGGAAACCACGGGCCTCGACGCGGGATTTGATGTGGTCAGCGCGGGACAGTGCTGGCATTGGTTCGACCGGCCTCGCGCAGCTGCAGAGGCGCGACGTTTACTCCGGCCCGGCGGCCGGCTCCTGATTGCGCATTTCGATTTCCTCGCGGCGCCGGAGGTTCGAACGGCTGCGCGCGTGTTGCGCGATGAGCTGGGCGCGCTCGAGTACGACCCGGAGACCTATGCTGGGCTGAAGCCCGCGTGGCTTCGGGATTGCGCCACGGCCGGGTTCGTCCACCTCGAGACGTTCAGCTTCGATGTCGCGGTGCCCTACACGCGAGACGGTTGGCGAGGTCGTCTTCGTGCGAGCAATTGGCTTGCGCGGCTCTCGATGGAGCGCCGACGTGAGGTGGATCGCGCGCTTGAGGAGGCGTTTCGCGCGCACGAAGGAACGTTCGAAATTCCGCATCGAGTGTTCGCGGTGATGGCCGTTGCGCCCGACCGGAGGATGGCGTGAGCGTTGTGCACGAAGACGAGGTTGAGGCGGTGGTGACCGACCGAGGCAAGGCGCACTATCGCCGCCGGCAGCTCGGAAAAGCGGCGGGGGGGAGTGCGCTTGGGTGCAGTTTGATCGAGCTTCCCCCGAGCAAATCGAGCTGGCCCTTTCACTGGCATGCCGCAAACGAAGAGGCGATTTACGTCTTGGAAGGGAGCGGCACGTTGCGCCTTGGCGAAGAGCGCCTCGACGTGAAGGCGGGGAGCTACGCGGCGCTCCGGGTCGGGCCCGAACACGCGCATCAGATGATCAACACCGGGGAGGTGACGCTTTGCTACCTGGTGTTCTCCACGATGGAGCCCGTCGAAGTGGCGGGGTACCCAGACTCGGGCAAGGTGGGTGTTCTCGCCGGAGCGGCGCCCGGCGGAGGCGAGCGCTACCTGAGTGCGTTTTTTTCGAAGGGCGCGAACGTCGACTACTGGGACGACGAGACGTAGCCGGACGAAAGTGTCCCTCCCTCGTGAGGGCGCGCCCTCGTGACGGCGCCCTTAGTCGGTTTCGGCCGCGACGAGCGCCTCGCCGGGGAACACCTCGCGCTTGCACTTGTGGCCGTGGAACCACACGCATTCGTATTCGCCTTCGTCGTCCTCGCCTTCCACCGTCATCAGGGGACCGCCGGAGCGAAGGCGCACGAGATCACCAGAGTTCCATTCCGCCATGCCGCGGAGGGTAACGCCGCATTACCTCGCAGGTAATCGATTTCCGCACGCGCGGGCCTAGAGGTACGGCAGGAGGTGTCTCTTGTCTCGTGCACGCATTCTAAAGCGAGCGCTTCTCGCCAACGCATCGTTTTCAACCGCGACCGGTCTAGCGTCGTTGATCGCCGCGCCGAAGGTAGCCGCGCTTCTGGGAAACCCCGAGCTCGAAGCGTGGATCTTCGGTCTCGGTCCTGCGCTCCTCGGCTTTGCTGCAGTGGTCGCCTGGGTCGCGACGCGCAAAACGATCAGTCCGCGGCTCGCGTTTGCGATCAGCCTCGCCGACTTTTGCTGGGTGATCGGAAGCCTCGTCCTTTGGCTCGTCGCGCCGACGCTCTTGGCAACCACAGGCTGGATCGCGGTCGCGATCGTCGCCGCCTTTGTGCTCGTTTTTGCCGAAACGCAGCTCTTCGGTCTTGCGCTCCTCTTTCGAAACGATGGCTCGCGCGGTTCCTACCGCTCGATGCTCACCTTCGAGCGACGCATCGACGCGGCCGCCGAGAAGGTTTGGCCGTTGATGTCCGATCTCGAGGGTTATCACGAGGTCGCCCCCAACATCGCCTTCAGCCGCATCGTAAGCGGTGAGGGTCCCGATGCGGTTCGCGCTTGCGGTGACCACGAGGGCGGCGAATGGACCGAGCGCATTACGGAGTGGGTGGAAGGTCGACGCTACGCCATGGTCGTCGCGACGGATGCCAAGGACTACCCCTATCCCTTTCGCGGATTGCGCGGTGAATGGGAAGTCGAGCCGCGTCCGGACGGGAGCGTGATGCGTTTGCGCTTCGACTTTACGATGCCGGGCGGCGTCTTCGGCGAAGTCCTCACCGCGACGGCCCTCGCCCCGAAGTTCACCCCCATCGTTGAATCGATTCTCGATCGTTGGGAAACGATGGCCAAGCGCTGACCTGAAACTTGGCCGACAGCCCGCTCTTGTCAGACGCCCTCGAAGATGTGCGCTAAATCGTCGGCGCGACGTCGCACATGTGTTGGAGCAGCGCGCTCGCGGCCGCGCTGAGGGCGCGGCGAGCCGGGTAGAGCGCCCAAAACTCACCGTTCGGCGGGAGCACGCCCGGAAGGACTTCCACCAGTCGCCCCTCCTGGAGATCGCGCCGGCAGTTCATCTCCAAAAGCGGCGCAATACCAAAGCCCGCAAGGGCCGCCGCCTGCATCGTGTCGAGGCGGTTGGTGCGAATCCGGTTCCGAAGGTTGAGCTGCACTGGGCTCGCGACCCCTTCAAGTCGCTGCACGATCCCCGGTGCCCACATGTCCATGGCGATGCAGTCGTGATGCTCGAGGTCCCGCGCCGTTTGGGGAACGCCCCGCGCGTCGAGGTACGCGGGACTTGCGGCGAGCATCATTCGCGAGTCGAAGAGTTTCTTCCCCGCGAACTCCGACGTGCTGGTGAGGGCGCCACCTCGAAGCGCGATGTCGATGCCTTCGGCGACGAGGTCGAGGTACTCGAGGGTGTGAATCACCTCGAGGTCGACGTTCGGGTGCGCACGAACGAAGCCTTCGAGGAGCGCCCAGATGTTGCCGCCATCATCCGGCGGCGCCGTGATGCGTACGAGACCGGTCGGTTCGGTCTTTTGATCGTGGACCGCCTTGGTCGCTTCCTCGAGGGTGGTGCCGATCGTGCGCGTGCGTTCGTGAAATCGGCGGCCCGCTTCGGTGAGACCGACCTGGCGCGTCGTTCGGTGGAGGAGTTTGGCGTCGAGACGCTCTTCAAGGCGCGCGACCCGGCGACTCACCGCGGAGGGATCGAGCCCGAGCGATTTTCCGGCCGCAGTGAAGCTCCCGAGGGCGGCGACCGCGTTGAAGGCGAGCACGTCGTTGAGGTCGATGGCCATTGCTGTGGATCCGTCCGGACAGTCTTGCCACCTTGGCGATACCGACTCCGAGGCCCGGATGGTAGAGGAGAATCTCTACGGAAGGGCCGCCATGCCAGTGTACGCGTACGTCCTGATCGCCGTCGGAGCGGTCGTTTTCCTGATGCTCCTTCGAATCTTCGCGGTGAAGATCGAGGCCCCGGCATCCGCGTCGAGCGAGATTCCGACCGACGGCAAGGCGCAACGCCTCGATGGCACCCGCTACATGGAGTACCGCGTGGGCCTTCGGATTCAGGCGCCGCCCGAGCGGATTTGGGCGATTCTCACCGACGCAGGCTCCTTTACCGAGTGGAACTCCACCCTCGTGAGCCTCAGCGGAATCATCGCCCTCGGGCAGAAGATCGCCCTCGTTGCCAAAGTCGCGCCGGAGCGAACCTTCAAGATCCGCGTGTCCGCGTTCGAGGCGCCCCGCCGCATGGTCTGGGAGGACGGCAACCGGATCTTTCGCGGCGTGCGCACCTTCCTGCTCGAGGCCGAGGGCGACGCGACGGTGGTGACGATGGCCGAGGGCGATCTTCTGCCCGAGGGCGATGATTCCGCTGAGGCTCACGAGGGTGGAGTTCCACTCGGTAAAGGAGCCTGCGTCGGTGAGAATCGCCCAAATCCGCTCGGGCGGCG
>JBCDAA010000128.1:0-21261 GCA_039186435.1 Myxococcota bacterium | reverse complement strand
CGATGAGACCGGCGACGGCACGGTCCTGGCGCCCTTTGCGACGATCACCCACGGCAGCGAAGTCGCGACCGCACAGGGCGTTGCCACCGGACAGATTCAAGCGGTGGCCGTCGCGATGGGCACCTACGAGGAACAGGTGGTCCTGCAGAACGGCGTTTCGATCTACGGGCAGTTCGACGAAGAGGACATGTGGTCGCGCAGCGTCGCCAACACGACGACGATTTCGTGGGGCGCTGTTTCGGAGGGCCGTATCGAAGCGGTCATCGCAAACGAGATTTCAGCGCCGACCGTTCTGGAAGGCTTCGAGGTTCGCGCGCGAACAGCGCCGGGTGATGCGCGAAGCGTCGATGTCTACGGCGTGCGCGTGACGGAGAGCGTTCCCGTCCTCCCCGACGTCGGTGGACTGATCCTTCGAAACCTCGATGTCGCGTCGGGACAGGCGGCCCGCGGCGCAGACGGGAGTCCCGGCGCCGTTGGCGAAAGCGGCGTGGTCGGAGCGACCGGCAATCCGGGGGGAACCGCCGACGGAAATCCGATCGCGGGCGGCGAAGGCTCTGTCTCGATCTGCGAGACCGTCACGATCGAGTCGACGCGCGGCGGAACGGGGGGCGTCGGAGGCGGAGACGGAGCGATGGGCTGCGGCACCTTTGAGTCGAGCGCGACTGCGGGCGTCGCCCCGGTTGCGGTTTCCACCTGCATCGGCGGCACGGTCGGCGACGCCTGCGGATGCCTCGACGGAGGCGCGGGCGGGGGCGAAGGAAACCTCTGCGCCCCCGCACCAGCGGACGATGGGAGCGCAGCGATCGCAGCAACCACGCGTGGCCAGGTCGAGCTCGGCGTGTGGGTCGCGAGTGCACCCGCCAACGGCGAACCGGGAGCAACCGGCGTCGGTGGGTCGGGCGGAGGCGGCGGAGGTTCCGGCTGCAACGCGATCGGATGGGGACCAACCGGTGGCGGCGGTGGTGGAGGCGGCTCCGGCGGCTGCGGCGGCCAAGGCGGCGAGGGAGGTCGTGCCGGCGGAAGTTCGTTTGCGCTCTTCGTGGTCGAGTCGACGATCGCCACGCCAGGGTGCGCGTTTCGAAGCGGTGTCGGCGGCGTAGGAGGCGCAGCGGCCGAAGGGGGCGCAGGGGGCGAAGGCGGCGAGGGCGGCCTTGGCGGAACCGGCGGGTTCGCCGGCGGTCTTGGAGGCGCAGGACAAGCCGGCGGCGCCGGCGGACCTGGAGCCGGAGGCGTCGGTGGATCGAGCGTAGGTGCACTGATCTGTGAGAGCGAGATCGACGAGCTCGAGCTCTCCGCGGTCGAGGCGCTGGCGGAAGGTGCCGGCGGGAGCGCCCCCGCAGGAGGCGCGGCCGGAATTGGCGGGTTTGCAACGCCCGTCTTCTTTGGATGTAACTTTTGAGCGCTGCACCGATCCGAATGGCGCACTAATTGCTCTAAATGGAAGCAACCATCCGTTCTGGATGCATGACTCGCCATGGCACACTCTGGAAACCTGATGCGTCGCGCCCTCGCACTCACTGTCGTTCTCGCCGGCTGTACCTTCGGCGAGGACACCCCCACGGACCCACCGCGTACCTGCGGGCCGATCCCTGACGTCCTGTGCGTCGACACCTGCTGCTCGTTGATCGAAGCCCCCTTCTTCGACGGATGCCGGCCCTTCTGCCCGTCCGACCTTCGCTTGATCAGCGGCGCGTGCGATCCCCTGCCGATCTGCGACTTCGACGGAGGCGGTCCCCCCGACGGAGACGTTTGCGCGCCGGACGCGCTCCTGGTCGTTTGCCAGGGCGGTCCCTGCTGCGAGGAAGAGATTCCCGCCGAGCTAAACGCCGCGTGCGAATACGAATGCCCGGCCGGGTTCTCCCAGAGCTGTGACCCTTCCCCGTCCTGCGAAATCAACACGCCCTGCGAACAGCCGAGCGAGTGCGTCCTCACCGCCAACACCTGCTGCGGGACGTGCGAAACCCCGACGCTCGAAGACGTCATCGGCGTGCACAGTAGCGACGTCAGCGATTTTCAAGACTCCCTCTGCGCGGAGGCCGGCGACTGCCCGCCCTGCGTGGTGAGCGACCCCAACCCCTCGCTCGTCGCCACCTGCAACGCGACGACCTGCCGAGCCGTCGACCTCGAACGACTTCCCGCGAGCGCGTGCGACCTCGACGAGGAGTGCGTGCTCCGCACGACGAGCTGCTGCGAGTGCGACTCGACGCCGACCGCAACGAACGTCGTGAGCCTCCGCGGCGATCGCGTCGCCGATCTCCTCGCGCTCGTCTGTGACGATGGCGTCGCCTGCGATGCGTGCGTCCCGGACTACCCCGCGGAACTCAGCGCGTTCTGCAACGACGAAGGTCGCTGCGACGTTCGCGTCGAGTAGCGCTAGAGATGTCGATGCCGTCTCAGAACGAAGACGCTTCCTCGGGCTTCGGTTCGGGCTCCTTGGATCGCCCGGCGTTCATGAGCACCCCGAAGACGGCGCCGGTACCGAACATGATGAGGCTGTAGACCGCCGGAGGGATCGTCATCGCCGGGGTCGCGAGGAGCGTTCCGGTGATGAAGATCGCGGTTGTTCCGTTCTGAATGCCAACCTCGACGCCGATGGTGATCGCCTGCGGACGCTTCAGCCGAAGAAGGAAGGCGAGCCCGGTTCCGAGGGTCATGCAGCCGATGTTCAGGGCGAAGGCGGCCCAGCCCACCTGCACGAAGAACCCCCCGAGCTCGTCCCAGTTCTGCCGGACGACGCCCGCGATGATCAGCGCGAGAAAGAGGGTCGACAAGATTCGCACCGGCCGCTCGGCGCGCTTCGCAAAACTCTCGCGCTTGCTTCGCACGAACATACCGATCCCAACGGGTACGATGGTGATCGCCAGCAAGGTGATCATCGTCTTCGGAATCGGTAGCGCGATTTCAGTCGCATCGACACCGAAGTGCGCAAAGGCGAGGTTCGCGAGCCATGGCACGGTAAAGGGCGTCGCCACGCTCGAGATCGCCGTGAGGGTAATCGAGAGCGCAAGGTCACCGCGCGCTAGATAGGAGATCATATTCGAGGTCACGCCGCCGGGGCAGAGCGAGAGAATCACGAGACCCACGGCGAGCGCTCCGGTGAGGCCGAAGATCTCGGCGACGAGAAACCCCATCACCGGCAGGAGCGCGAGCTGACAAACCAGTCCCACGATCACCGGAAGAGGCTTCTTTCCCGCGCGGCGAAAGTCCGCGCCCGTCAACGAAAGCCCGAGGCCGAGCATGACGATGAAGAGTGCGAGCGGGAGGACGACTTTGGTGAGGATGCTGTCTTCCATCGAAGGGCCGAGTCTGCGCGGGATCCCAATCGGTCACAACGCACAAGCCCCTGGGGAGCAAAATCGCGTCCCGCGCTTTGCCTCAATCGCAGCCAGCCTGAATTTGTTGACACGCGCGGCAGGGCGGACAAGCCCCATTTTCACGGGATCCGTTCGACGAAAAAGTGGTCTAGGCTCCGCTCGTGCGACGCCTGGCGCTTGCTGCGACGTTTCTAAGCCTCTCCGCGAGCGCGCAAGACAGCGTGGTCGAAGCCCGCCTCGACAACGGTCTTCGCATCGCCGTTCAGCAAGACGCGCGCTGGTCCTTCGCCGGCGTCTGCGTTGGCTACAACGTCGGCGCCGCGGACGACCCCGAAGGCTACCGCGGCCTTGCCCATCTCGTGGAGCACCTGATGTTCACCGGGTCACCGCGTGCCGCGGACGGAATTCACGCGGCCCTTGAGCCCGCGGGCGCCATCGACATTGGCGGGTCCACCACCTTTGACGCCACGATGTATTGCGAAGAGGTTCCGGTGGGCGCCCTGGACCTCACGCTCTTCGTCGAAGCGGACCGCATGGGCTACCTCCTCGACGTCCTCAGCGCGCGCGAGCTCGACGTGCAGCGCGAAGTGGTGCTCCGCGAGTTTGCCCAGCGCGGCGGATCCGCTCCGGGCCATCGTATTTTCGTTGCGGAAGCCGAGGCGCTCTATCCGCGCAACCATCCTTATCGACGCGTCTTTGAGCGGCCGGACGACCTTCGCGCGGCCCGCCTCGACCACGTGCGCTTCTTTCATCAGCACTGGTACACCCCCGCCAACGCGACGCTGGCGGTGGTGTCGCCCTTGCCTCCCGCGGAAGTGCTCACCCGAATCGAGCGTTTCTTCGCGCACCTTGAAGGCGGCAACGCACGCGCCAACAACACGCTCCCCGTCGCGCTTCCGCGAGCCACGCGCATCGTCGTAGATCGGCCGGTGCGCACGGAGGAGCTCGTCCTTACCTGGATCACGCCCGCGTGGCTCCAGCCCGGCGACGCGGAGCTCGATCTCATCGGCGCACATCTGCAGAAGGTCATCGACGAAGAGATCTCGACGCAGCGCCTGCGCCGATTTTCGGTCGCGCAGCGGAGCCGGCGCCATTCCTCCGAGTTTTCCATTCACCTTCATGCGCAGCGTAGCGTCGACGCTCTTTCGCTCCTTCCCGCCGTCGAGGCGGCGCTTCAGGATCTGCGGGAGCACCTGCTCACCAACGACGCCCTCGACGACCTGCGGGCTCACTACGTCACACGCTACCTGCTGACCAACGATCGCCCGCGAAGTCGCGCACGCCACCTCGCGCTCAGCGGCGCCATGCAGCGACTTCATACCGTCGAGCGCAACATGGATCGCTTTGCGAGCATCACGCCGCAACGTCTCCGCCAGGTCGCGCGCCAATACCTCGCGCCAGAACATCGCGTGCTGAGTCACGGACAGTTTGTGCGCGAAGCGCCACTGGACGGAGTCGTGCGGTGAGAGTTCTTCTTCTTCTTCTTTGTCTCTCGTGCAGCCGCGTCACGATTCCCGCGTGGAGTGAGCCTCTCGTTCGTTCGCCCGCTGAAGCGATGCCTGCGCGTCCTTCCGCAACCGCCCCCGAAGCTCCGACCTTTCCCGAATACCTGGAGCTTGCCAGCGCGGGACCGGCGCTTTGGTTCGTACCCCGCCCCGGACTTCGGGAGGTCACGATCGCGGTGGTCAGTCGTCGCGGCGAAGACGGAGCCCATCCGCGCGGTCTCGTTCGCTTCATGGTCCGTCAGCTTGCGCAAAGCCTCGAGCGCTCCCTCCCCTTCGCACGAATCGCAGGCAGCGCGACCGTTCACGACGCGCACCTCGAGCTCTCCGTTCCTCCTTCGGAACTTCCCGCGGCCTTTGCGTCCCTCGCCAAAGCGCTGCGCGGCGCTGGACCGGACCCATCGATCGTGAACCTCGGGCGGGAAGACTTGGTCGCGGACCTCGAATCCCTCGGGGATCGACCGCGCGACCGCGCCTGGCGCTCTGGTCTTTCGGCTCTCCACCGCGAAGGGGTCGTCGCCCAAGCAGAAAACGCCCGCGCCTTTGATGCCGCGGCCGTCGTTCGCTGTCGCAACGATCGGTTTGCCCCGGAGGACACGCTCATCGCGGTCACGGGCAACGCGGACGCGGCCGCCCTCGAGACGCTCTTTGCGGCGAACTTTCGCGACTGGGCCCCGACAGCCTCTCGCCTCGACGCGCCACGCCTTGAAGCCGCCGAGGAACCTCCACCCTCGCTCGCGCTCCGCACCGAGTCGAGTCTTGCCCACGTGCTCTACGTTCAGCCTGCGCCCGCGCCCAGCGATCGCGACCGGGTGATCTTCGAGCTCCTGGTCGATCTTCTCGGCGGCACGTTTCGCTCGCGCCTGAACGGCTCCCTCCGAGAAACCCACGCGTATACCTACGGCGCGTTTGCGTCGGTGGTCGACCACGACGCAGCCGATCTTCTCGCGATCCGTGCGGACTTTGCACCCGAAGACACCCGCAACGCGATCACCGAGTTCTATGCGCAGCTCACCCGCATGCGACGAGAGCCGCTGACCTCCGCCGAGATCGCCCTCGGCCGAACGCGCGTCTGGTCGCACATTCGCTGGCAGCTCGAAGGTCCCTCCCTCGCGCGTCTACTCGCCCGAAGCTGGTCTCACGGGATCGCGTGGACCGAACTCGAGGAGCGCTACCGCGCGCTTAGGGACCTCACCCCCGAGCGAGCCCTCGAGGTCGCGGAGCAGCACTTTTCCGCCGAGCGCGGGCTCACGGTGATCAGCGGACCCAGCGCCGCACTTCGCGGGTGGACCGTCGCGCGCACCAGCGACGGCTTCGAGGTTCGCGAGTAGTTACGCGCTGGTCTTTCCGAGCTGGATAAGTTCGCCCGGTACCTCGAGGAGCAGCCGGACGTCGGAGTGAAGAACGTCGATGACATGGCGAAGGCTCTTGGCGCCTTCACGACCGACCTCCCCCTGGTGGCTGTAGTCGATCCCGTCGCGCCGAACGAAGTAGCGGCCTTCCGGATTCGCGCGAGTCGCCCGCAGCGTCACGTCCCCCTTGGGGCCATCGAGATCGGCGCTCACCCGTCCGTCGTGATTTCGAAGGGAGCAGAGGCGAAAGTCGTCAACGCGCTGCGCGACTTCCTTTTGCAATCGCTCGACCGTCGCTGCGGGAAGGGACGCGATCTCAGCGGGACGTTCTTGGCGAAGCTCGGGCACGCGCCGCTCTGGAAAACGCTCTTCGAAACGCCCACGCTCCTGCGTTCGAAACCCAACCCAAGATCCACCGATCTCTTGCTGGTAGTGCTGGCCTGCAACCTCGTGCACCCATTCCCATTCGCGGGCGAGGGTCTCCGCGCTCCAGCCATTGCAGGACTGGAGAAGAAAGGTCTCCGTGTCGAACTCGATCCCGTCCGAGGGCCGTGCTCGGTCGAGGAGCGCGTCGGGTAGGATCATGCAGAATGCGATACGCACGGCGTCTCCGAGCTCAATGGCCTTTTCGACGGTCTTGCGGAACGACTCGGGCCTGTCACCAGGTAGGCCCATGATGAGCTCAATGTCGATGCCGTGATCATCGCGGATCGCACTGATGACCCCCTCAAAACGCTGCTGGTCGAACGGTCGCCCGATGCGCTTCAAGACCTCCTGGTCGAAGCTCTGAATCCCGATGGCGGGATGCACTTTGCCGCAGCGTGCGAAGAGCTCGAGATGCATGTCTTTGACGAGGGTCGGGTAAAGGTGGCCAAAAACCGTGAAGTCCTTGAGTGCGTTGACCTCCTTGTCTGCCTCGAGGAGGTTTCGAAACGCGCGGGGACTCAGGTTAAAGGCCGCGTCGAGGAAGAAGACATTCTCCACATCGGCGCGCCGAAGCCCTTCAAGATGGTTCGCGATGTACTCGGCCGAATGAACGCCGCCGAGGGGTACGCCGCCCCATTGGCAGAACGAACAGTTGATCGGGCAGCCCCGGAAGGTCTCGATGAACCCACTGCCTTTGGGCGCGGAGTCGAGGTGGTAGGGGCTCGGGTAGCGGTCGACGACCGGGCGCTCCGCCTCCTCGGTCGAGGTCCAATCCGAGCCGTCCCAGGTGAGGAGCCCCGGGATCTTGGACTGCCAGTCGTCGTTTTGGTGATGCTCGACGAGCTGACGGATCACCTCCTCGCCCTCACCGACGACGATCGCGTCCACCGTTTCGCGAAAGGAGTGGTAGGGCGCGAGGTCGAAGACATTCCGCCGCGCGCTTGGACCGCCCACGACGATAGGAACCTCCGGCGCGAATTTTTTGTAGGTAGCCGCTACCTCGCGAAAGGGCGCGAGCGACCACACGTAGAGCGACGCCCCGATCAGCGTCGGCTGAAACTCCATCAACGGCGCGAGAAAGTCCTCCGGATCGTTGGACTCGCGGTTGATCACGCAGATCTCAGCATCCCCGAGCTCGGGCCAACTCGTCAGCGACGCCTTCAGCTTGTGAACGCTGTAGGAGAAGGTATTGAGCGTTCCCGCGACGACTGCATCGAAGGAAACGAGTGCGATTCGCGCGGACACTCCACGAAAAGTTTCGGGTCGGCGCGAAAGGGTGTCAAGGACGCGGCACGGTGGCGTAGGCTGAGCGGCTGCGATGATCCTCCTGGTCACCGACAACCTTCGCAAATACGATGAGCTTCGTCGGATCTTTCGACGCTACAACGTCAAGCTCGAGCGCCGGAGCCGAGCCGGGTTTGACCCCGTGGATCTCCCGGCGCTCTTTCAGGAGCGACCGAAGCTCAAAGCGGTTCTCGACGAGACCAGTCAGCTAGTCCGCGAAGGCGAGAACGCACACCTCGCGAGCTGGCGAGACCCGAGCCACCACCTCGAGCCGGTCACCAATCGCGGCCGACTCCAGGCCTGGATGCGCGACGGCGAGGTCGAGGTCTACACCCGCGAAATTCGCGGCTGGCTGGACCACACGCGCCACGAGGTAAGCGACGAGGTCTTCGATTGGGACGCGATCTTCGTCGTCGAAGCAACCGGCCTGACCTACGAGCAGATGCGGCGACGAGGGCTCAAGAACTCCGTCCGCGATCTGGTCGCCTCAGACTTTCTTCTCGCGCACCTCTACTTCGCCGAGCGCGTGGATCTGAAGTGGTCACCGCAGCACTTCGCGCAAACGGTCGACTTTCGACGCTCGGTCGCCGACTTTCTCGCGGCCAGCCCTTATCTCGAACGGGATGCGCTCGCTCGCTACGGCCTGGATTCGCTCCTTGACCACGTGATCGCGGAAGGGGTGTTCTTTCGCGCGGCGGAGAGTCGACGTCAGCGCAACTACTGGGCGCCCGGCCTCAACGGCGGGATCCCGCTCACGCCCAAACGTGATCCGGTTCACGAGATCACCTTCATGGTGCACGACCTGATGCATCAGATGATTCCCGATCTAGTCTTCACGGGGGTTCCCTCCAACGAGGATGGCGCGCGCTATCGCAACGTGTACTGCACCTGGCGCATGATGAGCGAGGCGTTCACGATCGTGCTGGCGGACATGCTCTTCGTCGACACGCTCGCGCAGCGCGGCGTGGACTACGACTTTGCGAAGCGACGCATCTGGCCTCTTTTTTCGCTCCTCGAGTTCGACGCCACCGAACTGCGGGCGAGTCTTCGGCGTCTACTCTACGCCAACACCCGCTACGCGCTCGCCGGCGACGACACGGAACTTCGGGCGCTTCGCCGCGCGTCTGTTCCGCAAGAGGAGTTCAACGCTGCCCTGGCGAACTACCAGGCGAAATACGAGGGCTATTTTCGCGCGGACTGGGAGTGGACCGTCACCAACTTCGACGCCATGAGGCAGCGAAGCGACGTATTTTCGCGCTGGGCGGACCTCGCGGACGACGAGCTCTTCGCCGCATGCCACCTCCGCACCCTGGGCGACGTGGTGGACGCGCTCCCGGCGAACCTCGACACGCTAAACGCGACCATCGATGCGGTTTTTGAACTCGCGATCGATCACGTGCTGCAGCGTCTTGATGCGCCGCGTCTTCCAGGGCCGGACGCGCAGCTCGTGAACGCGGCGCGCCGTTTCATGACGGGTCAACTCTTGCTTTTCGCGGCGTGGGATTTCCTGCCGCGGTCGCGGGAGCTCGGGGGCGCGATCAGTCGCACCCTCAAGGAGCCCATGACGCCGAAGACCGTCGAGCGATTGCGCGCGCAGTTCGCGCGGCACCTCGATGCGATGGTTGCGCAGCAGCTTATCTCCGACGACGACCGCCGGACCTGGGTCGGGGCCCACCCGCTCTTTGACCCGTCCTACGTCGCTTACGAACGAAAACGCGCGGACGGTCTCGCCGAGGTTGCGGCGCGTTGTTTCCTGCCACCGCAGCGCTCGTCTCAGTCACCGTCGGGCGTCGCGACGCTCCAGCTCGGCGATGCATGGTTCGTCGATCTTCAGATGCTCTGGTCAGCGATTCATGGCCTTGAACCCGCGGCGCGCCTGACCGCTCTGATGCGCGCAGCCGGCGTCGAGTTTCACGACGAAACCGCGCGCTTTGTGCGGCGTCCGGCGGTGGCGCTCTGCGGCCTGGGCGGGTTTCCGATCAGCATCGAGGGAAGCGAGGTGCGAGTGCTGAACGCGGCGCTTGGCGACGCGGCGGAGTCCGCCCGGGACATGATGGGCTTTGCGTCGTTCATGTCGTACCTGAACCCGCGGGACCGAAGCGCCACCGCGATGTTCGAGGTTGTCGCGCGGCACGGCCATTTCTCGGTCGCCCATGTTGCCACCGTGAACGTCCTCCTCGCCGGTCATTCCTCAGCCGTCGAGCACGAGCTCGCGAGCCAGCGGGACCTCGTTCACCTCGCCCGGCTCACGGTGGCGCGAACCGCCGCGCAGGACGATCCGCCGCTCGTCGTTCCCGACGACACACTCCTGCCGGTCTTTCAGCGCGTTCGGGAGGCAGTCGCCGCCGAGCGGGCCTCCCATGCTCCGGACGGCCCGGACGAACGCGAAATCCTCAACCAGCTTTTTCCGGCCGCGAAGGGCTCGCTTCTCTTGCTCAGCGGGTCGCTTCGAAGCCTGCAAAAGCTCGTCTCGCAGCGTGACGACGCGGGGAAGGAGACCGAGTTTCGGAACCTCCTCACGGCGCTCCACCAGACGCTTTCCGCGCTCTGGCCCGCGCTCTTCGAGGACGCTTCGTGATCAGCGTTGTCTGCATCGAAGGAACCAAGGGTGCGGGCAAGAGCACCACCATCGCGCGCGTGCACAAAACGCTGCAGGCGCGAGGCTGGCGAACCAAGATCGTCGCGCCCTTTGCCCTCGCCAACGCGCACGCCCAAACGCTCGGCTATCCCGGCGCCGTGCCCATGTTCGCGACGCCGGAAACGCACCGAGCCACCGTTGAATTCGAAGCGGAGATCCTGCACGGCTCGGTCGATGCGTTTCGCGCAGAGCTCGGCGCGGACGAAAGGGCCGCGCTGATCTTTGACCGCGGATGGATCACCTTTCACGCGCACGTTCACGACGGAGCCTGCGACGACTGCGATTGGCGCGAAGCCCACTGGAAACGCGCACTCGGATCCGCACCGCCCACCGTCTTCATTCACACCCGGCCGGAGGTCACGCTCCGCCGCCGTGCAGGCGAACTCGACGAAGTCAGCGGACTGCAATCGATCGAGCGCGTTCGCGCCGACTGGGTGAAGCGCACGGCGATGGCGGCGGCGCACCCCGATCGAATCGCCCTCTCGATCGAAACGGTCGAGGAACGCTGGGTCGACACCGTGACCCCGATCGTGGCGCTTCTCGGCGTCTAGACGCGATCTACTCACGGTCGAATCGGCGCACGGTCCCGTCGCGAAAGGTGACTTCAAAGGAGGACTGGCCAAAGGGCGCATGGGTCACCACCCCGCGACCGAACTCCGCGTGCGAAACGACGTCGCGCTTCATGACCTTCGGTTTGTCCTCGAGCTTCTTAACATACTCCTCGGTGTACGCATCCATTCGCGCCACGAGTTTTTTGAGTTTGCGCGCGGCCTCTGCTGCCAGCCGCTTGTCCCGCATTTCCTGAAGCTCCGCGTAGGAGGTGCGAGGGAGCGCCGCGAGCTTGGCCCACGGAAGAAAGCGAAGTTCGGTGGTGTTGCCCACCCACTGCACCAGGACGACGGCGTCTGGAACGTACCCCACCACGGAAGGCAGCTCACCCACCATCGCAGAGGGCACGCGCGTGACCTCCTTCGTTGCCGGCCACACGATCTTGATCGTGTCGCCCTCCAGGTTGTCGACGTGCTTGAGCACGAGCGCGCCGTCCGGTCCCGCGCGCAGCTCCCGAACCGCGTCGAGCGCCGGATGCAAAACCGCCCGCGCGCCGTCGCCGCCAAGATGGACCACCAGTTGATTGTCGACCCAGGTCACTCCGCGCTGGTCGGGGTCGGCCACGCCCTGAGGGGGCATCATCACCGCCGCAGGGCCGGACACGTCCTCGTGGGGAAGCGCGGTTGCCCTGCCGCTGCCATCGACGAGGTAGAGCGTCTTCCCCCAAAGCACGAGCAAATGGTCGTCCGCGAGCCCGAGGGCCTCGAAGCAGGTCACACCCCAACGAATCCGTTTCGACGAGCTAGGCGGCGGAAGCTCGATGGGCCTCAGGGCCCCGTCCTCCAACCACGCGGGGCCTCGCCCGTCCGCGGGTCCGCCGGCAAAGATGGGAGGCGCCACCAAAAGGCGATCCCCGATCGCACGAAGGTGACCGACCGACGACTCCTCGTCACGCGAGAGCCGCCGACCTTCGCCCGTGTGAGTGTCGACCTCGAAGATCGCGCTGTTCACAAACCCTGCGCCCAGCGCAAAGAGACGCCCGTCGCGCGTGGCGTCCGCGCCGGCGTAGGAACCTTCCGCAGAGGCGCGAACTTCGCCAGTGCGAGTGTCGACGATGTGCACCTTCTCATCCGCGGCCATCACGAGACGATCCGGAAAGAACGCCAGGACACTCGCCATCTTCAGCGGAAGGCGCAGCAGCTCGGCAGTCACTGGCGGCGGCGGCGCTTTCGGGAGCGCAAGCCACTCGGAATGAGCGCTGGCGACGTCGAGGTCCGTCGCCTCCCAATAGCCAAATCCCTTCTCGGCTGCGACGCGAAGCACTCGGAGAACCGGCGCAAAGGTGGGCTGCAGACTCTGCTTGGCATGCGCGACCTCCTCCTCCACGTAGGCGAGAAGCTGCGGCACCTTGTCCGGAGGGGTGTAGTGGCCAACCTCGTAGTTTCCGACGATCCCCGTATGGAGATTCGACGCGAGCGCCGGGTACGCCGCCGTGATCTTCGAAAGCGCCGGTGCCGCGTCGCTGAAGGAGTGCAGCGCAACGGGCAGCGGGTCGTCGAAGAAGCGATCCCAGAGCCCGAGACAGAACCCTCGGCTGGGAAGATGCGGCGTGCGTGTCGACGCGAAGAAAAGCGCCGCCTGAAGCACGAAGCGTCCGCCTTCGCGAGGATCCCCTTCGATGGCGTCGCGAACCTTCGCATAAAGCGAAGGCACGTCGTAGGCGCGCTCAAACGCAGCGTCCGAAGCGTTCCCGAGAAAGTGATCCGCAAACGCGTCCAACGACGCGGGGTCGATCACGTGGAGCGTGCAGTCGTAGCCCAAATCTATCTCTCCCCGATCGAGTACCTCGCTCCATGACGAGATGGAAGCGATCTAGACCGTGAGACCGCCAGGATCGCGATCGCACACGGCTTCTACCGCGGCGCGGACAAGCGTTCGAAGCGCGTCGTTCGGCTCACCGATGACGTTGTCGTAGAGCACGTTGAAGCTCTTGCTGCGGCGAAGCGCGGCCCGCTTAGGATCGCGGGGCACGAGGACCAGATCGAAGCTCCGCCCGTCCTCCGTCACAAACCGAAAGGTCGCGCGCCCTTCGTTTCGAAGCGACTCGACGATGCGGGCTCCGTGCGCCTCCGGAACGCCCTCGAGAAGCGTCGTCACGCGGTCCACCGCTGGCACCGGGGCATGAAACGCGGACGCAAACTCCGGTGGAAGCCCCTGCGCTGCCCGCGTTCGCTCCTCCGACGGCTGAAACTCGTGGAGCGCGCCGGTTTGCTCCCCCAAGGAAAGGAGCGACTCGTCCACGTCAAAGGTCGCGGGCGCGTCCACCGACGCGTAGTAGGCGCCGATGAACATACGAACGCCGGGCATCTTGCGGACGAGCGCCGCATGCCACGTGCACTGCTCGAGAATGAGCACCGAACCGCGCGGCGCGGTGAGCTCGACCTGCCCCTCCCAGGCGAGGTTGGTCGTCTCAAAGGGAGGCTTCGCGTTTGGATCGCTCTCACGGCGCGGCCAAATCAACACCTGCCCCCCGTCCGGCTCGATGTCGTTGAGGTAGATGATCACGACCACCCGCTGCGCCCGGTCGAACTGCGGCTCCCAGCCGTGCTTGCGGTAGAGCTCGTCGTCGATGCCCCCGACGTGCGTGTGCCACTGAAAGAAGGGGCGCGTCGAATCCGAAAGCACCGCGCCGGTTTTTTCGACGTACGCACCTTCCGGAAAGAGACCTCGGAGTACGGCCGCGGTCTCGGTCTTCAGCAGATGGCCCGCTAGGTGCGGTTTGAAACGCAGGAGCTTGTGAAACACCAAGCCAAGGCCCCAGATCTCGATGTTCTCCGCGACGTAGCCGCAGTCGTCCTGGTAGAGCGGGAGCCGCCCGTTCTCTTCCCAGAGCGTCGAAAGCTCCGCCCGAAGGAGCTCGATCTCCTCCGCGTTGTAGAGCGAGGGCAGGACCGTATAGCCCTCCTCTTGAATCTTCCGGACGTGGTCCTCGACGGACTTCATGCGCTTCGATCATAGACCGGCGGAGCGGACATGGTATGCCCCATCCCTCGATGGCCGATCTCTCCCCCCTTGAGCGGCATCTTCCTCCCGCGGGAACGCTCGTCGACGGCGACGTCCTTCTCGAAGGATTTCTCGCCTACTGCGACGAGGTCGGCCTCAATCTTTACCCGGCGCAGGAAGAGGCGATTCTCGAGCTCTTTTCCGGCAAGAACGTCATCCTGGCGACCCCGACGGGCAGCGGAAAGTCCCTCGTCGCCCTGGCGCTCCACTACAAGGGCCTCGCGGAAAACAAAGTCAGCTTTTACACCGCGCCGATCAAAGCGCTGGTGAACGAAAAGTTCTTTGCGCTCTGCGAGGTGCTCGGCGCCGATCACGTGGGGCTCCTCACCGGCGACGCTTCGGTGAACGCGGACGCTCCCGTGATCTGTGCGACCGCGGAGATCCTCTCGAACCTTGCCCTTCGCGACGGCAAGCGCGCCGACGTCGACTACGTGGTGATGGACGAGTTCCATTTCTACTCCGATCGCGATCGCGGCGGCGCCTGGCAGATCCCGCTTCTGACGCTTCCGCAGGCGCGCTTTCTCCTGATGAGCGCGACCCTCGGGGACACGTCGTTCTTTGAAGACGAACTCCACTCGCTCACCGGATCGGAAACCGCGCTGGTGAAGACCAAGGAGCGCCCGGTTCCCCTCGACTACGAGTACCGGGTCACGCCGCTCCACGAGACGATCGACGACCTGCTCAAGGCCGACAAGGTGCCGATCTACATCGTGCACTTCACCCAGCGCGCCGCCGCCGAGCAAGCGCAGTCGCTCATGAGCATCGACTTTCTCACGAAGGACCAAAAAGCGACGATCAAAGCGCAGCTTCAGGGCACGCGCTTCGACAGTCCCTTCGGCAAGGAGCTCAAGCGCTGGCTTCCCCACGGCGTCGGCGTGCACCACGCGGGCATGCTCCCGAAGTATCGCCGCCTGGTGGAGCGCCTCGCGCAGCAGGGGCTTCTCAAGATCATCTGCGGCACTGACACCCTCGGCGTGGGCGTGAACGTTCCGATTCGCTCCGTGCTCTTTACGCAGCTCTGCAAATACGACGGGCAAAAGACCGCGGTACTCACAGTGCGCGACTTTCAGCAGATCGCGGGTCGCGCGGGCCGAAAGGGGTTCGACACGGCCGGCTCGGTCATCGCGCAGGCGCCCGCGCACCACATCGAAAACCTGAAGGCACGGGCGAAGGTGGAGGGCGATCCAAAGAAGCTGCGCAAGCTGAAGATGAAGAAGCCGCCGGAACGCGGCTACGCCCATTGGGACGACGAGACGTTCCAGCGCTTGATCCACGGTGAACCCGAAGCGCTGCAGAGCCAGTTCTCCGTGAACCACGCGATGATCCTCAATGTGCTCTCCCGTCAAACGCCGGACGCGGCGCCCCATGTCGGCTGCAACGCGCTTCGATCCCTCATCGAACGCAGCCATCTCAAACGAAAGCAGAAGTTCCGCGAAGGTCGCACCGCGATTCAGATGCTGCGTTCGCTGAAGAACGCCGAGCTCATCGACCTCTCCGCCAAGGGCGCGCACGTCGCCGACGATCTTCAGCGGGACTTTTCCCTGAACCAGGCGCTGAGCCTCTGGGTCGTCGAAGTGCTCGCGGTTCTCGATCGCGAGGACCCGGACTACGCCCTCGATGTTCTCACGATGGTGGAGGCGACCCTCGAAAACCCGGGCGCGGTGCTCCGTCGCCAGCTCGACACGCTTCGCACGGAAGCGGTCAACGCCATGAAGGCTGCGGGGATCGAATACGAAGAGCGCATGGCCAAGCTCGACCAGATCGACGTGCCAAAGCCCAAAGTCGAGTTGATCTACGAGACCTTTGACGCCTTTCGAGCGCACCACCCGTGGGTGGGCAACGAGAACGTGCGGCCCAAGAGCGTCGCGCGCGATCTCTACGAACAGGGACTTTCCTTCAACGAGTACGTCAAGGAGTACGGCCTTCGGCGCAGCGAAGGCGTTCTGCTTCGCTATCTTTCGAGCGCCTACAAGGCGATGGTGCAGACCGTCCCCGAGGCTGCGAAGAGTGACGAGGTCTACGACCTCACGGAGTGGCTTAGCGGCGTCGTGCGACAGGTCGACTCCAGTCTGCTCGAGGAGTGGGAAGCGATCCGCGATCCCTCGGCACCGCGGCCCGTCGAGGTCGAAACCACCGATGAGCCCGAGGACATCACGCGTTCGAAGCGAGGGTTCACCGTATTGATACGAAACGCGGTGTGGCGCGTGGTGCAGGCCCTCGCCCGGCGCGACGTTGAGCGCGCTTCCGGGTTGGTCGCGGAGGGGTGGAGCGCGGACCGATTGTCCGAGGCCCTCGCTCCCTACTGGGAAAGCTACGACGCGATCCTCGTCGACCCCGTCGCGCGAAGCCCGAAAAACACAATGATCAGCGCCGAGGAGACCTCCTGGACCGTGCGGCAGATTCTCGCTGATCCGGAGAACCACCAGGAGTGGCGACTCGTACTGGAGGTGCCCCTCGAGGCGTCTCGGGAGGCCGGCGCGCCGGTCCTCGTGTTGAGGGACATCGAACACTGAGCGCGTCTCGTGTTGTCAAACTGTCCATTACGCAATTGGTGAAATCGCACTAATTCTTCGAACACGCTATGCTGCGCGCCCGGGGAATCCCTTACAGGTTTCCCCTCCCTCGCTCCCGGAGTCGCCCATGCGCCGCCCCTCTCTCTTCCTCTTTCTCTCTCCCCTTCTGGCCGTCCTCGGATGTGATTGCGGTGCCTCCAGCGGTGGCCCGAGCGGCCGCGCCTGTATGACGAGCAGCGAATGCCTCGCGGGACAGCGCTGCGTCGACAACGTCTGCGTCGATCGCGACAGCTTCGACGCGGGTCGCGACACAGAACCTGGCTGCGAGGACACGGACGGGGATGGCTTCGGTCCCGGGTGCTCCATCGGCGACGACTGCGATCCGGACGATCCGACGCAGACGGGCCGCGAGGTTTGCGACGGCCGCGACAACGACTGCGATGGCGTCGCCGACAACGGCGTGCTCAGTGAGTGCGGCGACTGCAACCCCGACTGCCGCCGCGGCGGGCTCGGCGGCGACGACGATCCCTTTGATCCGGAAATGGACGAATCCGACGGAGTCGGCGTCGACGACGATGGCGCGCTGATCCTCGACTCGAGCCGCATCAACACGAACTTCATCTGGATCGCGAACACCGCACAGGGAACGGTCTCCCGCTTCAACACGGAGACCTTCGTGGAAGAAGGCCGCTACGTCACGGGGCCCTCGGACACCAACGACCCGTCGCGAACCAGCGTCGGAAGCCTGGGCGACGTCTACGTTGGCAACCGCCGCGGCGTGTCGATGTCGCGCATCTCGGTGCTCGGTTCGGACTGCCCCGACACCAACGGCGACGGAGTCATCACGACCTCCACGGACGGCACCTTCCTTCCCTGGGGTGAGGACGACTGCGTGCTCTGGCACACCGACCTCTCGGCGGTCATGCCGGGCGAGAACCTCATCCGCGCCGTGGCGGCCCAGGACGTCGAGGGCGCCGATGGCGAACTTCGCCAGTTTGTCTGGGTCGGCGGCTGGACCAGCCAGCTGATTGCAAAGCTCGACGGAGAAACGGGCGCGGTGCTCTTCGTGACGCAGGCGCCGGCGCGCCCTTACGGCTTCGCCCTCGACGGGCGCGGAAACCTCTGGGTCTCCACCCGCGACGCGCAGCGCATCGGCCGCGTCGACACCAATCGCTGCGTCGATGCGGCGAGCTGCATGGCAGCGACCTGCGACGGCGAGGGCGCTGGCGACGCGTGCGTAAAGCAGACCGTTGCGGCGCCGATCGGGGGCCTTCCCTACGGCATCACCGTCGACTTCAACCAGCGCGTGTGGGTCGGCGGCAGCGACATCGCTCGCTACGACCCCGATGCCGCGCCCGGAAGCCGATGGCAGCGAAGCAATCTCACCGTCAGCGGCAGCAGCATTCAGGTTCACGGCATCGCCGCCGATGCGGTCGGCTTTGTCTGGGGCGCAGCTCAGGGCAGCGGTGTCGTTCGCGTCGATGCCGAGGCGCCAGGGACGTGGCAGGTCGTGACCGGGACAACCGGCACCTCGAACAAGGGCATGGCGGTCGACGCGGACGGGAAGGTTTGGTCGATCACGCAGACAAACCAGGCTGTCGTGATCACCCCGGGTGCCACCATCGACGCGGCAACCGTCAACGGCGATGTCGCTCGTTCGATCGTCAATCCGTACACCTACTCGGACATGACGGGCTTGCAGCTCCGGCTCGCGACGAACCCGCGCGGGTTTTATCGCCACGTGTTCGAGGCGTGCGACATGGGAACCGGACCGACGTGGGAGGAGCTCCGCTTTGAGGCGGAAACGCCCGCAGGCACCAGCGTGAGCTTTCGCGTGAAGACCGCGGAGACGCGCGAGGCGCTGGACGACGCGGAGTGGGTGAACGTCGGCATGACACCTCCCGACGCCTCTCCGCTCGATATTTCGAGTGCACTCATGGGCGCGGGAATCGAGTCCGCGCGCTTCCTGCTGCTCGAGATCTCGCTGCGAGCCGAACGCATGAGCAGCACGATGGTCATCACGCCGCGCGTTCTTGGCGTGGACGTGACCCACAGCTGTCCGCCGATCTTCGGGTAGACCGTTCCGAAAGGCGGGGTAAAACCTGGCGGAGGAAGTTCCGCCTAGGGCTCCTACGTACAGTTCGGCAATGTTCTTCGTCGCCGAATATGGAGCGGTGCTCTGGAAAATCGCCCTCGCGCTCGCGGTGATCGCCGGCGGAGTTTGGGGGATTCGAGGACCACGGCGAACAAGCCTTCGGGCGGGCCGACCCCTTCGGCGTGCGACGCCCACGCCCCGCGACGAGTTTGAGGAAGGCGCTGTGGTGGTCGTCGACGGTGTCCTCCGCGGATCGGGCGATCTCGCGCTCGGGCCCGGCGTCCTGGCGAGCCTCGTCGGTTGGCATCGCGCCGGTCGAAGCGTCAGTGAGGCCGCCGCAGATCTGCGTCTTCACGCCGGCGATGACCGCATCGCTTTCGAGGGGCCGGCGCATGTCCTCACCGGACGCGAGGAAACCCACGGCCTGCTCCTTCATCGCGATGAGCCCGAGCTCGTTCGCACTGCGGCGGCGCTCGGCACCCAACTTCGCCCGATGGATGGCCCGCGATTTGTCCTCTCGTCCGTTTCCAACGAAGACGCCGTCCGGGTGCGAGGACGCTTGCGACGCGCCGCCGACCACGATGCGCTCGGAAGCTACCGCGACGACGGCGCGCACTGGATCCTCGAGGGAACGCACGCCCCCATCGAGGTCGTTGCCCACACTCCGCCGCGGACGCGAGATCGCCTTCGTCTTGGACGTGTTGTCACCGGCGCAACGCTGGGCGCCCTCGCGTTCGGTGCGGTGTTTGTGCTTGGGGCCGGGGTTGCGCGCCGTGTCGCGCCGGTTCGAGCGACGGCCTTTTTGGTGGCGAGCCCGCTGGAACGACCGGCCGGCCTGCGATCCCTGCGATCCCGATTTCAGCTGGACCCGTCCGAGGAAATCCGAACCCATGTGGCTCGCTGGGTTCGCGAAACGGATGGCTGCGCGGCTGAAGCGCACTATTGGGCGTCGCTCGGTGAGAACGAACGCGTCCTCGCGACGGAGTGCAACGCCCTGCAAGCGCGCGCAGTGCAAGGGCGCGCACGTTTTCTTCTGGGCGACATGGAGAGCGCGCACGAACGTTGGCTCACGCCCTTCGGTGCGACCGATCTCTACAACCCGGTCTTCGGGTTGAGAAAGGAAGTGTGGCCACGTCCCCGAAACATCCGCCGCATCCGCGACCAGCACCGCATGAACGAGCACCACCTCGCCGTTACCCGCGCGAAACTTGCCGAGGGCATTCGAGACGCCGAACACCTCGTGTTCGTACCGGGTGAAGATGCGCGATGTGCCGAGGACTACCTCCGCGAGGAAACCATCGGACCGGGTCGGGCGCTCGGGTGCGAGCTGCTGCGGCTCGACCTTTCCTCCCTCCCGAACCGCACGGCGATCCATCAGACGACCCGCACCCTCCTGACGCGCACGCCCGGACGGGTTGAGGAGGACTGCCCGGTTAGTGGGGCGCCGGGCTTCGAACGCGCGCTCCTCGACCACCTCGACGATCCTCAACTTCGAACGGCGATCATGATTCGGCTGGGCTTCTTCGAAGCGGTTGCGGGCAACACGCCAGCCAGCGACGCGTGGTTTGCGCGGGCGTCTTCACCGCTGCCAGCGCGCGAACTCGACGACCAGACCGTGGCGGAGATGCGGCGAACGCTCGACCGATGGCGCGCGCAGGAAGCCCACCCGCGCGCGAGGCCGCCGCTCACCTATCGCGAAGGACTCTGCGCTGCCTCCGCGCGCGTGCGCCAAGCGGAAGCCGCCGGCGACGAAGCAACCGCCGCGCGCTATCGGCTCGCACGGAACCGCTTTGCAACGATTCTCCGCGACCCGGAGCTCTCGGTTCTCGACGTCGCGCTCACCGCCCCTGCACCGCGCCGCCAACGCACTGCGTTTGTGGGAGGCGCTGCGATTGCGAGAGGCGCTGCGATTGCGAGAGGCACCCCACGCCACGATCATCCGAAGTGATGCGCGGAAATCCGAAAACCGGCCTGCGTCCCTGACCACGCGACGGTGCCTAGGTCAGCTTCGGCTGCGCCCGCAACCACCATGAGCGGCAGGAGATGCTCTTCCCGCGGATGCGATGCGCGCGCGGAAGGTGCCTGCGCCCAACCCGTCAGCCGCTCTGCCCGTTGATCGGCCGGGGCCGCAATCGCACTCGCAAGCCAGGCGTCGAAGGCCTCGGAGTGCGCCTTCATGGCCGATGTTCGTTCGCGAAAAAACGCCCGGAGGTTGTGAAAGGAATTCCCGCTCCCCACGATGAACACACCATCGTCGCGCAGCGGCGCCAGCGCACGGCCGATCGAAAGGTGCTCCGCAGGATCAAGCCCGCGCTTGAGGGAGAGTTGCACGACGGGAACCGCAGGCGCCGGAAACGCCGCGAGGAGCGGGATAAACACGCCGTGATCAAAGCCACGTTCGGCGTCTTCGTCGGTCGCAAACCCCGCGCGCTCGAGGCGCTGCCGAACCTCGGTCGCAACGGCGGGATGACCGGGCGCAGGCCATTGAAGTTCGTAGGCCTCCTGAGGAAAACCGCCGTAGTCGT